>JAWXTU010000127.1:0-6155 GCA_044433285.1 bacterium | reverse complement strand
TACTTTTATCATCTTTCACGGCTAAATCACCAAGTCTATCAGCAACACTACTATCAAGAAGAGATAAGGTAGCACCTGTGTCAATAATAAAACATAGTGCATAATCTCCTATCATAATGGGGATAAGAGGTAATCCTGTCTTAGTTAATCCGTAACCAATAGGGTATGAAAAGTCTCTATTCATTTATTTTGTTAAAGTATATTGTCTTACAAGCAGTTATCTCTTCGTTATCTAATATTTCATATTTTAGAATTAGTTCACTATCTGTTAGTTGCAATATATCATAGCTCACAGGTGATTTTGTTTTATCCTCAAAAGAGAAAATAATTGTATTTTGGTCTTTATCAATTAAATAAGAACTATAATCATTAGGAGATTCTCCATCTAAATAACCTATTTCTCCACTATCTAAACCTATTATTGAAACTGTTTTATCACTGCTAAAAGTCCATATATATGTACCATAACTAATGTCAGTGATTAGATTTTCTGTTGTTGCTTTTGTATCGGGGTTGTAAGGATTAAAAGTAATCTCATTCTCACTTGCCTCATTAGTATTAGGTGTGCCCTCCTCTTCTAATTGTGTTGCATTCCAAGATCCTAATATTGGCTCTGTCTCATCATTGTTTTTACTACACCCAATTAATGTAGCTGCTAAAATGCTTAAAATTAAAGCATAAGAGTAAAATCGTTTCATGTCAATATTCTTTAAATGGGTCTGAAAAGTTATACCCATATTTATTTTCAAATAATCTTTTTGCTTCATCAACTTGAATATCCCTATCAAGCCATTTGAAATTTTCATCTTTTTGAACTTGAAGCAATATAATTTTAAAGTGATGGTCTTCTAAAAGGTTTTTACTCTCTAATTCATCTTCAGAGCTTTTAATTCCCTTTAGTCGTCTTAATTCATAATCTTGTTTGGCTAATCTTTTTTTATCATCTTGTCGTTGTAAGTAATAATAAAAGAATGCTCCAATAGCGACAATTAATAGTATTTCCATATATTCTTGTTTTATGAACATATACCAATAAAAAAGGTGTAGGCAATCTTTGTTGAGTCCAAAGGCTACCACACCTTACAATCACAAACAAGAAAAAGCCCACACCAAGAGGTATGAGCATTTACTTATTACTGCTGTGATTGTTGTCAAAAAGTGGTAGTTTAGGACTTCACAAATAATAGCAAACGCTTTTATACTAATATGTCTTCTGTTAAACTTCTATTTCATTAGCAAATTGTTTTAATTCTGAATACAAAGGTAATCAAAATTACCAATATTTCAGCGATATACAGTTCCCTATCTCAATAGATGCCACAAAATCCATTTTAGGTGTGGGCTAATTCTTTGATTATGTAATGTTGTCAGGAAGAGTCAGGGTTATCTATCTTCATCTTTAAAATATACTCCAATAATTAAAGTTGCTATCAATATTTCTATAGCTGTTAATAATACAGTCATTTACAAAGGTACTATTTTATAAACCAGTTATAGCAACTTTCTCCATTTAATGCTTGGCAAATACCAGATGAAAGTTCTGTGGCATTTAAAGATCTATCCAAGAAGTTATCAATATATGATGATTTATTTGCCCCTGTAAGGAGGTTATAAACACTCCACATATCAATTTCTGCTCCTTGTTCAAACACTCCAAAATTCTCATCATTATAATATGACTTTGCTACGAGATTTATTTGTGTGTCAGTCATTAACATCTCAGGTAACAATTTCTTTTGAGCCTGTGGCAAGCATTGATACAAGCGTGATTTACCTATAAATTGAGCAAATTGATGCTCACTCAAAGAGTGGTCTTGAAGTAGTTTCATTGATTGAAGATGCTTTTCGATATTATACTGTGATAATAGAGCCATTGTAGCCTTAAATAGTTCATCACTACTCAGAACCTTAATATCACTCTTTAATCCATCTGTTGAGATACACATATTACAGCATACGAGATTCTTAAATCCTACAAAGAGTTTGAATTTCTCAACTCCTCTCTTAGAGTATAGGTTTTCGTGGTTATAGGCTCTAACTCCTCCAATAGTGAGATTTAATCTATTTCCTGCTATATCTCTGTGTATTGTAGGCACATCAATGGCAAACATCATTCTCTCATAGTAGATAGTTTTATCTATGTCTAAGAGCTGATTTACTGGCTTATGTATTGCCTCTGGAGTTCTGCCCTTGATAACGTGTGAAACTCTAATATCTGGCTCAGAAATAGTCTCTCTGCTATACATCTTATTTACTGCATTCCAAACAGTGTCAATAAATGCTGTGTGTGAGATTGTTACCTCATTATCTTTGCTAAAGACAGGTATTACGCAATCACTCTTTAGATGATTTGCTGTTACCTCTTTTGTGTTAGCTTCAATAAATGGCTTATTCTCATACTTACTTGTGTTTATTATTATAGGAGAAGTTAGTACAGGTTCAATAACTCTCTCCTCCATTGGGTTTGTTTGTGGGAGAAAAAAGGTGTTATTTGGTCTAACTTGCTGTAATTGCATTGCTGTTTCCATATTGATTATTGTTAGGGTGATTAACTATTTGGTTATTAGAGGTTGAGTTGCACCAATTCAAGATGTATTCACCTACTTTAGAAGAGATAGTAAATTCAGGTTTACCCATAAAGAGACCTGTTCTATCCTTTGAGGCTGTAATATGGTGCTTAATATCGACATCAAAGACAATAGTAAACTCATAATCTAAGCCATCTCTTTGCATAGATTTAAGACCCACTTTCTCTGGTATCATCTTGCCATTTTTCTCACTCAGTACATAGTCTTGCTTTGTCCTCATAGTACAGATTATATGGCTATTACTCCTTAATATTTTCTGCACAAAGGCATTATGTCTTGGGGTAACTTTAGCCCAATTAGTGAAGCTGTTACCTTGTAGGTTAGCGTGGAAATCAAGTAAATAATCCCAACATTGAGAGATAGAGTCAATTATAATTACCTCCATTTCTGCATCTTCACAAATTTGAATAGCTTTAATATATGTCTCTGGGCTATAATCTTTTAGAGATAGTACATTGTAACTACCTAAATTTGCATATAAGTCAGCAGAGCCATTCTCGGAGTCAATGATAGCTATTTTGCTCCAATCTTTAGTTAATCCATAGGCAAGTAGTAGAGAAGAGTATGTTTTTCCACTCCCTGCACAACCTTGTAGAGCCATTTTTATTTTGGCTTCTCTTTTTGACGATTGACGTAAATTCATAATTGTATTGTTTTTAAGTTGTAGTCAGAAATAAAAAAGGCAGGAAATATCTCTACTTCCTACCTTCTTGACAACATTAATTGTTTTATAATGTTGCTAATGTTGTTGCTCCACCCTCTCCCTTTTGGTGTAGCAAATAGAACAGTTCCCCCGTGTCTGGTGAACATACCTCTGAAACTACAGGAATAGTTAATTCACCTGTCTCAGCCTTTTTAGAACAAGCCCCTGTTTCGAAACCATAAACAAAGAAGCATTTACCTGTGTGTTGATTCTTTTTGATTTCAATTTGCTCTACGTTGTACTTTTCTTTGAACTGCGCAACACTCATAGTGTTTAAAAACTTTAGATTGTTTTCCATATCTACCACTTATTTTTAAATGTTATACAGGGGGACTATCCCAACCTGCTAAGTGCTGGGGAGGGTTTTGATGGAGTAACTTATGCTTATATATACGCAATAAAAGCTGAAATTTTTCGGAAAAATATATTTTTAGAGATAGAAGAAACGGTAAATTTAGTTATACATTATATATCTATCCTTGAGGATTATTTTGTAAATGGTCATTTATTTTGTGGAGTATTGATTCATCTAAGTTTTCTTCTTCCCACTCTTCAATGCTAAAATTAGGAGTAACTCCTACACAGCTACTTAATTCATCTTTTATCACATCTCTTACAAATGGTATATACTCTGATATAGATGCTATTGAATCGTGAATAGTGAATATAGGCACTTGCCCCTCTTTTTCTTCCCATATTCTACGACAACAGCGGTGTAAAATAATTTCACTTTCTATTGCTTGTAATAGAATGGGTAACCTTGCGTGGGGTTTATCTGATTGCAAATCTGAATAATCCGCTTTTAATAGCTTAAATAACTTTCCAACTTCTGGAAAGATAGTAGAATTAAAAAGTCTTTTTATTTTACCAATTCTTGCACTTTTTGACCTGCCTTTATCTTTACTGAATAATAAACTAAACATCATTGTCTTAGCCTCTTTCCTATCAATTATAGGTTCTTCATCTTTTCTTATAGTAGTATTTGCCAATTCCATTATATATTCATAAATACTACCATTTGAAACAAGTTCTTTGTATTGAGCAAAATTCGCTATGCTTGTTTCAGAAAAATAAGCTCTCAAAGCATTAGTGAGCATATTAGAGTCTAAAAACAATTTTTGTATATTCTCTGGCAAATGCCCAATATTTAAAGGCATATCTGATTCTGGGTTCCAAAATTCTGGATTTAAGATTATGCAAGTAAGATATGGCTGACTATTTTTTATATCTACACTTATAAGCTGAGTATCATTATAATACAGAAAATTACGATACTCTTTCTGCAAGTTTGTTAAAGTAGAATGTAGTCGATGTACATTATTATCAATATGAACTTCATACTCTCCTAATTTGATTTTACCTATATTCCTTACAACAGCTTGATATTGAACTGTTGGAGATTTTAACTTACCCAAATCACTATTCCAGTCCCAAAATTCTTTACTTTTATCACTCAATTTTTGCTGTTTCACAAAATAGGCATATAATTCTGCAATAGGATTCATTTTTAGTAGTTTGTCCTCATACCAATGGAATAAATAAGGATATTCACTTGAATTTGTGCTAATTTGAGATTTATATATATCATCTGCAAATTTAGTTACTACCTGCTTAGAAATAAAAGGTCTTGAAGAATAAGTATTAGCCCATTTATAACCACGAGCTTTTTGTCTAACTATATATTGTCTATCAATATCAATAACACCAGTTCTTTCAAGGTAATCAACGTATAATTTAATATCTTTTATATTATTGGCTACTTTTCCTATGACAATAGGGGTATAATTGCTATCATCAATTAAATCACTATTTCTTGCAGGGATAGATGAAATTAAGAACAGAAAACAATAAATCTTATTATCCTGAAATCTTACATCTACAGGGAATCCATATTCATAAGGTGGGTAAATCTCTTTATGCTCTTCTAAATCAAAATTATCAGGTAAAGGAATAATCTCTTTATGATTTTTATTTCCATATATAAAGAAACAAGAATTAGTTTTCTTAATTCTCTTATCTTTAATCACTACGCTATATTCTAAACTATCCATATATTTATATTATATTACCATTATGATAGGAAATTTTGAAAACTAGTTTTTGCTTTTTTTGAGATTTCCAATATTCCTATTACAGATGCTATCTTACAAAGGTAGAAAAAAAGGGGGAATAAATTTGTGCTTCATATAGACTTATTCCCCCTTTACCGCTATAAATTTCCCCAATATCAGATTTGCAACATTGCTCCCAAAGATTATAGTAGGTGTTGCAGCTTATTTCCACCAAATCTCATCTTGACAATATAGTTGCAATATAATCTAAAGCAAATTTTCAAGAGCTTCGTCAATCTGCTCATTATCAAATTTACTCAGATATATAGCAGTAGTTTTAATATCTTGATGCCCTAAAGCCTCTGATATAATGCCTATATTTACACCAGATTTCTTTAAAATAGTTGCAAATGAGTGCCTTGCAACATAGGTGGTTACATCTGCTTTAATACCAAGCTCTTTAGCTAATAGCTTTAGTTCTCCATTAACTTGTGAACACACCTTATGCACTCTGTTATTCTTTTGCATTGGGGTAATATGCTTCTTACTATCCAATATTGGAAATAGATAGTTAGAGGAGCTACTATATTTACTTATAATGTCTACTGCTCTAGAAGATAATTTGATATTAATAGCCCCATTAGTCTTTTGTCTATGATATATAAGTCTCATTTCTAATATATTACTCTTTTCTAAGGAAGCAATATCCACGAAAGAGATACCTCCACAAAAATATGAGAATGTAAATATATCTTTTGCAAACTCTCTTCTTGACCCTATCTCTGTCTCTGAGTCTATTATCTTCATAATATC
>JAWXTU010000126.1:0-6251 GCA_044433285.1 bacterium | reverse complement strand
TAATAATCAATCGCAATTGTCATATAGACAAGGGCTGCTTTTGATTTTGTCTTAATTTTATTATTAACCTGCAAGTGTCTGATTATCAACATTTGCATAATTTATTTTCGTATGAAAAAAATCACTTTACTTTTTTTGTCGGTGATATGTTCGCTGACGATGTTTGCTCAAACCACGTTTTATCTGAACACTGGTGGGTCTGGCCTTTGGGGGATAGATGATGTAAACTACACTTTTGCTTATAGTACTTCATCTTCGAGTAGCGATGAGGTGCATACAATTATGACACCTGTAGGTGGCGTAGATAATCTATATGCAGCAACTGTTTCTTGTGATGTAGATGATATGAATTATATATATTATTCTATTCAACCAAGTGGTGAAGCGAATCCTAGTATGTCTACTATGACTTATTATAGTGATTATTTTTATGCTAGTTATAGTGAAATAAAAGGAAATTTATACACAGTTACTGCTGTATATTCAGGTGGTGCTGGACCAATTTCCAAAACAATAGGCAATTGGAGTACATACGAATCATCAACCGGTGACGGTAGTGGTGATGCCACTGGTGGTAGCACAGAGACTGAATCATATACATTCTATATAGATTTAGGTGGTGTTGCTTTTTGGGGTACTGTTTGTTCACAATTATATATTACTACTGATTTACTAGATATGGATAACTCATATACTACAATGACACTTGTGGGTGGAGAAACTAGTATCTATTCAGCTACGGTAAGTTACAATTCGGATTTCTATTTTGTTAACTTTGATCTTTTTGACTTCACTTCAATTCTTGAAACTCCTACTGGTAATCTATTTACTATTACAGCCGCAGGTAATGGTGGTAATCCTAATTTTGCCGCAGGTACTTGGAGTACTTACGGAGTATCTAGTGGTGATGCAGGTGATGCAGGTGATGGTACTACGCTTTACCTGAATACTGGTGGTTCAGACCTTTGGGGTAGTACAACTTTGCAATATGCTTTTTGTTATTTAGATGCTGAAAAAGTGAGTCATGTGGAATATATGGATCTTGTAAGCGGAGAAGAAAATATATATGCTGTAACTACTTCTGCTGTAATAAGTGAAATTTCATCGGTTTACTTTGAAAGGCACTCATCAGGTGTTTACGAAGACCAAGTATCATTTCCTTTAACTATTCCAACTGATGGTAATAACATGTTTATTATTACTAAATATGATGTTGCTGGGTTTGTTACAGATATTGGTGGCGAATGGGGTAAATATGAACCATCTACTGGCGGTAGTACAGATACAGATGATGGTGACGGTACAGGTGATGATGTAGTTTCAGGTACAACGTTCTATCTAAATACAGGAGGTCTAAACTTCTGGGGTAGTGGGGCATATGAATACACAATAGTTTATAAAACTTCTGATGCAAATATGACAGATATTTGGGTAGTTATGGATCTTGTAGATGAAGAAATTGATGTGTATACAGCAACAATTCCTGTAGCTTTAACGGATTTATACTCTGTATATTTCAGTTGTCACAATACAGGAACCACCGGACATTCTTATAATACTGAAGAATACTATACAGATTACATGTATTCTTTCACTAGCAACTGTTTTACAATAACATATTCAGGAAGTGGAACTTACGAGGATATGGCTAATGGTACATGGAGTTCATATGGCGAATCTACTGGAGATGGCGGTAGCACTGAGCCAGGATCCTATACATTCTATCTAAATACTGGTGATGAAACTCTTTGGGGTAGTTCTACTTCATTCTATATTGTTGTTGGTTATACAGATTCTTATCCAATGGAACTGGTTGCAGGGGAAACTAATATTTACTCAGCTACTATTAATGTTAATAAAGGCTTTATGTTCTATAATAGGATCACGTTTGATATGGTTCCTATCGACGATGAAGCAGCAGGTGATCTATACACCATTACACAACTAGCAGCTGGTGCTAACTACACCTCAGGCGAATGGAGCACTTACGGAGAATCTACTGGAGGTGGTGGTACAACGACTGACCCCGATCCTTCTACAACTATGTATCTAAACTTAAATGGACAATGGAGTAACTCAAACGGCGAACAATTTGCCGCTAAATATTATGTAAGCGGAAGTTATATGCAATGCTGGACAGCCTTTATGACTCTTGTGCCTGGCACAGATGATGTATACGAATTTTCGATTGAAGGAGAGATAACTGAAATTCAGTTCTATGCTTTCGATAGTTCAATTACTACTCCTGGCTATTCTTATATTTCAAACACTAATAATATAAATAGCAGTGATATTACAGGTAATTGCTATACTTTTAACTCAGAAAGCGCTGGTACATGGGGCGAATTTACTCCTCCGACTAGTGTCACTAGAACTCTATATCTAAATACTGGTGGTGCTGACCTTTGGGGTACTGATGGTGCTAATTTTGCTGTTTACTATATGGAAACAGGTCAAAAGAATGGTGTTTATTCTGACTTTATGACTCTTGTAGCTGACGAAGAAAATACATATTCAGTAACACTTGAGATGCCTATTGCAATAAACTATATCTATTTTATCCGTTGCGCAGCAGGAAACAACGATAAATATCAATTCGATACAAATACTGCTAATTTGACTTTAGGTAGTGACAATTTGTATACTATTCTTACTTGCACTAATATAAATGATTATTATGGAGGCTCTACTACTGGCGAATGGAGCACTTACGGAGAATCAACTGGCGATGGCGATGCTGAAGGTATGACTCTATATTTCAACCCTGGTGATGAGTCTCTTCTTTGGGCAACAGATGATATGCAATATTTCATTCTACACGTAAATACAGATTACGAGGACGGTTTTACACTTATGACTCTTGCAACAAATGAGACTTACATATACACAGCAACAATTCCTGTAAATGAAGAAGATTTGTGTTACATTGCCTTTGTTGCATGCAGTTTAGGTGTAACCAATCCTGACAACAGTGATATTTTGAAATGTTCTGAATATCAAACACCTACTTTTGGCGGAGACCTATTTACAATGACTACTCTTGGTGATAATTTTATGACTTATGACAATGGTATCTGGAGCACTTACGGAGAATCAACTGGTGGTGATGGTCCTACTGTAGATGTGGATGTAAATGTGGTGAATGCATTTGACGTGATTGGTAACAACGGTCGCTTATATATCAACGGTGAGGGCGATGCTCAACTTATGGTATACAGCATTACTGGTCAAGTGGTTGTTAATACTTCATTCAACTCTAACTTCAACTGTCAACTTCAAAAAGGTATTTACATCATTCAACTTAATGGTGTGGCACAAAAAGTTAGCCTTTACTAAACTGACAATCTAATCTTGTATTAGAATATAATTATAATGGTAGCGCGAGAAATTGCGCTACCATTTTTTATGGCGTTTACTATGTTCATCCCGAAAATCAAGGATCACACAGACCTGCCGCTGACAAAAAAAAAGAGAGATACCATCAAAACGATGTTATCTCTCTTTTTGTCGGGGTACCAGGATTCGAACCTGGGACCCCCTGCTCCCAAAGCAGGTGCGCTAACCGGACTGCGCTACACCCCGAATGTTTAATTCTTAAAAGGATTGATTGTCTCTATTATTGCTCTTCTCTATTATATAGAGATTTTCAGACAATAGTTTACTTTTCTCCCTAAATTTTGTCGGGGTACCAGGATTCGAACCTGGGACCCCCTGCTCCCAAAGCAGGTGCGCTAACCGGACTGCGCTACACCCCGAACTTATACTTTTTTGATAGGTGTTATACCTCTCATCAAAAGCGATGCAAAGGTACTGCTTTTTTTGTTACCCACCAAATATTTTGTCTAGTTTTTTGCTCTTCATCAAAATATTTTTGTAATACCCTGATGTTTAGAGTTGTAATAGATGTTCGTTATATGCTTATTTTGGATTTTTATATTTTTATCCACTCGATTTTATACCCTCTGCGCTCCATTCCTCTAAACCACGTCATCTGTCGTTTGGCAAATTGATGTATCGCTATCTCTAATTTTTGCAACATCTCCTCATATTCCAACTCTCCAATGATATATTGTGTTACAAATTTGTACTCCAATCCGTAATATATAAGGTCTTCGGCATTCACACCGTTATCTATAAGCCCTTTGATTTCATCAATCATACCGCTTTCTACTCTCGCTCTCAGTCTTTTACTTATCCTCTCTCGTCGCACTTCTCTATCTACATCAATTCCATAAATTATAGGGTTCAATTCGGGATATTCTACCTCTTTTGCTTCGTGCCGAGAGTAATATTCTGCAATTTCAATTGCCCTAATTGCTCGTTTTGTGGTGTCTACATCGGTCTTGTTATGTTTCTGATAATTAGGGTATTTGTCTAATATCTCGCTCAACTCTTCAAGCGATTTTCCCTCAAGTGATTGGCGCAGCGTATCGTTGTTTGGTACTTCCAATAGGCGATAACCTCCTAAAATTGCCTCGATATACAACCCAGTTCCGCCGCATAAAATAGGTGTAGCACCTCGAGAGATTATATCGTTATAAACCGCTAAAAAATCACGCTGATACTCGTACAAATTATATTTATATCCTGCATCTACAATGTCTATCAAATGATATGGTATCTGCTTACCATCAACGCAATACTCATCTAAATCTTTTCCTGTGCCCAAATCCATACCTCTGTACACTTGGCGCGAATCGGCACTGATAATCTCAGCGTTGCCAATCTCGGCAGCCAATTTGGTGGCATAGGCGGTTTTACCGCTAGCCGTAGGTCCTAATATTACTATTAATCTATTGTCGTTCATCTATTTTGTGTGTTTTCGTCTATCTCTATTTCAGTCAAAAAAATATCGTTGCAAAATTACAAAAAAATAATCATTAAATCATTAAGCGTTAATCATTAATTTTCAGTACCTTTGCAGAGTTTTGTTTTAGAACTCAGTTTTATTAGTTAAATTTTATCTTACGGGGCGTTTTAAGTGCTCTTTTTTAGCGAAATTATGTTATTTATTCTACCTCCACTCACGCAATTAAATACGGTATATCCATCTATCACGCATCTCACAGCCTATATGCGCCAAAATGGTATAGATGCTCAGCAGTGCGACTTGGGTATTGAGTTGATATACAGGCTCTTTGAGGAGGGGAATTTGAAATATATTTTCGACGAGGCTAGTAAAAAATCTAAAATCCCTAAATCTAAAATCCCCAAACCTCTGCGCTCTACAATCTCTAATAGCGATTTCTATTTAAGAAATATATCATCTGTTTTGCAATTTCTTTCGGGCAAAAGACTCTCATTGGCAACACGTTATGCTAATATTGAGTTTTGGGAGGGTATGTACCGTCTGCCCGATGAAGAGGAGTTGGAGTGGTCGTTTGGCGAGTCGGGTAGTGTTGATAGAGCAAAATTTTTGGCAAGTCTATTTCTCAAAAATATATGCGACGTTGTGCAGTTTGCTGTTGATGAAAATTTTCAACTAATTCGTTATGCCGAACAGTTATCTACATACCTCTCTACTTTTGATGAGCTGGAGGCGCAACTCAACAAACCTCTCACTTTTGTTGGCGATTTGATGATTGAGTTGCTAGAGGAAAAAATGCAGCAAACCGCCCCAAAATTCGTGGCTATCTCTATACCGTTCCCTGGTAATCTGTTGGCGGGACTTCAATGTGCTAAATACCTAAAAGTCAACTATCCAGATGTAAAAATATTGCTTGGTGGAGGTTATGTAAACACCGAATTGAGAGAGCTTTCAGATACCACGATATTTAAATATGTAGATTATATATCTTACGATGATGGCGAGTTGCCAACGCTGCGTATAGTGCAAGGTGGTGAGCTTTTGCGCACTGCGATACTTAACGAAGATAGTGTGCAATTTCATCAGATGGATAGTAAAGAAAATCCACCGTTTTCAACTCTTCCACCACCCACTTATAGTGGTCTTCCGCTAGATAAATATCTCAATTTTGTGGATACTACTAACCCTATGCACCGTCTTTGGAGTGATGGACGTTGGAATAAATTGATGCTTGCGCACGGTTGTTATTGGGCTAAATGTGCATTTTGCGACACCGCACTCGATTATATAGCTCGATTTGAGAGTTGCGATGTATCTATTATTGTAGACAGAATGGAGGCTATGATTGCAGAGACTGGCGAAAGTGGTTTTCATTTTGTAGATGAGGCGGCACCACCTGTCTTGTTGCGCAAATTGGCAGAGGAGATTATCAAACGACGCTTGG
>JAWXTU010000125.1:0-6350 GCA_044433285.1 bacterium | reverse complement strand
TATTCCATTCAGCGGAGCGAAGGAGAGTTTTATCTCTCTTTCCTCTCTGAAAAAATATTTTATCTCATTCCCTGCAACCTTTCCAATTCCTCAGTTGCATTTACAAGTTGAATTTAGGTCTCAATATACTAACGAGGAGTTGGAGTATTATCCCTGTAAATGTTACAATAAAGGATATTGTCTGAAGGAAGAAACTATCTCACCATGCAGGGTTGACATAAAACAACCTATAGATTTTGATATTGACCCTGATTGCATTCGAAGGTATCTGTTTATGAAGTTCGATCGCTTTGGAATTGTATCTATATGTAAATTTTTAGAACAAAACCCTAAAGCGTCATTAGGAGATATAAAACAGTATCTAAGAGAGCAGAGTGGATTTGATACCTTTATTAAGGTTCTGAAGAACCACTTTGGAGAGCGCGCTTCGTTAATAAAGATGCAATCATCTATAGGAACGCTCCTTTATGATTTAAAGAATGAGTCTGACAATTTATCAGCCAAAGGAAAAATTGATGCCTCAAATATTGTTTCTCAAATTCATACAACCGTAAAAAATAAACTTAGAGAGAGTAGCGAATTTAAACTGTTTGAAATTTTAATCGAACTTTATGATGGTAAACTATCAAAACTTAGCTCTAAACTATATAATACTTACTATGAACAAGCTGACCTAGAGAACGATATTAAATGTTTGGCTGGCGAGAATGGTGAATCATTCTATTCTAAATTAGGGATAACAGGCGAAATTTCGATCGAAAGGTTAAAAGATAGTTGTAGTGACAAGATAAAAAAGTGGAGAGCGATCTCTGTCGAATACAATCAAAATGCGCATCAATATTATAGGTTGTCAAAAGATATGTATGAAGCATACGGCAATCTAAAGGTACAGATTGAGCAGGTAACAGAAAAAATGGCAGAGTATAATAAATTTTTAAATATAAATGTATTATGAATTGGTTAGCAATAGATTTCGGAACAAGTGAGTGTAGTGCTGCATTTATAAATAGTGATGGTGAGTTAAAGAAAATAAAATTCACCTCTCCAAGTCCTATTTCTCAGTACGATTTTCCAACGGTTGCATGGGTTGATGATTCAAATAATATATACGTGGGGTATGAGGCAAACTCTATAGCTGCAAAGGATTATTCAAAATATATATTTGAGTTTAAGTTGGATATTTTACAAGAGTGTATAATTGGAATAGAAGGCATTACATATAGTGATATAATTACAGCTATTTTATCTCAAATTAAGAGAGAGTCAGAGTCAGAAAAGAATGGACAAAATATATTTAGTGGAGTAATAATTACAGTACCTGTAGACTTTGACAACAAAGCTATCTATACACTTAGAAAATCGGCAAACGATGCTGGATTTACACAAGTAGAGACAGTGACAGAGCCTCAAGCTGCTGCCATTTATTTTAATAAAATAGCTAGTAATGCTTACCCTAAAACAAATTTCACCGCTTTAATATATGATTTGGGTGGTGGGACGTTTGATCCTGCTATTATAAAGATTAATACGAATCAAGATGGTATAGATTTTTCAATGCCAATAGCGGGCAATGGAACAAAACAAGCAGGTCGATATTTCGATATTCAGATAAAAGATTATTTCGAAGAGAGATTTCCAATACCCTGTAATGAAAACAGATCTAGCATAAACAGAGAGTTAATAAAAAAATGCAAAGAAGACATAAAAAACACTCTATCGGGAGAAATGCAGGCTACGTCTATCATAAATTATGGATCAGAGGGCATGAAAACATTGACTCTAACAAGGTCTGAATTTAATTATATGATTGACGCTGCCATTAGTGATAGTATAACTAAATGTCAAGACCTTATAAATAAGGATGGTATGCAATGGACAGATATTGATGCTATTTTTTTCGTAGGAGGCTCGTGTAATATCCCTTATGTTAGAGAGCGTATAGGAAATTATGCAAGAAATTATAATAAGAATATTAAGACCATCTGGAATAGTGTAAATCAACAAGATTTAGACCCACAATATGCAGTAAGTCTCGGTGCTGCACTATATATAAATCATTTAAAAGCTACAACAATGAATGCAAAAACATACACAGCTAAAAGAAACCAACTATTAGGAATTTTATCCAATATATTAAAAATTAATGATTTAAGCGAATCTTCAAAGGCTGAATTTGACCAAATAAATAAGAAATGCCTTGAAGATCAGTTCAATATTGTGCTTGTTGGAGAATTTCAAGGAGGGAAATCTACTACATTTAATACATTTTGCGACGGACGGGAAATAAGTCCAAGAGGTGCAATGGTTAAAACGAGTGCCTGTAAAATAACGGCGAGAAATCTTTCGGACAAAAAACAGAAGGAGTGTGCAGTGGTAACATGGAAAACAGAGAGAGAGATTATTTTAAACATAGAAGATGTTTTATCAAAGCATATATCTATTGAAAATGATCTAGGTGTAGAGTTTAGGCCTGGTGATGTAAGGATGTATTTGTCGGATCTGCTACATTTTAATAATAAAAAACATATTGAATTAATTAACTCTGCTATTAACAAAGAATGGGAAAGTTATGAGAAAAATAGGGGGCAATACAGCTCTGGAAATTTAGATATATTACGAATAGCAACGCTAATTTCGAGATTTATATCTGATAATACAATTAAAAACAATGTAGGTAAAGAAAGCCGTTATACCGTTGAAAACGTATCAAATGTTATCGTCTTCCCTGAAGATTGGGAAAATAGATGGAATAATGGTATAAATACGAGATTTGATGTAAATGAGATCCTATTTGCATTTGTAGCAAGTGTTGATTGTTATTTGCACTCTCCAAATTTAGAGCGATTGGGCTGTAGTATTACTGATTGTCCGGGTCTATTTGCAAGCAAATGGGATACACAAGTCGCTTTGGATACAATTCCTAAAGCAGACGCTATTTTATATCTTTTAAAAGGGGATAAGGCTATTGGAGATGGCGATACAGACTCTCTAAAAGAAATTCAAGCTATGCCTTCTGCTCATAAAAAAATCTATTTTTCAATTAATATGCGCGCCCCTATAAGTATAACAGAAAATTCTATTATACCGACAGATACTGGCAAGATAAACAATATTGGATTTAAGGTGGGAAAACACGATGTCCACAAATATCACGCTTTACTGGCATTTCTTGCGACGATAGGAGATAACTGTTTAAGTGGCAATCTTACTGAAGATACAAAAAATAGATTTTTGTTATTATCTAAACGATTTTTGGGTGTGGAAATGTCATTTGACGATGCATGGTCAACGTTAGTTAATCAACAACTAATGCTTATTTGCATGCCACCTAAGATGGTTAGTGGAATATCGTTAGAATCTGTCGAACTTATTCGATCGATAAGTGGTTATGAAGAACTATTTGATGGTATTGAAAATTTCATTATTAAAAATAAGGCAGAGTCAATTCTTATTACCAATGGTGCCGACCGATGTGCGTTTGCTTTAACAGAGATAGAGAATACTTTGAAGAACCGAGAGGACGAGGCAATTCAGGATGTCACACAGAAAAGAGCAGAATTGACTGTTGCAAAAAACCAACTTGATGATTTTCATGAAGAGGCAAGAAGAATTGTTGAAGATACGTTTAATGAATCTGAGTTTACCCCATTAACAAATGATTTTTATGACAATATTATGGTTGAATCTGTAGATGAGATATCAGCTATTGTTGCGTATAAACTTAAGAAAAAATTGACAGCTTCGCTTGGATGGAAACTTTTATGGAAAAATAAAGATAATAGAGCACAAATGATGAAAAATATCGCATTGCCTATCTATCAGAATGCTATGGATACGGCTTTGTGTAAAAGAATAAAACTGTGGATGACATCTTTAGAGAGAGGTGAAAATGAGACTTACAATTTCAGTATCTCAAAAGAGATTAAGCGAACAAATCAACAAATAATTGAGAAATGGAGTAGTGTGACCCAATGCAATTTTCATTTCCCTCCCTTAAAGTTGCCAGATCCTAAAGATATATACACTGAATTTGAAGGCAATAGTATTGTTAGATTTGATGATAGTATCATTGATTCCATGTGCAAAATAGCTCGTTCTAATCTTGTCGTAGAGATTGTTCTGAATATTATCTTCTCGCCAATACTTGTATTTGTATGGATAGAACAGTTATTTGATTACATATCCGATTTGATTACGGGTAACAATACAAAAAAAGATAACGTAGTGACTGATGATAAAAAAATATACTCTTCCGACGATTTATCAGAAGAAGAAAAGGTTTTATATAAAAAAGTGCACCAACAATTAAGAGCCTCTTTTGGCGACAGAGAGACTATCTTAAAAGTAAAAAATGGAATATGGAAAAAGCTGCTTATTAAAATTTCAGAAGGATTAAAAGGTTTTTATAATAATAGTTTGAACGAACAAAAAGAAAAATTCACTATTGATTACAACAAGTGTGAATCAAATCTAAATAAGTCAACGATAGAACGAGAAAAAGTAGCGGACGATGCAAGGGAACTTAGGGAAGGAAAGATTGAGCCGTACAACAAAGAGGTAAAAGCATTTAGGATGTCAACTTTAAAGATATTAGGTGTAAATGGAAAATAAATTACAAGTTGGAATAATTGGTAGTTTTCAGATTGGCAAATCTACCTTTGTGAACTGTTTGCTTGATGATAAAGTTGCAAAAACAGGAGGAATGGGTGTATCTGTTACTTCAATTAGCACTAGGTATGTATTTGGACCTATTCAGGGTGTAAAATATATGAGTAATGGACGTGCTGTTAAAACATGTCGGTTGCACGAATTTTTGCAAGATGAAAACATTGCAAGTGGGGTTGATGAAGTTGTTGTATCGCTATGGAAACCAATATTAAAAGACATAGATATTGTTGATACTCCGGGATTTAATGCTAATGATAAGGATACAAAAACAACAAACAAGGCGATAGAAAAATTAGATTTCATAATAGTACTTCTTAACAATAGAGCATTAAATACGCTTGAAGAGGTGATGATAGATCATCTTAGAATAATAGGGAAACCTTTTATTGTTATTGTTAATTGCATTAATAATGGTGGCGCAATGTGGGATCCCAATTCGAAAGTAAATGAGCCCATATTGACGCAGATCACAAATCGCATTGAAGCGATTGGAGCTTCACCGTTAAAGATAAATAAGAATAGTATTCACTCGTGTAATCTAATTTGGCACTGGTATGCATCAGAACATTATCTTAATGATGAACCGATGTTTGTAACTCAAATCGAGAGCCAGATTAACTTTTTTGAAAAGGTATTGTTAAAATCGCAAGATATAGATTGTGATAAATTAGCAAAAAACAGCAACTTTAGCCAAATACGAGATCTTTTTGCTAATGACACGACATATGGATTTCCATATAATTATATAAGATGGAACTCTAAGTTAATGAGTAAACTTTCAGATTGGGAAAATAATATTATTAAAAAATTAAACCAGATTTAAAATGCCAACAAATGTTATACATACATTAAGATACAATGACCCAATGTTTGGTGATTCTAAGGTTGTAGGACATAGCACAACAGATGTTCCAAGTATATCTGATTTAGATAGCAAAGTAGGGAAAACAGATTTTAATACTTTAGCTACAAGTGTGGAAGATATTTCCAACTTACTAAATACGACTGTTGAATCCTTAAACAATGCAATTACCTCATTGAATAATAAAGCAGACAAAGCAGATTTGTCTAATGTATTATCGCAAACATACTTAAACCAAGTAAAGCAGGAATTTGCAAATATATTGAAAGCTCACATTGATGTAATCCAAAAGGAGTGTAAAAAACAACACGTAATTTTACAAAATGACATAAAGTCGTTTTCAAAACTTGGAGATAAAGCCAATACAGAACTTTCTAGTAAATTCAAACCAATCGATGATGCTATAAAGGAATTTAATTTAAAGATTGATTACTTTACAAGAACCTTAGGTGAGTTAGAAATAATTGAAAAGAGGATAACTTCTGCTCATTTCGAGATAGATAAAATTCATAAAGAAGTAGACATTCTTATTGATAAAGCTATTCAAGAAAGAATACATATGGTTGTAGATAGGCGATTTAATCTTCTTTCAAAGCAAATTTCTGATATTGAACGTGAACAAAAAAGGAAAAAAGGATTCTTTGAGAGATTATTTGGAAGATAGTGATAGATTCATACGAGTCAATAGCTCTAAAATTGTAAGTAAGTAATCAACAAAAATTAATGCGATATTTTAACCCTACGCACTCCAGCACCTCGGCGACTCGTGCTTTTAGTCTCATAAAGTTCAGATAAGCATCGAATGGTAGCCATTGATATT
>JAWXTU010000124.1:0-6397 GCA_044433285.1 bacterium | reverse complement strand
CGCAAAGCATCGATATGTATTTTATCTACCACATCAGCCGAGAAGGCTTGCAACAGTAACAAACGAGCCTCTTTTAGAGCGATACCACGCTGTTGCATATAAAACAGAGCAGATTGATCTAGCATACCAGTAGTCGCTCCGTGACCACATTTTACATCATCGGCATATATCTCCAACTGCGGACGACCCAAAATGCGAGCATCTTTGCTGAGTGAAATATTACGGTTGGTTTGGTGCGACTCTGTTTTTTGCGCACCCTTCTCCACTAATATTCTACCACTAAATCCTGCAACAGCCTTATCATCTACAATATATTTGTACAACTCCTCGCTACGGCAGTTTGATACCTTATGACGAATAGTAGTAAAATTCTCACATCTCTGCTCTTTGTCGCCTAACAACATACCGCCAAGCCACACCTCAGCACCCTCACCGTGCATATCCACCTCTACATCATTGCGTGTATTGCCATTTGTGAGTCCATAAAAACTCATATTTAGGCGACTATCCCGCTGCATCGACACTGCATATTTACGCAAATTATTCATCAATGGCGACGAACTCTCCATGGCACAAAAATGTAGTTTAGCATTTGCTGCCACAAACACCTCAGTTACACGTGATGCGAAATAACGGTTGCTATCAAAAGCGTGATCGCACTCGATACAATAAAGCTCCGCACTCTCCTCTACCACAATTAAGTTGCGACTATTTACCATCACATCCATACCAGCGCGCATCATATTAACAACCTGCAAAGGGAGTTCTACCTGCACATTTTTAGGCACATATACAAACACCCCCTCTTGGGCAAACATCTCATTAAGAAGAATAAAGCCATCTTTAGAGTCGGCGTAGATTTTATTATAATATCTCTCTAACAAATCCATATGATGTTGTGAAGCATACGACATAGAAGAGACAAAAGCACCTGAGCCTAAGTCGATTTTCTCTTCATCGCCCACCCACACATCATTTATCACATATGCCGTGGTAGCATGTATACCTGGCACAGAACAACGAAACATATCCTCCTGCTTTAAGCCAAACAGCAGACGATTAAAGTTCATACCCCAATCCACTGAAAGCGAATCAAAAAGTGGGCAATATAGATAATCTTCTGATTTTTGCGTAGGCAAGCCGTATTGAGCAAATCTAGTAGCCGACGAAGTGCGATTTTTATTAAAAATCGTAGCCGAGCGCGAAGATATCAACTCAGTTGTCTCGTTGTATATATTTAAATATTGATTTTGCATATTTTTAACACCTTAAATAATAGCTTATTACAACGAATTTTTCACCCAATCATATCCCTTCTCCTCTAGTTCAAGGGCTAACTCTTTAGTTCCAGACATCACCACACGACCATCTACTAATACATCAACAATATCTGGCACGATATAATCGAGTAGACGTTGATAGTGGGTAATTACAATTGAAGCATTTTCAGGACTTTTAAGCATATTCACCCCATTGGCTACAACTCTAAGCGCATCTATATCAAGTCCAGAGTCGGTCTCATCTAAGATAGACAATCGTGGTTCTAGCATTGCCATCTGGAAAATCTCATTACGTTTTTTCTCGCCACCCGAGAAACCCTCATTCACAGCACGATTGGCTAATTTGCTATCTAGCTCCACCAACTGACGTTTTTCGCGCATCAATTTAAGAAAGTCGCTCGACGAAAGTGGCTCTAAATTGCGGTGATTGCGCTGCTCATTTACAGCTGCACGCATAAAATTCACCATACTCACGCCCGGTATCTCCACTGGATATTGAAAACTCATAAATATCCCCTCGCGAGCACGCACCTCAGGTGCCATTGCCAACAAGTCTTTACCATAAAAGGTGATAGACCCTGAAGTAACTTCATATGCTGGGTGACCCGACAATACGTTGCTAAGTGTACTTTTACCAGCCCCATTAGGACCCATAATAGCGTGTACCTCACCTGGTTTAACAGTAAGAGTCAAACCTTTTAATATCTCTTTGCCCCCTATCGAGGCGTGTAAATCTTTAATTTCTAACATAATAATATATATCTATATATAATAGTGTTGCCTAAAACGGCATTAATATCCAAAAATCCATAAAACTCTATAAGCTAGTAAAATCAGTAGTGTAACTAAAAAAATAATATTTGCCACGCGACCAAAATTAGTGCTGAAATAGAAGCTTATACATAACACTTCAAAAAGGAGAAAAGGCAAAAGCAACTGAGTAGAAATCATTGTAAAAAAGAGTAACCAGATCAGTATAAGCCAAGAGCTCCAATTGATAAACTCAAAATTCAAACGTACATTAAGTTTGCACGAAGTGCTAAACGAAAAGTAGTAGAACAGAGAAAATATTGATAACAACAATAGGAGTATAATAAGGATAAAATCGCTACGATACAACATCTGATAAGGATTAAATTCACTGCTCCATGGAAAAGAAAAATCTGTGATCTGTTGCAAATAAATCAACAATAGATCTGTCGATTGCAGTAACCACGATATAGAAAAAACAGTAAATACAAAAGCCAAAAGAGCAATTAAAATAGAGACCAATGCCCTAGCAGTAAATGCTCTAAAAAAGAATAGCGACAATACAATCAATAGGATAAACCAGATGTATTGCGGCTGAAAAAGCGAAGCAATTAACGTAAGAATAACAGAATTAAAAGCTGCGAAACTAGAGTTTGATGAATGCAGTACCCCAAAAACCTGCACCAAGGCTAGAAAGAAAAAGACAAAAGCGACTAATTGAGCATTAAGGATTTGCACATAATCCACAACCGACATCAAAAGTATACCAAGCACAAACGGAACCATAGAGCGCGAGGGCAGAATCTGAAATTGCTCACACAGGGTATTTAGCCACAACATCAACAAAAAGACAACCACAAAGGCGACTAAACGCGCCATCCACATAGGCAAAACCCACAACGTATATTGATTCAAAAACAACAAATTGCACATCTCTATTTCATCGGCAGACTGAAATAAAAGAGGCGCAAACCATAGCAGAGCACTAACCAAAAGAGAGATAAGTACTACGTGAATAGATGGTTGTTGTAATTGCTTTAAAAACACTAGATAATTACTATAAAAATATTGGGGATTTCTAAAATCTCCCCGATAAAAAAATTAAAAAGTGTATAACGATTGGAGATTACTCACCAACCATTATACACTATATATATAAGATTATTTCAAACCACGACCAACAAGCATTGGCTCAACGCTTGGCTCAGCACCACGGAAATCGCGATAAAGTTTCATTGGATCTTCAGTACCACCTTTTTCAAGTAAAATACGGAATTTAGCCGCAGTAGCTTTATCGAAGATACCATTTTCTTTGAACAAAGCATAAGCATCTTTATCAAGCACTTCAGCCCATAAATAACTATAATACCCTGCGCTATAACCGCCACCCCAAATATGGTTAAAGTAAGTAGTACGATAACGAGGAGCGATTTCTGGGATAAGACCAATTTTATTCATCATATCTTTTTCAAATTTCTCTACATCAATACCTTCAGCCGATGCAAGATCGTGCCAGTTCATATCCAAGATAGCAGCTGCTGCAAGTTCAGTAGTTCTGAAACCTTGATTGAAAGTAGAAATTTCTTGAAGTTTATTAATCAACTCAGCAGGGATAGGCTCGCCAGTTTCGTAATGTTTTGCATACATAGGCAAGAACTCAGGATCAGTAGACCAGTTCTCTAAGATTTGAGAAGGAAGCTCAACGAAATCGCGTTTTACGTTTGTACCTGCTACAGTTCCATAATGAGCTTGAGCAAGAAGACCGTGCAAACCGTGACCAAATTCGTGGAATAGAGTCTCAACTTCATCGATAGTAAGGAGAGAAGGAGTAGTTTCAGTTGGTTTAGTAAAGTTACCAACATTGATAACGATAGGACGAACATTTACGCCATCAGTATATCTTTGACCACGAAACTCAGTCATCCAAGCACCACCACGTTTAGAAGCACGTGGGTAGTAGTCAGTATAGAAGATACCGATTAGGCTACCATCAGCATCTGTCACTCTGAAACACTCAGCTTCAGGATTATACAAAGGAGTACCTTCCATTTTTTCTATATTCAAACCATACAATTTGTTAGCAAGAAAGAAAGCACCAGCGCGTACATTTTCCATTTGGAAATATGGTTTAAGAATCTCTTCGTCCATATTATATTTTTCTTGGCGCACTTTGTCAGTGTAGTAGTCCCAGTCCCAAGCCTCAACTTTCACACCTTTACCTTCACGATCTGCATAAGCCTGCATATCAGCCAATTCAGCTTTAGCTTTTTCGTTGGCAGGAGCAAAAATATTAAGTAGGAAATCGTTAACTGTTTTAGAAGTTTTAGCCATAGTATCATCAAGGATAAAATCAGCAGAAGTATTGTATCCTAACAACTTAGCCTTTTCGATACGAAGAGCGA
This sequence comes from bacterium, assembly GCA_044433285.1. Lineage (GTDB taxonomy): Bacteria > Bacteroidota > Bacteroidia > Bacteroidales > Paludibacteraceae > Aphodosoma. The sequence continues at coordinate 1,965 of JAWXTU010000124.1, read as the reverse complement.
TAAGTTTTGCAACCACCTCTTTAGTATCATCAGCGTTATTGTTGTTACCACGGTTGATATAACCCATATAAACTTTCTCGCGCAAATCGCGACGTTCGCTATATTGAAGGAACGGAAGACGGCTAGGATTTTGTAAACCGATAAGCCATTTACCCTCTAAGCCAGCAGCTTTAGCAGCCTCAGCAGCAGCAGTACGAACCGCTTCTGGAAGACCAGCCAAATCCTCTTCAGTTTCAAGAACTAGTTGGAAAGCATTTGTTTCGTTAAGAAGTTTGTTACCAAATTCTGTTTGAAGAAGAGAAATTTCAGCGTTGATTTCACGCATACGAGCTTGACCTTCAGCATCAAGAGCGATACCGTTACGCACGAAAGAGTTGTAAACAACATCAAGCAAAGTAAGTTGCTCAGCTGTATAATTCATCTCTTCGCGAGCATCATAAACTGCTTTTACACGAGCAAATAGGTCAGCATTCATATAAATGTTATCACCATGAGCACTTACTAATGGTAAAACTTTAGTATTCACCTCATCAAGTTCAGCAGAACGATCAGAACTAAGAAGGTTAAAAAAGATAGAGCTTACTCTATTAAGTAGAGCACCAGATGCATCTAATGCTGCAAGAGTATTATCAAAAGTTGGAGCTTCTGGATTAGCGATAATCGCTTCAATTTCCGCCTCTTGTTGTTTAATACCCTCTTCAAAAGCAGGAAGATAATCACTAGCTGCAATTGTTTCAAATGGAGGAATACCCTCTGGAGTTGTCCAATCAGAGAAGAAAGGATTTTCTTTCTGACTTGTTTGTTGTGTACATGCAAACATCATCATAGTTGTTGCTACTGCAAAAAATAATTTTTTCATTGTTAATAACTGTTTGTAATTAAGATTATTATTGTGTTTTTCACTCTATAAATTTCACATATAGATATCAATGCGCAAAGTTACAATTTTATTTCGACATAACAAAACAAAAAATCATCTCATTTTGGACGGTGGATTTGTAGTATCATCGGTAATATTTGTAGTGTCATTTGCTAGATTTCTAGTGTCATTTGCTAGATTTCTAGTGTCATCAACATTATTTGTAGGGTCATCTGATAAATTTCTAGTGTCATCAACATCATTTGTAGTGTCATCTGATAAATTTCTAGTGTCATCGGCATCATTTGTAGTGTCATTTACTAAATTTCTAGTGTCATCAACATCATTTAATGTATCATTTTCTGGATTTAATGTATCATCAATATTAATTAAACGATAATACCTTTTCAAATGCAACACGCTTCGCTTCGAGATAACTTACCTCTCCGCAATATGCGTAATTTAATCGACGCAACAACCGCAACATCACACTGTTATCTTTATGTGTATCACATCTTATCGAATCTACATTACGCATACGAGCCTCTTGTTCTGTGTGCAGAAAGAGGGATTCGCCAATATTTTGACCCCTAAATTTATCACTTACGGCTAGGCGATGAATAGTAAGGTAATTTTCGCTTACTGTCAACCACTCTCCACCTTTAAGGCGAGAGTATGCCTCCTCCCCACCTAATATAAGTGCGGCATAGGCAGCAATTTGAGCATCTCGAACTAGGATATAACCTCTCTTTTCGTTTATATCTTCTATAATAGATTCACGGTTGGGATAACCATCCTGCCACTGATCTATACCTCGTTGATTCATCAATTGCTGACACCCTCGTATTATACTGAGTATCACTTCTATATCTTCAATCGTTGCTAATCTTAACATAACTATAATTATCTATAATTTCATCTGCAAAAATATAAACTAATTTTCACATACACAAACTATTTACAAACAAACCGCTAAAAATATCAAAAAATCGAGTAGGAGGAAACGAAGTAGTTTTCTCCTACTTTCGTTTCCGACCTCTCACACCACCGTACGTGCCGTTCGGCATACGGCGGTTCCCTAATTACGATAGCCCATAACTTTTGTA
>JAWXTU010000123.1:0-6596 GCA_044433285.1 bacterium | reverse complement strand
CCCAATATAAGTCCATTTTAAGGCAATTTTTTGAAGTTATAGACTTTACAAACAAAAATTACCCAACCACGAAATTTTTGAAATTTGCTGTGGCTGGATAAATTCAGTAAACCCTAATTATTATGATCCACCATAATTTAATTTACGCTTGATCCCAATTTAAGACTACTCTACCAGCTGGTGGGCTATAAGTGGGTAATAATCCAAAAAACAAAGTCTGCTCTTTTGTGATATATTATATCAACAAAAGAGCAGACTTTTTAAGTGATCCAGCTGGGGCTCGAACCCAGGACCCCATCATTAAAAGTGATGTGCTCTACCAGCTGAGCTACTGAATCAAAACTTCTCTATCTACTAAATTAATACATTATAAATAATAATATCAAAGCAAATAACAGAAGAATTATTTGTTTTGTGATCCAGCTGGGGCTCGAACCCAGGACCCCATCATTAAAAGTGATGTGCTCTACCAGCTGAGCTACTGAATCAACATTCTGGTTGCCTTTAAGAGTACCCCTCAAAAGCGAATGCAAAGATACTGCTTTTTATCTTACCCACCAAACATTTCGCGCGCTTTTTTGTATAAAAAAGCGCGCGAAACAGTAACATTCAGATAATCAAACAATAGAACGGATTTAAAATTCTATTATTTAATTAAAAAACTATAATTATCTCATTTTTTTATCGTTGTTCTTAGCGTTAGGATTTGATATTGACTCGCGCATTTGCGTATCTGCCTCAATATTTTTCATTTTATAGTAATCCATCACGCCTAAATTGCCATTTCTGAACGCTTCTGCCATTGCTCTTGGCACTTCGGCTTCAGCCTCAATTACCATTGCTTTTGCCTCTTGCGCTTTCGCTTTCATCTCTTGTTCTAATGCGATAGCCATTGCTCTACGCTCTTCAGCGCGAGCCTGAGCAATATTTTTATCTGCTTCAGCTTGATCCATTTGAAGGTTAGCTCCGATATTTTTACCTACATCAACATCTGCAATATCGATTGAGAGAATTTCAAATGCAGTACCTGCATCTAACCCTTTGCTCAATACCAATTTTGAAATAGAATCTGGGTTTTCAAGTACTAACTTGTGTGTTATACTAGAACCGATAGATGATACAATACCCTCACCTACACGAGCCAAAATTGTCTCTTCGCCTGCACCACCAACAAGTTGTCTGATATTAGCGCGTACAGTAACACGAGCACGAGCCAAAACCTGAATACCATCTTTTGCTACTGATGATACAACAGGTGTGTCGATAACTTTTGGGTTTACACTCATCTGCACAGCCTCGAACACATCACGACCTGCAAGGTCGATACCTGTAGCTGTTTTGAATGATAAATCGATATTTGCTTTAGATGCAGATACTAATGCATGCACAACACGCACCACATGTCCGCCTGCAAGGTAATGAGCCTCTAATTCATCACGAGAGATGGAGCTTAATCCTGCTTTATGCGCCTCAATCATTGCATTTACAATAACTGATGGTGGCACTTTACGAATGCGCATCAAAAAGAGCTGTACCAATGATATACTCACGCCCGACACTTTAGCCGACAGCCAAAGAAGAAATGGAACGTAATAGAAAAATACTATTAGTAGTACTACAACTACTACAATACCTACAATTGTTAGAATTTCCATAATTGTTTATTATTTAATTTGTTTTACATATATATTCACACCATCTATTTCGCTAATTTCAATAGGTGTATTCGGGTCGATATAACCCTCTACACTTTTTGCCTCTAGCTCCTTATCGTTAATTAATATCACCCCAGATGTTGCCATACGAGATATAGTTACCCCTCTATCTCCAACTGCTAGCTCGTTTGACTCAAACGGGCGATCGACATCTTCTAGCTCTGCACTGAGGGAAATTCGTTCGAGGGTTTTGCTCTTTAAAAAGACTACGATAGCTAATACTAAGGCAATTGTACCAAGAAACAGCGTTAGCCACCCTGCAAAAGCACCTAAATACTCGAATGCATACCAGACTGCTGCACCTACAAAAATAGTACCAGCTACCCCACCAATTGAGATGCCGGGCAGAAAGAAAATTTCTAATATAAAAAATGCTATACCAAGCAGCATAAATATCACTACTATTGTGATTTCCATATAATTAAAGAATTTATATAAAGTTATTTTCAATTTGAATTTAAAGATAGGAACAAAAATTAAAATTAAGATATAAGATTGAAATTTAAGATCAAAATTAAATCTCCGCCTTTGATTTTCTTTTCAGTTCAAAATCACGTCCTAAATATTTCTCACGCACTATTGGATTATCAGCCAACTCTTTTGGCGTTCCTTCAAATAATATTTTACCTTCGAACAGTAGATAAGCACTATCAGTGATAGAGAGTGTCTCATCTACGTTGTGGTCGGTAATTAATATACCAATATTTTTATCCTTCAAGTGCCACACAATATCTTGAATATCTTGCACAGCGATAGGGTCTACGCCAGCAAATGGCTCATCGAGCATAATAAAATTAGGTTCAATAGCAAGACAGCGAGCAATTTCGCATCGTCTACGCTCGCCACCCGACAATCTATCACCAATATTTTTGCGCACCTTTTCGAGTCGAAATTCGGTGATTAACTGTTCTAATTTCTCCTTTTGATACTCTTTAGAAAAGTTGGTCATCTCCAACACTGCGCGAATATTATTCTCCACCGACATTTTACGAAAGACAGAAGCCTCCTGAGCCAAATATCCAATACCTGCTTGCGCACGTTTGTAGACTGGATATTTTGTAATATCCTCATCATTAAGGAATATTTTGCCCTCGTTGGGTGTTACCAAACCAGTAGTCATATAAAACGTGGTGGTTTTACCTGCCCCATTCGGACCTAACAGCCCAACTATCTCACCCTGCTTTACCTCGATTGAGACATCGTTGACAACTGTTCGTTTGCCATACACCTTATATAAATGTTCTGTACGAAGAACCATTTTTTCCATAAATCTTAAATCTCCCCTTTTAGTTTTAAAATCTCCCCTTTTAGTTATTAGGATTTTATTAATACCTTAATCCTTAGTGTTTAATTTCTCCGATACTGTTTCTGTCGTGTTTGTACTTGAATACCAAAGCAAATGCGATGGCTACAACAAGCGAATATGCCGCAAAAATATACCAAACAGTAGTCCAATCTCCAATAAGCAGAGATTTAGTTTCAGCGTCAACTACTACATCGCTCCAAGAACAATAAATATTTACAATCCATTGAGCTGTAAGAGTACCGATAACTGCTCCAAATCCATTTGTCATAAGCATAAATAGCCCTTGAGCAGATGAACGCATCGAGTGATCTACCTCTTTATCAACATATAACGAACCAGAAATATTAAAGAAATCGAATGCCATACCATATACAATCATAGATAGAACAAATAGCCACACGCCTTGACCCGGGTCGCCTAGTCCAAACAGTGCAAATCTCAACACCCATGCAAACATAGACATAAGCATAACATTTTTAATACCAAAACGAGTTAAGAAAAACGGTACTAATAAAATGCATAATGTTTCAGAGACTTGCGAAAGTGATATTAATATATTAGCATGTTGTACACCAAATGTAGTTGCAAATTCTGGTATAGACTCAAAACTAGCGATAAAAGGGTTTGCAAAACCGTTGGTAATTTGCAAAGATGCTCCTAATAAGAAAGAGAAGATAAAGAAAATAGCCATCTTCTTTTGGCGGAAAAGCGCAAATGCTTGAAGTCCGAGCATCTCCATCATCGACTGAGATTTTACAGTACCAGAAGTAGGACAAGCAGGCAATGAAAAAGAGTAAACCGCAAGCACTAAGCCGATGATACCGCTCATTGTAAATTGTAATGATGTAGGTTGATAGCCCAATAGGTCTACCGCCCACATAGAGCAGATAAATCCAACTGTACCGAAAACACGAATTGGTGGGAAATTTTTCACAGTATCTAATCCTGCTGTATCTAAAGCAGTATAAGCCACTGAATTAGAGAGCGCAAGTGTTGGCATATAGAATGCAACGCCAATTGTATAGAGAGTAAACAGTATTGTAAAATCTGGTGTTGAACCTGCCGAAACGCCATAAAATCCTGCTGCAACTAATGCTGCACCAGATACAGCATGACAAATACCGAGTAATTTTTGAGCTGGTACCCAACGGTCGGCAATAATACCCATTAAAGCCGGCATAAAGAGTGATACTAAACCTTGAACAGAATAAAAAAGTCCGATGTGCGCACCTAAACCATTTGGTCCGAGATAGCTCCCCATTGATGTTAAATAAGCCCCCCACACTGCGAATTGGAGGAAATTCATGATAATTAGTCTAAGTTTCATTATATACTTTATTTTAAATAATATTATATTAATACGCCACAAAGATACAAATAAAAATTTGTTTACCATAACTTTTTCGAGAAAAAAATCAACAATAAATATATCGTGCAATATCATAGTATACTTTTTATAAATCACCTATAATAGGTATTGCATATTAACAAGAATATCACTACCTTTGCAGTCTATTAAAACTACTTAAATAATGTATTCAAACACACTAATATATGCGCTACTACTAACGTTATTTGCTGGTTTAGCTACTGGAATTGGTAGTTTAATTGCATTTGTGGCAAAGCGCACAAACAAAGGTCTGCTAGCTTTTTCGCTAGGTTTATCGGGCGGAGTGATGATATATGTATCGTTTGTCGAGCTATTTTCAAATGCAAATGTAGCTCTTCAAGGATTTTATGGCGATAAATTGGGTGAGATATATTGTATTATAGCTTTTTTTGTCGGAATTGCATTAATTGCTATTATCGACCAACTTATACCATCGCACGAAAATCCTCACGAGATTAGACTTGTAGAGGATATTGACAAACAAAATGGCGCAAAAAAATTGCACAGAATGGGTATTTTCACGGCATTTGCAATAGCGATACATAATTTCCCAGAGGGGATAGCTACATTTGCCACTACACTCGAAAATCCATCTCTCGGTCTTGCTATTGCTGTAGCCATTGCGATACATAATATACCTGAGGGAATTGCGGTGGCTATACCTATATATTACGCTACAGGGAGCAGAAAACGAGCCTTTTGGTGGTCGCTTTTATCGGGTTTAGCTGAACCAATTGGGGGACTACTCGCCTACTTTATTCTGCTACCATATATCAACGAGCATTCGCTGGGACTAATACTCTCTGGCGTGGCAGGCATTATGGTCTATATATCTGTAGATGAGCTACTACCATCTGCTCGTGAATATGGAAAGCCACATATATCTATGCTTGGTTTTATCGCAGGTATGGCTATTATGGCTGTAAGTCTGGTTTTAATATAATTATGTAAAATATAAAAGCACAACAAAGATTAAGATAAAGTGGAGTTTTTAGAATTCCTCGAACATAAAAATTAAATAACAATATGCAACACTATTTTTACGAACTTCTCACGATACTAAATGAGATGTCGACATACCTATTACTTGGGTTTTTAATCTCGGGTCTACTACACGTTTATGTGCCAAAATCACTGTATCAACGATTTCTGGCAAAAAAAGGGTTTGGTTCTGTATTTGGGGCAGCACTTTTAGGTGTGCCACTACCGCTCTGTTCGTGCGGAGTGATACCCACTGCGGTATCTCTAAAAAAACAGGGAGCATCTGACGGTGCCACAGTATCTTTTTTGGTTGCAACCCCGCAAACTGGCGTTGATTCTATTCTTGCAACTTACTCATTATTAGGATTACCATTTGCTATTTGCCGACCGGTAATAGCATTTATAGTGGCACTATTTTCTGGTATCACGGTAGATAAATTTGGCACAAAGAAAAGCGCGACAAAAAAAGAGGAGGTAAAAACTGAAGCGGTAAAAGGGACAAAAATGAGAAATTTAAGTTTTACGATGGGAAATGCTGCAGATACAAACCCTAAAAAATTTACATACGCACCTAATGCTAAACCAACAGAGAACAATAGCGGAGAATCTGGATGCTCTTGCTGCCATTCTCACTCAAAATCATCGGGTTATAAATTCATTGATGCTCTAAGATATGGATACATAGATATGATGCAAGATTTTGGTAAATGGCTGATTATTGGACTATTAGCTGCTGCTGCAATTACTGCATTTATCCCAGATAGTATGTTTGCTCTATTTAAAGACCATTATATGCTCAATATACTTTTGATTTTGCTTATTTCCGCACCTATGTACATATGTGCTACAGGCTCAATACCAATTGCTCTATCATTGATGGTGAAAGGTATATCTCCTGGTGCTGCTTTTGTGCTATTATTGGCTGGTCCTGCTACTAATGTTGCATCACTAGTGATATTGCGCAAAGAGATTGGAAATCGCAGAACAATAATCTATCTATTAAGTATCATCGTAGGAGCCATCTTATCTGCCTTAGTTATTGATTTTATGTTACCTAGCGAATGGTTTACACCTGCAAATTCAGCTGTATTAAGCGGTTGTGGACACGATCACTCTCACGGGTTTATCTGGTGGCAAACTCTATCAAGTGCAATATTTATTATAATGTTTGTTATTGCATTTGGACTAAAATATTATAGGAAAA
>JAWXTU010000122.1:0-6699 GCA_044433285.1 bacterium | reverse complement strand
TGATCCACGTCTGGTTTAGTGTTACTTATGGCAGAAGTTATTTTAGAAATTTCAGTCGCTTCAGATGTGAGCTTTTCTACAATCTTCTTATTCAAAGATTCTGCTTGTTCTTTAAGTTTTGTAATATCAGTTTTACTCCTACGATAAAGCATCAAAGCTAAAACCACTGATAATATTACACTCAAGCATAGTGCAATAATACCAATAATAGATCTGCTGCCAATATTTCTATTTAGCTCTAAATCTCCAGTTGTAATGGCTGTGTTAGCCTCACTAATTGCTGATTGCAACTCGGCTTGATTGGTCTTAATAGAAGTAGCATTGTTTTGAGACAAATCACTATTAGAGTGTATCAATTCACGATAAATCGACAGAGAGTCTTTTAATTGCGCTATTGAAATTTGCGATTGCTCAACCTCTTTTTGTAGCTGTATATTCTTGCCCTGCAATTCAGACTCACTACTTTTCAACTGTTGAACATCCGTTTGTATAGATTCGATTTTAATACCTATCGCACTGTTCAAGCTATCTATTCTTGAGTCTAAGTTACAGGTAATCTCAGCATCAGATTGAGCGAATACGGGCAATGTTATTGCCAATGACAATAATAATGGTATAAGTTTCTTCATAGTTTAAGTTGTTATGATAGTGAGGAAATAATTGCAATGATAAGACCAATTATAACAACCCATATACATCCAGTATTTTCTTCATAAAAACTTTTTGTTTGTGTTGCCTGCTGAGGTCTATAATTTGGTGTTTGTGTTGGTCTTCTATATGTTTGAATTGGATCAGTATTTGATAGCCTATTTAATTGAGACTGTAATCCTTTAAGAGTTTGTTCGTTTTGACTCAACCTGCTCCGACATTGTAAATCCATTTTTAATTTCTTCAGATAATTGATTAATATAAGAGCACTATCAATGCTTGACTTCAATGTGCCGTCAAATATACTGAGTTTGTTTTCTTGTTCTCGATTAATCACATCCACCAGCATCCCTAAAGCATTATGAACAACTGCAGCTGATATTTTAATTGTCAGTTCATTATCAAAGCCTAATTTACTTTCTATTATCACTAAATTAGGAGTGCATCTTTGCACAAACCCCTTGACTGTAGATATTGATGCAGTACGAGAACCAAAAGATTCCAATTCATTTTTCACATTCTCTATAGCAGGCCCTACCTCACCTAATTCTTTTCTTTGTTTTAAGATACCAACATTTTCTGCACATCTATCTTTAAGTAATTTACCAACAGCTATTTTTTGTGCATAACCTTGAAGGACGAGAGCCTTATCAACATCATCGTCATCATCAGATGCATTGAAATAGTTAATACCACATTGCAATATCTGACGTGCTAAAGCATCAACAGTAGTCTGGTATTGTAAATCTGTTATTGAGAGATTATCTCTAAGTTGGTTTAATGAGACCTTTGTATTTTTAATCAGCCTTACACCTGCAGCATACTCTTCGTTCGCTTTATCTCCACAATGTTTAGCTATCTCAATCTCTTTATTTATCTGCGAAATTGGTTCTCCTATAACAATGTTTCTGATGTAATTATCATCATCACTTGATTTACCTGAATCTGTAAAAATTTGCAACAACGTAGAAGCAGATATATTAACAAGAAGCTCATCAATAAATAATTTAGCTAAATCTTCTTCATTTATGATAAACGTAGAACCGCATACGGCCTCAATAAAACTTGTTCTATATTCGTCATCATGAATAAGCTCAGTTATATTTTTAATAGCTATTGCTGTATCTTCTTGTAAAAAAGCTAGTATTCCTCTATTTAATAATGATGAATAACATTTTTTCTTAAGAAGAATTTCGACAGCTTTTTCGTAATTTTCACTTTGTAAATGATTTATGGTCACTTCATCCATTGGAGAAGTATTTATAAACCAAAAAAGAGCATGTTTAATTTTATCTATTGGTAGATTAATTACAGATAAAGCATTATCAATATTTTCAATACTCCTGCTGGGAACTGGCAAAATACAGTTCATATCTGTTGGTAATGACATAGGTTTACCAACCTTTGCAAATGCGATCATTTTACCTTTATTGGCGGTTATCGCTTTTAAAGTCGCATTTGTAAAGACACCCAATATTCTAAAAGGGTTATTTATTATACTTGTTATCATTTACAAACAATTATTTATAGCTAAATTTCTTCTCATTGTTGCATAAATTATGGTAATATTCTATAAATACAAAATGCGTGAACTATCCTCCATCGACAAAGAGGCATCGCCAAACGCCCACGCTCCGAATAAGTAAAGCCCACGCAAACCGTGAGCGTTCAACTTATTGCTTGCGGAGCGACAAAATTTGGCGATTTTCTTTGTCCACAACAATAGCTAACGCTATATCATATTTAGTTCGATTAACTATATAATTCTGCCAATCTCCTACAAAATTAGTTATTTATTTCTAAGTGACCAAACAATAATGATATAAATATCTTTAGATACTGTAAGTAATACTATGTCACTTTATCAAAGATAACTAAACTACAGCCTCACAAAAAGTATTCAAATTACCACACGACGACCTTATCGACAATTTTTTGTTGTTCAAGAGCTGTACGACGGAGATATATTCTAGTAGTTTCAATACTTTCGTGCCCCATCAAATCTGCCAATAATGCTATATCACTAAATTTCTCTAAGAAGTTTTTAGCGAAAAGATGTCTAAATGAGTGTGGATAAACAACTTTTTCATTGATGTCATAACGTTGTGCAAAATTTTTCAGTTGTTGTGAAATACCTCTTGTTGTAATCCTCTCTCCATATCTGTTCAGAAATATATATCCAGACTCTTGCCCTTTAGCTTTTAACCAGACTTTTGTCTCCGTCCGTAGTTTCTTAGGTATATATAAGCGACGAATTTTGCCACCCTTACTATATAAATCGAAGTAGCCAATATTGATATGCTCCACCTTCAACTGTATTAACTCGCTTACACGAGCCCCTGTCGCTGCTAAGTACCACACTACAAAATACCAATCATTATTTCCATCTTGCTTTAGACTTGTTTTCAGAAAGTTATAGTCAGCATTACTAATTACATTTTCTAGGAATGTTTTTTGCTGAATCTTTACAGCCTTTAATTTTAACTTGTCTTTCTTTAAGAACTCAAGGTATTTATTCATAGCCTGGATTCTTAGATTGACCGTTTTGGGTTTGTAAGTCTCAATCAAATAACCCTTGTAGCTCATTAAGTTCTGTTTACTAACATCACCATACGTTAATACATAAAATTTTACTGCAAATAAATACGATGCAACGGTGTTTGCAGACATATTCAACTGTTTTAGGTGTTTTTCAAAATCTTTGTTCATCTCTGTAATTTTTAATTAGTTATACGATATTTTTCCACACAATATAAATCAACGTAACATTACAGAGTTCCCATTATGAGAAGATCGGCTCTACAGTGCGCTGTATTGACGATGAAATTCCCTTTAAAATCCCCGATTCTTGGGCGTGGTGTCGGTTGAAAAATATAATACTAGAAAATATAGGTGGAGGAACTCCATCCAAAAATAATTTGTCATACTGGGGTGGAAATATTTATTGGGCAAGTGTAAAAGATTTAAAGACAAATATTCTTTCAACAACACAAGATACAATAACCAACGATGGCTTATTGAATAGTTCTAGCAATATAATACCTAAGAACAATATTATTGTATGTACTAGAATGGGTATTGGCAAAATAGCTGTAAATACCATTGATGTTGCAATAAATCAAGATTTAAGGGGTTTAATTATATCTAAATTTGTAGAGCAGGCGTATTTTATAAACTTTTACAAAATATTAAATTTACAAGGTCAAGGTCTAACAGTAAAAGGTATAACTGTGGAGGAGCTCCACAATATACTTATTCCACTACCTTCATTAGCCGAACAACAACGAGTTGTTAACAGAATAGAAGAGTTAGAGCCTTTACTTGCTATATACGACAGATTAGAAAAAGAGGATACATCATTGGATGCAACTCTGCCAGATTCCCTTAATAAGTCGATATTGCAGTATGCCATACAGGGCAAATTGGTGTCACAAGATTCAAATGACGAACCAGCCTCAGCATTATTAGAGCGTATTCGAGAGGAGAAAAAACGACTTATCAAAGAGAAGAAAGTCAAGGCAGATAAGAATGAATCTACCATCTACAAAGGTGATGATAACTCTTATTATGAGAAGATAGGCTCAGTTGTACGTTGTATTGATGATGAACTACCTTTTGAACTACCTAGAAACTGGTGTTGGTGTAGATTAGGTAATATTGGTTCGTGGGGAGCGGGGTCGACTCCTTTAAGAGCAAAATTAGATTACTACAAAGGAGGTACTATTCCGTGGCTAAAAACAGGAGAACTCAATAATTCCATTGTGTATGATACAAAAGAAAAAATTACTGAGCTAGCATTAAAAGAATGCTCATTGAGATTAGTAAAAGTAAATGATGTCCTTATTGCAATGTATGGTGCTACCATAGGGAAGTTAGCAATTGCAGGTGCAGAAATGACTACAAATCAGGCTTGTTGTGCGTGTACAACATTTGAAGGAGTAAACTATCTATTCTTATTCTATTTGTTATTAGCTAATAAAGAAGCATTGATAAAACAAGGAGAAGGCGGTGCACAGCCTAACATATCAAGAGAAAAAATAGTATCATATATAGTTGGTCTGCCACCTATTAATGAGCAAATTAGAATAGTAGGAAAGCTAAATGATATACGAGAAGAGTTATAGTCCTTCTCGTATTTTTTCTAATTTCTCTACAATTCGCTTTTGCTCTTGCAAGGGAGGAAGGGGTATCAGTATATTATGCAGTTTAACTGATGATAAACCTTGTATTCCTATTCCTTTTCCCCCAATTAATTCCAGAGCTTTGTAAAGGTAAAATATGTAATAAAAATACATCGTACACAACGGAAAAAATGCTCTGAGTTTATGGATGTGATTTTGAATACGAATATCTGTTTCGGACTCCCATATTGCAGCTCTACCAACATCTCCGCCCTCGCAGACAAGTAGATCTCCTTTAATAGCAGTACATTTATCTATCTCGTTGTCTGAAAAATACATCTTTCTTATATTTGAGAGCTCAAATTTATTCCAGTATAAATTAGATGTAGTAATGTATTCCAATAATTGACCCTCTGTATTTTTTGCATTTAGAGCCTTACCTGTACTATGACTAAATATATTACCTAACCGACACCACTCCCAACTCTCAGGTATCTCAAATGGGATTTCTTCACTTATACAATACACAGCAGAGCCTATCTTCTCATAATAAGAGTTCTGATAGGTTGCTAAATTTCTCAAGCCTATCAATAATACGTACTTGCTCCATTGTTGGAGGAATAGGTATTAATAGCTGGCTTATAGATTTAGAGTTAAGTGTCGCTCCTTTTATAGCATCTTTAGAAATTCCGTAAGTACACAACATTGGCAATACTGCAAATAAGTAGTTCCTTAAAGAGTTATTAATATCACTATAAGGAAAAATAGATATAATAGCCTCATTATGAACTGCCTCAACATCAAGAATAGAGACCTTGCCAATAGATAATTTAAAGCTCATTATTAAAGTTCCTTTTGGCGAGACTAGGTTGTTAAATTTTTCATTTAAAGCATCAATACTAATTTTTTCTTTAGATGTAGTAATAGTTCCCTTGTCTATCATATCGGCAATGGATATCCAGTTACACACTCCGTTAGTCCAATATTTACTATTATTGCGTTCTGGTGTTTTACCTAATGTGAAATTTACAATACTACTAAATCTTACCCAATCCCAACTCTCAGGTATTTCAAATGGGATTTGGTTGTCTATGCAGGTGGTTGTTTTATTAATAACTTCATAGTAAGAGTTATCATCACCTTTGTAGATGATAGATTCACTCTTATCCGCCTTGACTTTCTTCTCTTTCACAAGTCGTTTCTTCTCTTCTCTGATGCGCTCTAACAGCACAGATGCAGGTTCATCAGCAGGGTTTTGCACTACTAACTTACCTTGTATAGCGCACTGTAATATCGACTTGTTAAGAGTATCAGACAGTAAGCTATCTAATAAAGAATTTTCTTCTTCTAATTTGTTATATGTAGCTAATAGCGTTCCAAAATTATTTAACTTTTCAATTATTCTACGCTGCTCAAATAATGGAGGTAATGGAAATAATGCGGATAATGCATCTTTTGTTCCTAGGCGAGGCATTTTTGTTCCATAAGAACATTGTATAGTGTAATCCACAAAATATGGAGACATTAAAACCATTTGAGCATACAAATTATATATTTGCCCAAAGTCCAGAGGTAAAATTTCTGATGTGCAACACCCATTTTCATTAGCGACAAGCACTTTATTTAAATAAGGGCGCAACTTGCTATATAATACATCTCCAACTTTAAATCTATTTTTCGTACTAGAGATAGACATTTCAGCTCTACGTTTCTTGCGCAATAAAACACCTGTTTGTTTCTCGACATCTTCTAGATCAAGCACCCAAGTATTACTCTCTATATATTGCGGTTCAATAGATTCCGTCTTTCCATAATTGCATATATTCCCCAACCTACACCAAGCCCAAGAACATGGGATTTCAAAGGGGATCTCATCATCAATGCAACGCACAGTTGCAGTAGCTCCTGAGCCGATCTTCTCATAATGGGA
>JAWXTU010000121.1:0-6703 GCA_044433285.1 bacterium | reverse complement strand
AGGTTATAGTGGTCAACATCTCTTGAAACTTTACGTTCACCCTCTTGTTGAACTATTAAGTATTTCTTAATAGTTGCTTCGGAAGTTAGTTCATAATCAGAGTAAATCTTTTTAATATGTTGATTTATAGCAGGGATTGATACATCATATAGATGCGCCATCATCTTTTGAGTAAGCCATACATTTTCATCTTCATAGCGCATCTCTACGCTTGACTCTTGTTCACCAACAGCCGAAACGTAGGTTAAATATTCTGCTGCCGATGAGCGTATTGTTATCTCTTTTTTCTTCGCCATTTTATTATTTGATTGTAATTACCTGTAAATAAGCCTATTCTGTCTCTTTTTAATATTTTACTCAATATACTGAGTAAAATTACTCAATGTATTGAGTAAATTCTCCCACCCCCTACCGACTCACTACAAATCTCAGGGTGCGGCGGTTGCGTTGTTCGGTGTATACTTGGCGGTTGCCGATGAGTTTGTCTATTATCTCTTGGGTGTAGTGGCGGATGGTAACTAGCTCTACGTCTGTGTTGTAGTAGACTTCATATTCGTCTTGAAATTCGGCTAGGAGTTGTGCGAAGTTTACGCTGTCGTAGTCCACACAGAGTGTGAAACTTACAGCTGACATCTGCACTAGGCTCAGTTTTAGTTTGTGGTTAGCCAGCAGACCGAAGATTTTGCTCAATCGCTCTTCTGCGATGAATGAGAAATCGCGCGGCGTGAGCGTAAAAAGTACCTGATTGCGTTTGTTTATATATATAGGTGGGTAGATGATTTTCTCCTCTATTTCGTTGATTACCGACCCTGGCTCTGTTAGTGCAAAAAATGGTTTTACGTATAGCGGTATCTCTTTTTGCTTTAGCGGTTTGATGGTTTTTGGGTGTATCACAGATGCTCCGCAATAACTCAATTCGATAGCCTCTTTGTACGACAGTTTCGGTATCACCTGCACATCGTCGTAAATTCTCGGGTCGGCATTCATCACACCTGGCACATCTTTCCAAATTGTAAGGCTCTCAGCATCGAGTAAGTTAGCCAAAATAGCACCTGAGTAGTCCGACCCCTCGCGCCCAAGTGTGGTGGTTTGGTTGGTGCGTGTGCCTGCTATAAAGCCTTGTGTTACAGTGAGTGATTTGCCCGAAAATGCCTGAACGCAAAACTCTTCGCTAGTCTCCATATTTACATTGGCATCTCTGTAGTTGTTGTCGGTGATGATGGCATTTCTCACATCAATCCATTCGTTTTTGAGTCCTACAAAATTGAGATATTCAGATACAATTGTAGATGAAATTAATTCGCCAAATGCCACAATGCGGTCATATTCAAAATCATAGCAGAGCGATGGTTTTTGCGCTGTAATATCTGCCAACTCTTGCAATACGCTGTTCAAAGCAGTGTAGGCAGCAAGGTTTTTGTCGCTTTCGCACCCGAAAAGTTCGGTCATAATCGGCATATGATACTCACGCACCAACTGCAAATTATCGGTAAGCGATGAATTTTTGTTGAAAAAACTCTCGGCAATTCGCTCTAAAGCGTTAGTGGTTTTGCCGATAGCCGACACCACAATCACCAAATTTTCACTCTCTTTTTCTACTATTTTATGTAAATTTTTTATCCCATCGGCGCTATTTATCACGCCTCCACCAAATTTATATATCTTCATTTTCGCACTTTTTGTATTAAATTATTGCCTAAAATTTTTATAGGTTACAAACTGAATGCAAAGATAACAATTTTTGTTGAGATAAAAAAATTGATAATATTTAACCTTTTATCTCTCAAAAAATTTGGAGAGAATAGAAATATTACATATCTTTGTAGCGATTTTGCTCTTTGCGAAAAGGGCGTATTATTAAACCTTATTTTACTATGAAAATGAAACAAAATTATTCTGCCAACATTATGGTGGCGCAAATCGGTAAGCCTCAAAGTGAATTTACTAAAGCTGACATCATCAACTTTATCTTAGATAATGATATTGAGATGGTTAACTTTAGATATTGTGGTACTGACGGACGATTAAAAACATTAAATTTCTGTTTTAGTTCGGCTGAGCAATTAGATTCTATTTTGTCGTGTGGCGAACGTGTTGATGGTTCTAGTCTCTTCCCTTATATCGAGGCTGGATCGAGTGATTTGTATGTAATTCCGAGATTTAGGACTGCTTTTGTTAATCCTTTTAGTGAGGTGCCTGCGGTTGATATCTTATGTAGTTATTTTACTAAAGATGGTCAGCCATTGGAGAGTGCCCCTCAATACACAATGCAAAAAGCGCATAAAGTGTTGCAAGAGGTAACTGGTTGTATGTACGAAACTATGGGCGAATTGGAGTATTATGTGATAATGGATAATGTTGATGGTAAGTTCCTTACGGAAAATCAACGCGGTTATCACGAGTCGTCGCCATATAATAAATCGGGAGAATTTCGTGCTAAATGTATGGAGTTGATCGTGGCTACTGGTGGTCTATTAAAATATGGGCACTCAGAGGTGGGTAACTTTATTTTAGGTGATAAAATTTACGAACAAAACGAGTTGGAATTTTTACCAACGGATATGGAAGCTGCTGCTGATCAGTTGCTTATTGCAAAATGGATTGTGCGCACGCTTGCAGATCAAATGGGTGTAGATGTAACATTTGCTCCAAAAATTACTGTGGGCAAAGCTGGTAGTGGTATGCACGTGCATACTCGCTTGATGCGCAACGGTGCTAATGCGTTTGTAGAAAAAGGTGAATTGACCAACGATGCATACAAATCAATTGCTGGTTATCTGGATTTAGCTCCATCTATCTCGGCATTTGGCAATACAATTCCTGCATCATATCTTCGCTTAGTTCCTCATCAAGAGGCACCTACGAATATTTGCTGGGGAGATAGAAACCGTTCGGCTCTTGTGCGTGTACCGCTTGGTTGGAGCTTAGGGGCAAAAGATATGTGTGCGATTGCTAATCCGTTAGAGAAACCTAGCGATGCAGATTTTACACAAAAACAGACTATTGAGTTCCGCTGCCCAGATGGTTCGGCTGATATATATCTGTTGATGGCATCGCTTGCAGTGGCGGTGCGCCACGGTTTTGAGATGGAGAATGCTGTTGCGTATGCAAAAGATAGATATATCGCAGTGAATATTTTCCATGATGAACATAAATCGGTGGTAGATGGATTGAAACAACTTCCTGCATCGTGTACAGAATCGGCAGAGTGTCTTACTGCTCAACGAGATGTGTATGAAAAATATGGGGTGTTTGATAAGAATTTGGTTGATGGTGTAATAAAGCAGTTACGTGCTTTTAATGATAGTAATTTGCGCGTGGAATTAGAGGGTGATGAAGAGGCTATGCTTGCTCTTGTAAATCGTCATTTCCATTGTGGATAATATAGAAGTCCCCTATATAGAGTCGAGGGGTGAAAGCCTCTCGACAATTTTTTAGATAACTAAAAACCCCAAGTTTAAGAGGAGGATTTTTATTTCTCAACTGATAATCATAATTTAAAAATATAATAAAATGAAGAAGATTTTTCTGTTTTTTGCAGTGCTGATGTTCTGTTCGGCAACATTCGCAACTCCGCTATGGATGCGATACAGTGCAATTTCTCCTGATGGAGAACAAATTGCTTTTGCCTATCAAGGTGATATTTATCTTGTGCCAACGGCAGGTGGCGAGGCTCAAAAACTCGTTGCTACAGAGGCGTATGAATATATGCCAGTGTGGAGTCCTGATAGTAAAAATATAGCGTTTGCATCTGATGCAAATGGTAATATGGATATTTTTGTGGTAAATATCAAATCGGGTAATCCAAAACGTTTGACCACTAACTCGGCAGCTGAAACTCCGTTGTGTTTTGCTGCTGATGGTAAGAGTGTTATCTACAACGGTTATATCCAAAAGCCATCTGAAAGCGTGCAATTTCCATCGGGTTGGATTAAAGAGGTGTATCAAGTAGGTGTAGATGCAGGTCGTCCAACGCAACTATTTACAGTGCCAGCGATGAATGCAAATTATTCTACCGACGGCAAAACCCTCTATTATGAAAAGGCAACTGGGGGCGAGAACAATTGGCGTAAACACCACGTATCTAGCGTGGCGCGTAATATTTACAGTTTCGACATTGCAACCAAAGAGCACAAACAACTTACAACCAATGTGGGCGAAGATCGCAACCCTGTGATTGGTGCTGATGGTCGCATCTATTTCCTTAGCGAGAGAGATGGCGGTTCGTTTAATGTATATGCTGCTGCAGAGGGTAGTTTAGATGCTCCAGAGAAGATTACATCATTCAAAAAACACCCAGTGCGTTTCTTGTCGGCTGCCAAAAATGGTACACTTTGTTATGGGTATATGGGCGAAATTTACACTCAAAAAGTGGGCTCAAAACCATCAAAAGTAAATATCACAATGCGTGCAGCAATAGATCCAGATTCGATTAAAACATTGCCTGTTGGAACTCCAAGCGAATTTGACTTTACACCTGATGGTAAGCAACTAGTGTTTGCATCTCGTGGTGAGGTATTTGCATTTACAGATGAGTATGCTACTACCAAACAGATCACTAACACGGCAGCTGCAGAGCGTAGCGTATCTATCAATCCTGATGGTCGCACAATGGTGTATGCCTCTGAACGTTCGGGTCGTTGGGCAATTTACACTGCTACAATAGTACGTGAAGGTGAAGTAAATTTTGCTAATGCAACGTTAATCGACGAAAAACCATTGTTCAACAATGAATCGGTAGAGCGTTTTGCTCCTCAATATTCTCCGGATGGTAAAGAGATTGCATTTATCGAAGATCGTACTAAATTGATGGTTTATAACGTAGAATCTAAAAAGACACGTCAAATTACTGATGGTTCAAAATATTATGATACCAACGATTACGGATTCCCTTATTCTTGGTCGCCAAACGGTAAATGGTTTGCACTTGAAATCATCTCACACGTGCGTGCTCCATATTCAGATGTAGCAATTGTATCGGCAGAAAAAGGCGGAGAAATTTATAATATCACCAACTCTGCATATATTGACGGTTCACCTCGCTGGGCACTTGATGGTAATGCAATTACATATATATCAAATAGATTAGGTTTGCGTGCTCACGCTTCGTGGGGTAGCCAAGATGACGTGTTTATTGCTTACCTCAATCAAGAGACATATGACAAATATCGCTTGTCGGAAGAGGAATTGGCACTTAAAGAGGCTGAAGAAAAACGTGCTAAAGAGCTAGAAAAGAAAGAGGAAGCTAAAGAAGATAAGAAAGACGACAAGAAGAAAAAAGATGATAAAGCTGATAATAAATCAGACGAAAAAGATGAGATATTTATCGATTTAGAGCATCTTGAAGATAGAATCGTGCGTTTAACTCCGATGTCATCTCAATTAGGTTCTGCTATCCTTTCAAAAGATGGTGAGAAATTATATTTCACTGCGGCATTTGAAAAGAATTATGACCTTTGGGAGCTCTCTATTCGCGACCGTTCTAGCAGAATATTGAAAAAAGAGATTGGATATGCATCATTGGTGCTTGATAAAGATGGCAAAAACTTGTTTGCATTCGGACCTCGTTCGCAAAAAATTGCTACAGCAAGCGGTAAAGCTACTCCTCTTAGTTTCAAAGCTACAATGAAATTGAACGTGGATAAAGAGCGCGAGTATATGTTCAACCACGTATTTGTGCAACAAAAGAAACGCTTCTATCATAGTAGTTATCACGGTGTTAATCTTGATCAATTGCGTAAAGATTATCTTCCATTCTTACCTTATATTAATAACAACTACGATTTTGCTGAATTGTTGTCAGAGATTTTGGGCGAATTGAACGTGTCGCATACTGGTTCTGGTTACCGTGCAATGCCATCGTCAGATGCAGATGTAACAGGTAATCTTGCACTTTTCTTTGATGAAAATCACAAAGGTGATGGACTTCTTGTTACAGAGGTACTAGAGGGTGGCGTATTTGACAAGGAGAGTTCAAAAGTTGAGGCTGGTTGCATTATCGAAGCTATTGATGGTGTGGAGATTAAGGCAGGAGCTGATTACTATTTGTTGTTAAATCGTAAGGCTGGTGTGAAAACACTTGTGTCGGTTCGTAACCCTGCAACCAAAGAGAGTTGGGAAGAGGTTGTAAAACCAATGAGCCTCGGATATGTAAATGAGTTGTTGTATCAACGTTGGATTAAGAGTCGTGCCGAAGAGGTAACAAAACTATCAAAAGGTCGTTTAGGATATGTACATATTCGCAGTATGGCAGATGCCTCTTATCGTGATGTGTATGCTGACATCTTGGGTAGATATAACGAGTGTGACGGTATAGTAATTGATACACGTTACAACGGTGGCGGTCGTTTGCACGAAGATATCGAGATTCTCTTCTCTGGCGAGAAATATCTTGAACAAATCACACAAGGGCGCAAAAGTTGCGATATGCCATCACGTCGTTACAACAAGAAGAGCATAATGCTTGTTTGCGAGGCAAATTACTCTAACGCACACGGCACTCCATGGGTTTATCAACATAAAAAAATGGGTTCGGTTGTAGGTATGCCCGTACCTGGCACTATGACTAGTGTAAACTGGGAAACGCTACAAGATAGAACACTCTATTTTGGTATTCCAGTGGTTGGATATCTTACAGAGGATGGTAAATATCTAGAGAATTTGCAACTAGAACCAGATTTCTTGGTAGAAAATGATGCAATAT
>JAWXTU010000120.1:0-6970 GCA_044433285.1 bacterium | reverse complement strand
CCTGTTCCCTCACCACCAGTAACGCATAGCAGGTTGCCATTTGTTCCGAGTGGTACATCATTGATAGAGACAATCACCTCTGATTCTGGTGGTGGTAATTCTAATGACACTCTACACGAATTTAATATTGAAACTGTATTACTATATCGGGTTCTTAGTAGCTCGGCAAACAATTTGCGGAGATCACCTGCACTGTTACCCAATCTAAAGAAATCCGATATATCCTTCTCCTCTTTACTTCCCCCTAATGGTAGCAACATCTGCATTGCCCCATATTCTGATAAATTTTGTCGTTGCTTTGCCGAGTGCTCTACACCTGTCTTATCCATATCGTATAGTATCACAATATGCTTGAACCGATATGTTAATATACTAATTAAGCTTTTTGGGATACTTACAGTCTCACTATTAAAACATATCGCATTAAAACCTTTTACGAATAGGGACATTACATCTTTTTCACCTCCCGTAATAAATAAAATATCACCTTTAGCGGATAGCTGATCTAATCCAAAACAGTAATACTCAGGCATAACTCCACAATAGGAAAAACGCTTTGCAGAAAAGGGTCGGTAAATTTTAATAAACTCTTTTCTAACATACCCAAATATTGGTTCATTGATTTTAGATGTATTCCATGAATTTTTCCCTGCTTTAGTAACATAGCGATACTCTAATATGGAGACGACATTATACTTATTTAAAACATCTTGCGTAATCCCTGAACGTGCCCAAAACTCTAACTCTGCACGTGTAAACTCTTTATCTGTAAATTTATATGTCTTATCCACTGTTATCTTTGGTAGATCAACCTCCTCGACCTCTTTGTAAGCAGGTTTTAACGATTGTACCTTGGCTTTCGATTTAGTGTGATGAGTATTCTCTGACGATATATCTTCAAGTCCAAGCAACATATCTTTGTTTATTGTCTTGAGTATTGCGTTAAAATTGCTATTGCGATCAGCATATCCTAAAATCTTACCGACAATATCAAAACAGTCACCTGAATAATACGTATTTCCGTGATCGCACATTAGGTATGTAGTACGATCCTTTGATAAATTTATAATACACCCTGGGTTGGTGTCGTTGTATAGAGGGTTGCGAAAGTGCTTCCCAAGTCTCCAATCACCAGAGATGTAGTGCCTAAAGATAAACAAGCCATTTCCTGTCAATCTTAATATATCTTCTTTCTGTATCATTACTTGTATATATAAGTTCGTCTAAACTCCTCGGCAAACCGAATATCGCACTTTATTTTCTTCTTCAGAAGAGCCTCGTTTATATCTAATGGATTTAGCTTTCCATCTTCATTTTTGGTAATTATCCCTTTCTTGATTGCACGATACACGGTGCTTTCAGATATATTTAATGCGTCGGCAGTCTCTACCACGGATAGCAACTCAATGCTTTCACGCAGTATAGGCTTATCAAGAAGGTAAGTGTGCATATCATTTACCTTTTGCATTAAATCCTCGAATTGTGCTTTTTCTATCTGTATTACCTCCATATTAAATCTTCAATTTTGAACAAAGGTCGGTGATAGGCATAAAAAAAACACGTAACTTAATATGGAGTTACGTGCAAAAAATATTTATTAATCTCACAATCTACTTATAATCACGCTCTTGCAATTTGCGAGCAATAGCATTTGTAAGTTTTTGAAGATACTTTATTCTCTTATCATTATTGCTCAAATCATCCTTTCGTTTGTAGATGTGGTCGAGAATATTGTTGTGATTGGATAGGTCAATTTGCAGAACCTTGCCTATAAATTCATAAAAGTCTTTCTTCGCAACGTCTCCGTTATTGATACTACCAACAAGCAGTATTGCTTCAATTACCTCTATAATTTCACTTTTACTTCCTGTCCATTTGTAGGGAGTACCCAATTCCATTAAAGCATCTTTGGTATCTGCAATAAGTCGAACATCACATCTAATTCTACGCTTTAAAATTGATTCGCTGAGTTTAAGAGGAATTGATTGGGGTTCACCACGCTTATCAATCGTCTCACTGTTTAGAACTTGGTAGATTGTGCTTTCTGAAACATTCAAGGCGATAGCTGCCTCTAATAGCTCAATAGTGTCCCTCAGCAGGGTTTTGTCGGTGTTGTGCTTATAAATCTCATCGACCTTTGACATAAGGCTTTCAAAGCTCTTTTTATCTATTTGTATTGTCTCCATATATTATCTAATTTGGAGCAAAGGTCGGTCAATAAAATTGAAAAAATACGTAACTTACGTATCGGTTACGTATGAAAAACATCTGTGAATCTATCTTTTGTTCTTATTATCAAGCTGTTTGAGTTTTCGAGATAATGCAACAATCATCTTGTGAAGATACCGTATTCGGTTATCATCAACGCTAAAGTCATCATTTCTGTAACGCAGATCATAAAGAATCTTATTATGGTTTGATAAATCAACGTTTAGTACGTCGCTAATATAAGCGAAGAACTCACGTTTGGTTACATTGCCATTGTTAATACTGCCCAGCAATAACATCGCCTCTACGACTTCTACGATTTCAATTGAATCACCAGTCCATCGGTATAGTTTTGCACTCTTTGGATTCTTAGGGAGCTTTACACTCTCCATCAAATTGCAATTCTTTGGCAAACATTCTATACAATCTCTCAGTATTGTTATTTCACAGTCAAGGATCGCAGCTATAAATTTCAAGGCAGATATTGAGTGATGTCCATCAATCTCATTTTCAAGTTTCATATCTATAAGTTGTTTGACCTCGACGTTGAAATACATTAAACTCCTAAGAGTATCATAACTGGTGTAATTTTCGTTCCTGAATTCTTCGAGAAGAAGTATACACTCCTCCTTCAATTCGTCAAAGAGTTGGACATCATCAAGATGGTTTTCCATACTCACGGCTAATTTCGATACAAACGAACTAAATTGCTCTTTTCTCATTCTGTAAATTAAAATATTAATATTCCACTATTAAGTTATCCTAATAGTAATTTCTCGCTACAAAAATACCAACTTTGCGGAATACTATATTTACCCAGACCGTGACTTTTTTCATCTGAATAGAGCGGAGCAAAAAAGCCACCCCTGAAGTCTTAACCCCAGCGATGGCAATAATTGAATAAAATTACTTTAATAATGCGAGGAATACCTATGGATTCGACCAATTTCAAATCTTTGATGATTCGCATAATTTCTTTATTTCTCGGAATAGATGTTCCTATGTAGAACTCTTCCATAGTCATTGTATCTGGAAGCCGCCCTGCTGAGGTTATCTCCAACCTGCCTAGAAATATCTCAAATGTGGGTGAGATCTCAAACGTGTAGTCATTGTAAACAAAAGCGTTAATAGTTTTCACCGTCGTTGTATGCAATATCTACATATCCTCCAAAGTCAAACAAACACTCTCGATCTGATATTTTGAGAGTAGCTTCGTTTTGATATACTCTACTTTTGAAGATAGTAGCTCGGGTTTGAAATTCCTGCGCTGACGTTTCACCTCGGCTATTACAGCTTGGTTCTTCGCTAACTTTAGCGCGACAATATCAATCTCGTTTTGCGCTCCCTTTGGTTCCCACCACGAGCCGATGTCACGATACTTGAAGCTCTCGGCAAACTGCTGCTTGAAGTAGAGTTCTAACGTTGTGCCAGAATATGTTGGGTAGTCCAATTTAATTATTTGCTGCAATCCTGCGTAGTTCTTAATCTCGATCATCGAGCGGTATCGATCGAAGTAGTTGAACCAGAAGCGTATGAAGTTATCAGTGATCTCGTAACGCACCGCCTGCGTACCCTCTTTAGACATTATGGGGCGGCGGCGAGCGATGATATTGTAATCCTCGATTAGTCGTTTGAGATGTCCTCCGATGCTCTTATTGCCAAGTGCAGACTCAATCTCTGGCTGGGTATTGCGACCTCCCGATATGGCGCTTAAAATAGAAAAATATGTAGCGTAGTTCTTTCCGAACTCCTCGATCAATAGGTGCTTTCCCTCGTCGATAAACGATGAGTTCTCACGGATCATAAACTCTATCATCGTATCTACTTTTAGCGGCACGTTATCGCAAAATAGCTCAACATACTTAGGCACTCCACCCGTAAATGTGTAGAGAGCCAATAGATCATCGTTTGTGTAATCCTCGTCATAATCGTGCATAACCTCTTTTAGAGTTGTGAGATCAAATGGTGATAACTTAATGATGTTGTCGGCTCGCCCAAATAGCGGCTCTTTGGAGTTTTGAAAGATCTTCTGCATCAAGGAGTATATCGAACCAGATACCACCAAATTCATTTGAGAGCGTTTACGATATTGATCCCAAATATTCTGCATATCACTATAAACCGACTCATTGATATTGTAGAACTCCTGAAACTCATCAATCACCAAGTTAAACGACCTATTGGTCGCCAGCTCCATAAGATACCTGAATAACGACCCGAAATTTGCGATCTCCTCAGGCACATAACAATTGAGTGCTCTTGCAATTTGCGGAATAAACTCTGCGCATAGTGAAGCCTCGTTCTTACGACCCACAAAGAGATATACCATCGGAGTCTGCTCCACAGCTCTCATTATAAGGCTCGTTTTACCAATACGACGACGACCTGTCACCACTGTTAGGCGAGAGTTCTCCGTGAAAGATAGATTCTGAATGCGCTTTAACTCAGCTAATTCACTTGTGCGATTGTAGAATTTCATAATACTCTATTTTTAGTTACGTGCGTAACTGTTACCACTGTTACAAAGATAGTGCTTTTGTTTGAAAATCCAAATAATCATTACAAATTATCAACTGCTCTTCTTTGATTTAATTGGATTGATATAGCATTGGGGGCTGTTTCACGACTACACTCTATTTTCGAGTGCAATGATATAACGTCGTGAATTTTATATACGTGGTAAAATAAAACGACCCGCCGATTTGAGCATTATTAAGAGGCTTGGCAGGTGCTATTGAGTACAAAGATAGTCTGTTTTTGTCTATTTCCCATATAATTGAGGGTCAATTTTTCTAAAGTCAGTTGCGACAAAGTCCGTGAATTGTGGTTTCGTATGCTCTTTATCTAATTTGGTATTTTTACCATTAATCCAGATTGTTCGTTTGCCAAGATTTTTGCTATCTTCTTTCTTGTTGACATTTGAATTATCCCAGAACTCTTGAGATGTCATTATCCACATTTCATCCATTCGTTCAGAATAGAATACAAACAGGTAGTTTTCTCTAACTTTTGGGTGGTAAATTGCAGCGAACAAAGCAGCATCTCCAAATTTAACATCGTTAGACCTTGCCTTAATTTGAACCTCTACAAAAGTACCATCCTTTCGTTTGACGACAGCATCAACGCCATCGTCATCAATCATTGGTATGTAGACATCAAGCCCCTCTTTTAGCATTTTTCCTATTAGGTAATGCTCAATTCTTTTACCAAATGAAGCTGTGTTTCTGTAACTCTTTGACATAACTACTTCAATTTCTCAATAAACATCTTACGCACAGCCTCATAAGCTTCCTCAGCATTAAATGTGCTGCATCATCGGCTCAGAGTCTCTATTAAATGCACTTATAACAGCATCAACGCTAAATGTTGATACTCCATACACTTCCCTATTTTTTATCCAATCACGTATAGTCATAACCTTACCTGCTGATTACAGTGCGAATATAATCATTATTTCATTATATCTGCACTATTTCTATCTTTATGATATTTTCTTGCATTATCTTTTGTGTTTGTGCCTCTATTAACATCAATATAAATATGCAATTATCAAAATTAATCAACAAAAATACCTTCATCGTAAAGTTCCAATTTACACACATTTACCCTCATTGCACGTTGCACGGCTACTTATATAAGTAGCCGTGCAACGTGCAATGAGGGTAAATGATTCAGTATTAAAGATTTGGAAGTTCGGAGGAAAATACGTATCTTTGAACCTTGAAGGCTATTAAGACTGATATTGTCAAAATAGCGTCAAAAGATGGTGATTTTGTGTCATTACAATTTCGTTACAGAAAATATAATATAAGTTGCAACTGTTTGATTTGCAGAGCTTTAGTTTGATTGGGTTCATGTCCCTCTCTCTCCGCCAAAGGCTCTAGACTTTGATAACAGAAAAGAGCGAAAAAGCGGTAAAAGTCCTATAAATCATTGATTTATAGGACTTTTTTTAGCTCCATACAGGACTTTCATTTTTCGATACAGGACTTTCGTAGACACACTTCTGTCTCCAAATCGTAACCCCTACCCTCTAAACACCAAAAAGGGTAACGATTTCGTGATATAAGTCCACTATCGAGTGATATAAGTCCACTATCACATAATCTCATTTATAATAAGTTGAATTAAATTTGCAACGTAAAAAAATGAGTATGAGAAGTACATTTAAAGTCCTATTCTATCTAAAGAAAGGCAGGGAAACAGCCTCTGGTGAGGTGATGATTATGGCACGTATCACTGTGAATGGTGAACAATGTCAATTTAGCACAAAGCAAAAGATTGCACCCAATTTATGGAGTGTCGAGGCTGCGAAAGCGATTGGTCGCTCAAAAGAGATTCAGAATATCAATCTACTCCTTGATGATATTAAAGCCAATATCATTAGAATCTATCACGATATGCAGCTCACGGATAACTACGTGACTGCCGAAAAGGTGCGCAATAGATTTATGGGCAGCAACGAAGATTGCGCTACAATCCTCGAACTATTCCAAAAACATAACGAGGATGTAAAATCATTAATAGGTATCACCAAATCAAAATCTACATACCAAAAATATGAGGTTGCTCGCAAGCATATATATAATTTTATACGCTTCAAGTACAATATGTCGGATATGTACGTAAATGAGATTACCCCTATGTATAATACTTCCCCTACTTTAGACAGCATTCTCTTAATTAATAAGATATATTCCTCTCCTTGTGTCGGTTAATATTATTTTTATTTCACTAGTTTGTTACTCTATTGTTGCGCATT
>JAWXTU010000119.1:0-7031 GCA_044433285.1 bacterium | reverse complement strand
GTTGATTGGGGCATAGGATCTTTGCCAAATAACCTCATCAACAAAATTACGACGACCAAATATCTCATCACAAAGTACTTTAAGATAGTGACTTTCGTCTGCATCAATAGAAATCCAAATAGAACCATCTTTAGCCAACAACTTATGCAACAACTCCAAACGCTCACGCATTAGCCCCAACCAAATAGAGTGCTCCAAACCATCATCATAATGTTCAAAAGCATTACCAGTATTATAAGGCGGATCAATATAGATACACTTAACCTTACCTGCATACTCCTGCTCCAAAGCCTTCAATGCAAGCAAATTATCACCATGAATAAGCATACCATCAGCCTCTGTACCCTCTTGTATTCCAAAAGAGTAATCAGAATCTTCAATCAAGATTCTTGGCTCTAAAGCCTCTCTTGTATCATTCTTACCAATCCAAGTAAGTTCTAGTTTTGTTAATTTATTTTGTGCCATATTTGTTTTATCTTATTTCATTAGTTTTGTATAGTGTATATCCCTCATAGTAATAACTATGATCAATACCTTTCATATACAACTCTCTATCATTAATCTGATCGGTGAGAGCTTGTTTCAAAATATGCTTAATCTCAATATCTTTAACTGGACTACGCTCCATTGCCATCAAATAATCATCTTTATCAACTCTACTCCAATCAATGACTTGCCCAAATTCTCGTTTAAATATTTGATCAAGCCAAATACGTGCGCTTCTACCATTGCCCTCACGAAATGGGTGAGCAATATTCATCTCTACATATTTCTCTACAATCTCATCGAACGAGGATTGCGGCATAGAGTCAATATGTTTCAAAGATGGTTCGAGATACATCAAAGGCGCAAAACGAAACCCACCCTTTGAGATATTCACATCTCGCATCTTACCTGCAAAAGGATAAATCTCATTAAATAGATATTCGTGTATCTTCTTTAGCGAATCATAACGCCCCACCTCCAAGCTGTCTAATATACCTTTATCGTATAATTCGATAGCCTTTAGCTTGCTAATGCGCTCCTCTACACATGCCAATTCCGCTGCATCCGTAATTCCTAATATGTTTTCTAGTATCATAATATCTCTATTTTAAAATCCATCTAATTGTAAACAAAATTTCCTCTGTAATCTCTTGTTTTAGGTATTCCTCTATTTCTGTTAGAAGAGCATCTTTTTGTTGTTCAATTATATCCTGAGCCTCGAAAAATCTTCTACGTTTGGTGTTGCGTTTAGACTCTAACTCTTTCACTTGGCGTTGAAACGATATTTTTTCCTCCAATGAAAGTGATTTTTTTGCATCTCCTTTTGCAACTTTTATTGCAAATTCTAGCTCTTTTAGTTCTCGCTCTAATCCAACATTCATATCATCTGCCCACTCTTGGAGTTTATCCATCTCTGTGCTAAAATGTTGAGCATTCTGCTCCTCTGCCTGCTCAATCACTTTATCCTTTAACTTAATAGTTGCTAATTGCAAGTTATTAAGCGTTTCGGGTGATATTATAATATCCTCACAAACTTTTGCGGGTAGATCAAAAAGACGATAGCATGCCTCTTGATCCAACAATTCATATTTATCTGTTACTGCACTTAATATCAAATATTCTGCCTCTTCGAAGCTATTGATTGTTAGTTTTGTTAGAGTCATGAAACCACTCAGACCTATGTATGGTTCTATAGCAGCTCGTCTTACACCATCTTTAGGTATTGTAAATAACAACTCCGCAACTGATAGAGATCCACTCTTATAATACTTTATTATCTGTTGTGCAAAAGGGTGATTTATACGGTAGATATGCTTATATTCATTTGTAGTTTCTCCACTTTTAAGCAGTTTATATTCCCCTTTGGGTAATCCGACAATATCATTATTCACCTTAAAATCAAGGCATTCGTCATTGAATAGTCCATTGTAACCTATATAATCTTTGGTAATAGCCCATAACCACTGCTCTTGCTTAGTTAGATATTCACGCCCTTTTTTAAGATTGATCTTTAATTTCTCGTGTACCTCTGCATCAAAATTTTCGAGCAACTTCTTTTTAGTTACCCTAAGTGTGCTCTCTATTTCCTCGCTGTATTCTGCTTGTAAATCATCAAAGGCTAATTTGATCTGCTCTGATGTTCTGCAACTTTGAAAAATATCACCAATTCTTTTCTCAAAATCTATCCCCTCCTCTATTTTACCTAATACCTCGTCGCTCGCACCAAATACTCCACTAAAGAGCTTAAATTTTTCATCTAATAACTTATAGACTCTTTGATCAGCCTCATTAGTTTTGTTGAGAAAGTTTAAGACAACAACATCAAATTTCTGACCATAACGATGGCAACGACCAATTCTCTGTTCTACTCTTTGAGGATTCCAAGGCAGATCGTAATTAACAACCAAAGAGCAAAATTGTAGATTTATTCCCTCTGCAGCTGCCTCTGTTGCAATCATTATCTCTGCCTCATTACGAAAATAATCTGTAATGGATTGGCGTATATCTGCTGTCTTACTACCACTAATTTTATCTGTATTGGCATTAATTTGCAGCCAATTATTATATATTGCTTTACTCTCTTTGTCAGAATTTGTTCCATTAAACAGAACAATTTTACCTTTATATCCCGCTTCTTGTAATATCTCTTTTATATAATCCTGCGTTCTACGGCTTTCTGTGAATATTATCGCCTTACGTGGAGCACCCAACTCTTGTAATTTGGCAAAACCTCTATCTAACGCTGTTATTAGTCGCTCACCTTTGGAATTAGATTTAATGCTCTGAGCAAGTGCTGTAAAAAGTTTCAACTCTCTTATCTCATCTTCTATTGCCTTAATATCCTCTGCTCCATAAACAGAGTTATCATATTTGCCCCAATCCTCGACAAGTTCTGAGAATGTATCTAAATCTTCTTGAAGATCTATCTCTTTTGGAATGCCTTGCAGTGCAGATTCCAATTTATCTGTCAACTTAATAAAAGTACCCTGCACAGCAAAACTTGATGATGCAAGTAACTTTCTAAGTATCAAAGTTATTAAATGACGTTGACTATTAGGGAGTGCATACAATCTATCTCGAAATAAATATTTACTCACCATATCGTAAAGTTCCGCTTCTGCCTTGTGCGGTGTATATTCTTCAACTAGAGCTATTCGTTTGGTATAGTTGATATATTCCTGCACCTGTCTACGAAGAGTTCTATGACAAATATTAGTTAAACGACTTTTAAGCGATAAAAAGCTCTGTTCTGTATCAAGTCTGCTATATTGTGCTTTATAACTGCTATAATCTCCAAAAGCATAATCATCTATCAAACTTACCAACCCATATAACTCTGAAAGAGAATTTTGAAGGGGCGTAGCTGTCAATAGAATTTTTGGAGTTAGTTTTAGTGCTTTTTTAATAGCATTACCAATCTTATTGTCTGGTCTATATACATTTCTTAGTCTATGTGCCTCATCAATAACAGCTAAATCCCATACAGATGAGCCAAGCTCAATTGCTCTTTTGTAAGCAAGCTGATAGCTGCAAATAACAATCTTATCACTAACTCTAAAAGCGTTAGGATTAGTCTTAAAATCTATATTTTCAACTATTACACTTTGTAAAAAAAACTTCTCTTCAAGCTCAACCTGCCACTGTTTACGGAGATTTGCAGGACATATAACAACTATGCGCCTACACTTCTCTGCCCACCTCTGTGATATTACCAAACCAGCCTCAATAGTTTTACCTAAACCTACCTCGTCTGCTAATATTGCACCTTTTTTTAGTGGAGAATTAAAGGCAAAGAGCGCAGCCTCAACCTGATGAGGGTTAAGATCTACTCGAGCATCACCCAAAACTGTTGTCAATTTTTGCAAACTGTGTGAGGGATGCTTTAACGTTAAGTTATGCGCGTAATACTTTGCGTGATATTTTGTTATTTCTGCCACAATTACATTTTAATTCTCTACTAATTATAGTTAAAAACATAGAGTTATGCGTTTATATATTTCAAGAAAAATATCCAGCAAAGATAAGGAAATTTATTGATAAAACAAATTAATTTAACATTAATTTATTTTAGGCTGTTTTAGTCTTAAGATTCTTCTTAATATTCAAAAAACTCAACTACTCCTGAATGTAGATTGAATACGCCGCCTATGATTTTTATTTCGCCTTCTGCCTCCATATGAGCTAGGATTGGACTGTTTTGGCGGATGTTGGTAATCATATTTTGTACATTATATAGTACTACTCTATTAGGAAATTCTTGGCAATTTGGATCTAGACCATCTTGTTTTGCGTGGTCGATGGCTGGTTTGATTTTTGATAACATCTCGGTGATGTTGCCAATCTCTACACCTGCACATGCTGAATTTACTGCACCGCAAGACTCATGACCTAATACTAAAACGACTTTGCTACCTGCATGTTCGCACGCATACTCCATACTGCCTAGCATATCTACGTTTACAATATTACCTGCTACACGTGCTACAAAAAGATCGCCAAGTCCCATATTGAATATCTCTTCTACTGGCACACGAGAATCTATACACGAAAGTACGATCGCCATTGGCGATTGCCCTAATTCGGCAGATTGAACCAGTTGAGACTTGATGTCAAAGAGGCGATTTTCTCCTGTAATAAAGTTTTCGTTCCCTGCTTTTAATAGTGAAACAACTGAATCAGGCGACATATTGGTAACTTCGGCTGAAGTTAATACTGTGCTTTTTACATCTTGAATGTTTTCGGTTGTTGTGGTAGTATTTGTACAAGATGCGAATGTTGCAACTACCAATAATAAAGCTAATAAATTTCTCATAATGATATAGTATTTATATTTATTAATAAAGAGAGCTAGTAAAAAACTCCCCGAAGTAAAAATCTCCTTAAGTCTGTTTACAAAAAAGGGAGCACATAGAGCTCCCTTTCAAATATTTTTATTTTAGTGATTAATCCAACTTTCAACTTGTTCTTTTGTAGGATTTTGAAGTCCGAGTTTGTTTTTCTTGTTGTAACCACAAAGGTCTTGATGCAATTTATTGGTATTTGCTTCTGATAGTTTTGCCACCATATCAAAACCTAATTTTTGTAGAGGTTCTACCCATTCTGTAGGGATACCTATCTCGGTATATTTCTCTTCACCGTCTTTTACGATTTTCTTCTCTGGTTTCATTTGAGGGAAGAAGAGTACCTCTTGAATTGCTTGTTCACCTGTCATAAGCATCACCAAACGGTCCATACCAATACCCATCCCTGATGTTGGAGGCATACCATATTCTAATGCACGAACAAAATCAAGGTCGATAAACATTGCTTCGTCGTCGCCCTTCTCGCTCAATCGCATCTGTTCTTGGAAACGCTCTAGTTGATCGATTGGGTCGTTAAGCTCTGAATATGCGTTACAAAGTTCTTTACCATTTACCATCAACTCAAAACGTTCTGTTAATTCTGAATTATCGCGATGTGATTTACACAATGGACTCATCTCTTTTGGATAATCTGTAATAAATGTTGGTTGAATGTAATTTCCTTCACAAAATTCGCCGAAAATTTCATCAATTAATTTACCTTTACCCATTGTTTCATCAACATCTAGTTTGAGTGTTGTGCAAACTTGACGTATTTCATCTTCAGTTTTACCATTAAGGTCGTGCCCTGTAAACTCTTTAATAGCATCTAGCATTGTAACACGGCGAAATGGAGCTTTGAAATTGATTGTATTATCCCCAACTGTTGCCTCATACGAACCATTTACCTCGAAACAGATTTTCTCTAGCATTCGCTCAGTAAAATCCATCATCCAGTTATAATCTTTATATGATACATAAATCTCCATACAAGTAAACTCTGGATTGTGCGTGCGATCCATACCCTCGTTGCGGAAGTTTTTTGAAAACTCGTATACACCCTCAAAACCGCCTACAATAAGACGTTTGAGGTATAACTCATTGGCAATACGAAGATATAGCGGAATATTTAAAGCGTTGTGGTGTGTAATAAACGGACGCGCTGACGCGCCACCCGGTATCGATTGTAAAATTGGAGTTTCTACCTCTACATAACCTTGTTCGTTGAAGTAGTTACGCATCACGCTGTAAACTTTTGTGCGCTTAAGGAAAATATCTTTTACTTTTTCATTAACTACAAGATCTACATAACGTTGGCGATAACGCATCTCTGCATCATCAAAAGAGTCGTACGCTACTCCATCTTTATATTTAACGATAGGGAGAGGTCGAAGTGATTTGCTTAGCACCGTAAGCTGTTGGCAGTGAACTGATACTTCTCCCATTTGTGTACGAAACACAAATCCTCTGATACCAATAAAATCACCAATATCTAAAAGTTTTTTAAATACTGTATTGTACATCTCTGGTTGCTCTTCTGTATTGATATCATCGCGAGTGATGTATACTTGTATACGACCTTTAGAGTCTTGCAACTCAACAAATGATGCTTTACCCATAATACGGCGGCTCATGATACGACCTGCAATTACTACAGATGCGCCACTCTCTTCGTCTTTAAAATCACGTTTTATATCTGTTGAATATGCATCTGTTACAAACTCTGCTGCTGGATATGGTTCTATACCCATTTGTCTTAATGTAGTAAGCGACTGACGGCGTACTACTTCTTGTTCTGATAATTCCATTTCTTTATATTTAGGGGACTTCTAAAAATTCCCCGATTAAAAAATTAAATTTAGGGGACTTCTAAAAATTCTCCGATTAAAAAATTAAATTAAGAATATGAGACCTAAAACTGTTCTTTTGCAATATTTTTAATCCTTATTAGCCTATTTTACCTCTTATATCACTCATTTAGCCCGCTAAACTCATGAAATGCTAGTCAAAATAGTTCTAATAATTTTTCAAAAATTTCTGCAAAGCAGTTTTTAGAAATCCCCTTTATTATTCTTGCTCGCCACGCAATACCTTGCGTAGTTTAGTTAAAGTTTCATTTAAAGGCACATAGCTCTCTCCCCCAGCGGCATTTTTATGTCCACCACCGCCAAAGTGTTCAGCTATTGTATTTACAGGTGTATCTCC
>JAWXTU010000118.1:0-7058 GCA_044433285.1 bacterium | reverse complement strand
ATTCAGCAAAGTGAAAGGGAGATTTTTTCTCTCTTTCCTTTCTGATAAAATAATTATCTAACTATCAACACTTCACAGGGTGTTGCATTTATAAGTTGAATTTAAGTTATAATTTCTTTATCTTCATGCGAAAATAATGAATTTAAAGATTACGAACGTATGAATCTCGCTGCAGCACAAGTTATGGACATGAGCTATTGGAATGGCGACCCAAGTTCTAGCGATATGTATGTTTATGGCATAGCACTCACTACAGAAGGACGCTCTTTATATGATCTAGAAGAAGGAACAGAACAACTAGTTATCTGCATCTTTTCTGAGAAAACCGAAAGTTTATTTCCCATCAATGGTAGCTACCCAAGTGTCACAGAAAGCGAAAGCTACATACTGTCTTCTGATGAACTGAATATGAAATGTACTTGCAGCTTAATAGACCTATATAAACTCGAACAGTGGGAAGTGGGAGACTCTAATAATTTCGAAACAGAAATAGAAAGTGCTAACCTAACAGTAGATGGAAACAATGAAAACGCAATAATTAAAGTAGAATTAATCTTAGAAGACGGAACTACAAAAAATTACTACTACGAAGGTCCTATCACTTTTAGCGAAGATAGTTATGAAATAGGATAAAACCAGATCAGCACTTAGATCTTACTAGATAAGAATAACCATAGCTATGAGGGGCAATAACTAAAAGCACGACAAAAGAAACAAATGAACGAATTGGATGACGGTAGGTAACACTTTAAATTTTCGTATTATGAGGCATTACATTTTAACAGCATTGTTATTAGTTAATATTTTGACTATTAACGCACAAACTCCATTTGACATCTATGCTCCAGAGCATAGAGACAAAGTGATAATCGAACTTCAAAACGACGAACCATTTCGTGTGGAGAATGCAGATACTGAAAGTAAGGCTCGTTATGCCGAGTTTGACAGTAAAACCCTATGCATCAATATCCTCGATAGCGCAAATAATATTATTGCTGTCGTTGTGCTAGAACCCGATGATAAGAAGTTTATGACTATCGATCCTTTGAGTGATAAATATCCAAGTACATCGCCTTATGCCTACTGTAATAATAATCCTGTTATGTTTGTTGATTATCGTGGAGATAGCATAAGTATATCCCCTCAATATAGAAATAATGTAAACAACGCTCTTAGTGCTGTATTTGGTACGGCTGCTAGTAATTTCTCATATACTCAAAGTGGAATGCTAACGCACAATGGTAATATGGATGGATTAAATAGAAAGCAAAGTAAAATATTGCAAGGGTTAATGGGTGTAATGAACGAAACAACAATAACTAATATAATATATAGTAAAGATACTTATATTATGAGTAATGATGGATCATATTATATATATGCAGATACATATGATAGTGGTGGAGCTGGTGCTGTATTAGCAAGTGAATGGTCTGACCTATCACAGAATACTATTCTTATTGATCCTAATATACAATCTGAGATTACAATCTATAAAGTAAATACTGCATATTATGAATATAATGGAAATCCAAATGAAACACCTCATGGTACAGAACTTTACGCACCTCAGAATATTAAAATAACCCCTACTGACGTACTATTCCATGAATTAGGTCATATAATTTACCAAGGGAAACCACAAAACAAAGTGATAGACTATAACAATCTGGTAAGACGTTTAATAGGACTAAATAAGCGCCCATACGATGATACTCACAATAGCTTAATCAAATAACATATGAACAGATATTTATTACTCATCTTTGCATATCTTTTTATATGTAAAAATATTTACTCTCAAATTATCACATACGTTGATACAATAGATAGTTCATATGTATTTACCTTAAAGAACAATACAAAAGATACGGTATATCTATTTGATAGCTATTTAGAAGAACTATATTATCATCAAAAATATATACATAGATATAGTAGATGGGATAAACAGTGTAAATTGTCTTTTTTGCCAATGTTATCTTTATTAAATGGGAGGGGAATAGGAAACACTATAATATTGGGAGGTCATAAAATAGCAAGATATGGATATGTTGCGTATAGTTTTAAACCATTAGCTCCGGGAGCTAGGATGGATATTATTATCCCCTATACAGCTTTTTATATTAAGGATTATGTTATAGATTATTGGGACATAACATATAATACTGCGTATTTTGATGATGTAGAAAAATTTTCATGTAAAAATATAGTGGTGGAATTTGCAATATATAGAGAAATTGGAATCTTAAAAACAAAAGATGCATTTTATCGTAATACTGTTACTTATTACAGACAAGCAAAAAAATACGAAGTCTTATCTATTCCAATTCCTATATCTATCGAAAGGTCAGCAGAAAATGATTGTTGCCAACATTAACGACATTGTTAGTTGTATAGTTAAACCACTAAATAACAGCAAAATGAGTTAAATCAACAAGATGATTTTTAAAAATATGAAGAAGATAATAAATTATTCTACGGTACTTGTCATTGTATTGTGCTGCTGGAGTTGCAGTTTCAGAATTAATCGTATCCCCCCATATACTTACCGACCACATGGAAAAACTATGGTAAAATTACTACTATGTAAAAGTGATACGGTATATCGATATGGTTGGGAATTGAATGCAATTCCATGTAAACCACCAAGAATTTCATATATATGGTATCATAAAAATAATCATATTCACTTGTATTTATTGCAAGATGGTAGATTTACGAGATATAGAAAAATACCTGCAATAAATTATGCTGTTGAAGACACAATAGCTGAATATTTTCATGATGGTTTTTTGGGTGAAGAACCTAAATATGGAGAATGTTTTAGAGATAAATTAGATGATACTTATTTTGATGTGTATATAAAAAACGAAGGAGAATTATTTATTTCACTTGATTATTACTGTCTTAAAAATGAAGAATGCGAAAAAGGCACATTTAAATATAAACTAAAGTATGATTTACAAAAGGTAACTGAAAGTCTTAAACCATATATAAACAGGAAGAAAATCGATAACTATTTAAATACCCCTTACTGATAGAAAACCAACAAAATAACTTGAAAAAAAACATGAAGAAAGTAATATATTATTCTGCAGCAATTATTTTATTATACTGCTTTTATAGTTGCAGTTACGGAATTTATAATCCCAAATGTCGTTACAGACCACATGGGGAGACTCTAATTAAACAACTGCTGAATAAAAGTGATACGGTATATGTATATGGTTGGGAAATGAGTGCATTTCCAAGAAGTCCAAGAGTTTCATATATATGGTATCACAAAAACAATCACATTCACCTGTATTTATTGCAAAGTGGTAGAGCTAAAAAATATAGAGAAATACCTGCAATAAATTATACTATTGAAGATACAATAGCTAAATATGAGTATGGTATTACGAGGGGGTGGCCTAAAAAATTTGGAGAATGTGTTGATGGCACATATACTGATACTTATTTATCTGTCTATATCAAAAACGAAAAAAAACTGATTCGTGTTGTTAATAATTATTTATTACAGGAAGAAGAATGCAAAACAGGTACTTTTAAATATAAGCTACAGTATGATTTACAAAAGGTAACTGAATGTCTTAAACCTTATATAAGTAAAAAGAAAATCGATAGATATTATTAAATACTGCTTGACTAACCAATAACCTCACATAAATTTTAATCGCATAGGGACAATAAACTACACTAAACAGACTATAGTTATTGCCCCTATGCTGTATTTAGAGACGATTTTCATAGGATATAAAACCGCCATTATTAAAATAAAACAGAGTGTTAAGTTAAAAATTATTAAAT
Source organism: bacterium (assembly GCA_044433285.1). Taxonomy (GTDB): domain Bacteria; phylum Bacteroidota; class Bacteroidia; order Bacteroidales; family Paludibacteraceae; genus Aphodosoma. Next base: position 3,245 of record JAWXTU010000118.1, on the reverse strand, counting down.
AAAACTTACCGTATTATTTATTTTACATACATTTGCAGAGTTAAAAAGAGTATATACAACAAAAAACTTTTAAACACATGAAAAAGATAATATTTATACTGCTCGTATCTATTTTGCCTACCATACTCTATTCTCAAGACTATACAAGAGAACAAGGCGAAGCAGGTTTTATAAAGGCTCATGTAGCTATGCGCCGAACTATACCAGAGGATGTACAAAAACGCTATAATGATGCTCTAGACGAAATACATAAAATGCTAAAAGGGGAGTTGCCTTTGAGTTTTAAGCGTGCTGTGTTTTTGGTAGAATATGCAGAAAAAGATGGTAAATTATCTTGGGATGAATTTAATAGTGAAATCCTAAGAATTAAACCTATACTAGAAAAAATGATTGTAGACCGTAACTTACAAAGCTACAAAACGTCAGGAAATTGGGCAATCTTTACATATATGTGCGATAGTATTCCAGAAAATGATTTCACACCATACACTTATGATATTGAAAACTTCTTAAGCCCAACAAATAGAGATGCCTTTTGGGTTTCACATCTTCTAAAATCAAAGAAAGGCAACTGCCATTCTATGCCCTATTTATATAAAATTTTGGCAAATGAAATAGATGCAACAGCTTATCTTTCAATAGTACCATTACACTGTTATATCAAACATCAAGATGAAGACGAAAATTGGTGGAATGTAGAAGTAACATCTGGCACATTTTCTAGATCTAGTTATATAATGGACAATTACAATGTATCTGAAACAGCTATTAAGAGCGGTTTATTTATGGATACATTGTCACAAGTAGAATCAGTAGCCCACTGTTTATATGATCTATTAGTCTCTTATGACAAAAAAACTGGGCGTTATTCAGATGATTTTGTTACGAAGTGTTACGAAATTGGGCTACAATACTATCCAATAAGTGAAATGCAAGTAATGAAATTAAATGATTTGCAGTTTAGATTAGATTGCAAGATAATTGATAGGGGTTTGGCTGGCAAACAAACTAACTTCGATGAGCATCCTGATTTAAAAAAAGAGTTAGAAGCACTGCTAGATATGCATAAATATATCAAAAAGATTGGACATTCAACAATGAGTCAGAAAACGTATGAGGAAGGTTTTCTTAAGGTAAGAGAGCAACAACTAAAAGCACGACAAAGGAAACAAATGAACGAATTGGATGACGGTAGATAACACTTTAAATTTTCGTATTATGAGGCATTACATTTTAACAGCATTGTTAATAGTTAATATTTTAACTCTTAACGCACAAACTCCATTTGACGCCTATGCTCCAGAGCATAGAGACAAAGTGATAATAGAACTTCAAAATGACGAACCATTTCGTGTGGAGAATGCAGATACTGAAAGTAAGGCTCGTTATGCCGAGTTTGACAGTGAAACCCTATGCATCAATATCCTCGATAGCGCAAACAATATTATTGCTGTCGTTGTGCTAGAACCCGATGATAAGAAGTTTATGACTATCGATCCTTTGAGTGATAAATATCCAAGTACATCGCCTTATGCATATTGCGCAAATAATCCAGTGATGTTGATTGATCCGGATGGGAGGGAGGTTAAAACTATATTTTATAAAGATAAAAATGAACTTCACGTTATTGATTTAGATCACTACAATAGCGAACTTCCATCAAAATATGTTACATGTTTAGATTATAACTTAGAAGGAATTAGAAATAAATCTGGAGAATTAACTCATAATCAAATCTTAGTCATTGAGAATGTTTTTTCAGGGGCAACAAGTAAGAATGGTAATTTAATTTCTAATGGAACAAAACCACTTTCAAATGGAACGTATGACATTTTAGATGATCATGCTAATACTAGTTATGCTGGATGGTTTAGGTTAGATAAGCATGATTTTATACGTTACAATGATATAGATGGTACCAATTTTAGAAGTGCATTTAGATTGCACTTGGGAGAAGTAAGTCATGGTTGTGTTACTATTGATAAAAATAAAAGTAACTCTTCTATTGCATGGAAAGTTCTCTCTTCGATACTCAACTCAACAAGTACGACTATGGTAAAAGAGAGAAGAGGAAAACAGTGGATAAATCCAGACTCAAGATTGATAAATTATGGAACAATGGAAGTAAAATAAAAGATATATGAAAACGAGATCAATGATAAGAAATAGTTTATATGTATTATTAGGTATATTACTAGGTGTGATCCTCAGTTATATTATGTTTGTAAAAATAATATTTTTTGATTATGAATGTTATGATGATGGATGTTATTGTGTAGATGGCATAGAGACAAAATATCTTATTGATGGTCTATTCCCAATACAATCTACACATTATTGTAACTTATTAAGAGGTTCATTAAAAGGGAATGAGACCGATATAAAAGAATTCACACTAATAAACTTAAATGGTGGTTATGCTTATTATCATGGTGGAGTGATTCTTGATTTAATTGATAGAATAGGAGAAGATAAATTTATTAATGCAATCTCTTCTTGTAATTTAAACGAACTGAGATTAATAGAACTGTATTTGCATGCTGGGATTGAGTATTATAGGGATTATTCGTGCGATAATGGTAATGCGGAATGTTTAAAGGAGCATTACCCCAAAATTTGGCTGTATCTAAATCATCAAATAAATAACATCACCACTGTCTACTAAAAATACTATAACTGTCTAAACTAGGGGCAGTACTTTAATGATAGAACTCCACTGTGGATTATATATTATTTAACAGAAACAATCTAATTGTTAACCTTTAACTCTCTAATATACCTACTTTTAGGTATTGCCCATCGTTCAAAATCCCCGTACCTTTGCACTCGGAATTTAAAACAAATAAACAACATAAAAACGATGAGAAAAAATTGGTTAATTAAAATGAGCTACGTAGTGGCTCTTATTGTATTGAGTGTAAACTTTACTTCATGTGATAACAGTAGCAATTCAAGTAATGATGGTGATGGTAATGAAAATGAAAACGTATTGCTAAGCAACGTGGCAGAAGCTCTAAATTATGACGAATGGGCATATATTGATTTTGCAACAAATACAACAAAAACCATCTCTATTGAAACTCAAGCTACAGGTGGCTTCGCTGGTACGTACACAACAAATCTTGAAATGATGGGTGGAATGGTTTCTAATGAAGAAGTAACTATCACTATCATTGATGACACATCTGCAAGCGGTATGTCTGCATATATTGAAATTACTGGTATTGATGGTGGTTCATATGGCG
>JAWXTU010000117.1:0-7137 GCA_044433285.1 bacterium | reverse complement strand
AAATTCTGCACTGTGTTGTTTTCTCATTTCTCTTAATGATTTTTGTGCACAAATATAAGCATTTTTTTTCAATCAACAAACTGTCTTACGAAACTGTCCTAATTTGGGGTAGTAGTATAGTAGTAAAGATGGGCAGCTTATTGAAACAAATAGTGCAGGGGAATTTGAAATAGAGGTGCCTATTGGCGATCATTATATATCTATTTTGATGTCGGGGCACACTTTTGTTGATAATGGTAGATATCCTGCCGACCCGAACAATACGGGTGTGAAATATACATTTGAACAGGAGATGTCTAACCTGACGTTCTACGACAATACATTGGTAAATGTTGCCGGAAGAGTTGTAGGTGGTGAGATAGAATCAGAAAAACCGCTCGGATTAGCATTGAGTAAAAACAATATTGGTAAGAGTACCTTACAACTATCTGCTGGTACATATCGCCTCAATGTTGAGCCTACACAATCGGGTACAATTGTAACATACGAAGATAACTTAAATAATGTAGCTATTGAATCGGCAAGCACAGATATAAATAGTCAATCGTATCGAAAAGGAGGTAATAATGATGAAGTTAGATATATTTATATAACTACAGACTCTATTACAGGTGAGTTTTCAGCTATGGTTCCGCCGTTGCAATATACAATAAATAGTGTAGAGATTGCCAGCAATAGCGAAGCTAAATTCTCGTCGCTTTCTAATATAGATGCCTCTAATCCACTTCTTGAATATAGCGATAGTACGCTCAACGAAGATGGTAAGTATAAATATTTTAACTATAACGCCTCTACAATACTTGAGTATCGTAATACTCCTACATTTACTGTTGAAGATATGAGTAATAGTTATGGTGCATTTGGTGAGGCATCTTATAAATATATAGAGACAAATATCAGTGAAGATATACCTCTATATACTGTTGATACAGAAAGTAATACTGTAACATATCAATATGGATATCCTCTGTTTGTGAAAAATAATAGTTATAGTTTTAAATTGATGGGTTTCGAGGAGTATTACAACTACGATGCAGATACTAATAATCCAGTGATAGACAGAGTGCCACTTGATGGTACTACAGTTACTATTACTAATGAAATGAGTAGCGATCAGAGCGTATATGTTGATGATGGTACTACAGAAACAGGTACTACAGTATCGGCGGGGGATATAGTAGATCTTACCCCTAACCAACTGTTACTTGATTCTGTGGGTGAGGCTATATATGAGTGGAGCGCAGGTTTCCCTAATATCGTTTCTCCATACACGCGCTCGTTAAATATTATTTATGATAATAATGGACAGCAATTGCAGTGGAGTGGTAATGGCTCGTTTAATGGAATTGTATTGGGTAGTTTACCTACTGGTAATAATTTTGTTACCTCCGGACCAGATCAGATACATATGATATTGCGAGATCCTGCCGGTAGTAACTCTATGGCATTCTTAGAGGAGGGAACTACATACACTCAAGAGAGAACTAATGGTTCGGCATTTATAAGCAACTCTGAGGTTTTAACCCATACGAATTTTGGTACTGGCAACGAAATCGTGGTAGGCTCACTGCCTGGTGCAGCCACAATTACATCTGTAGAGATAGAGAATACTCTCGATGTTGGATTTACAATAAATGCAAATAGAACTAGTACAAATAGTTCAACAACGACAATTACAACCACAAGCCGTATCAATACTAGCGATTCGCCAGACTATGTGGGCGCTAATGGTGATGTATTTATTGGATCGGCTACGAACATTATATTCGGAAAATCGCAAGATGTTACAATTCTTCGTGATGCAGCAGCAACTACAAATGTATATTCAATTGGTAATGCAGAACAAATCTCTATAGGTTCGGAATTTGCTACTGGATTTAAATATACACAATCACATATAGAAAATAACTTGATACCAAATCTATATGTCTTACGCAATGCACTTATACAAACGGTATCTGCAAGTGAATTAAGTTCGTATGTTAATAATACCAACGATTTGGTATATCTATCTACACTTTCGCCTACCGACGAAAAATTTGGTAGTAGTAATTTTGATAAAAATGTGTGGGGAGATAGTGCATCAGACACTACAGCTCTATCTGGACCAAGTTACACCATTGTAAAACCTGAGGTTATCAATGAAGATTCTATATATACAGACGATGTACTTTGGTATAACGAACAGATAGATTTGTGGATAGAAACGTTGGCATACAATGAAAAAATGAAGGTAGATGTTATTGATAATAGAGATACATATCTATCTGAAAATCATTCGTTTGATGCAGGTGCTTCTGTCGAATCATCAGTATCTACTTGTACAACTGCTGCTAGCTCTGTAGAGTCAGTGGTTGAAGTATTGGTGGTAGCAGGTGGTGATATAGGTTTTAGTGTAAATAACACTGGTGTTACTGTGTCACTCAAAGAGGAGATAGGCGGAAGCGATATATCAAGCGAATCAGAATCGACAGAGGAGTGTGTAACTACAGGGTATACATTAGCCGATGATGGTTACAATGATGCATTGACTATTGATGTATACAATGCGCCTGATAAATATGGTGCTATTTTCTATACTCGTGGCGGACAAAGTTCTTGTCCATATGAAGATGCTGCATATACAAAATATTACGAACCAGGAACTGAAATTTCTACCGCAACTATGCGTGTTGAGGTACCTGAAGTAGCTCTAGTAAATAGCTATGCTACTGATGTCCCTGCTGGTGGTACTGCTTCTTATACAATTCTATTGCGTAATAATTCAGAAACTGGCGATGATGTGTGGTTCGACCTTAAAATGGTAGATGTTACAAACCCTGATGGTGCACGCATAAGTATGGACGGATCGGTGATAACCGAAGAGGGACGCTCTATATTGATAGCAGCAGGTACGGAGTTGAGCAAAACTATACAGCTTAATCAAACACAAGAGGATGTATTGGACTATGAAAATATAGCTATCGTGTTAGCATCACAGTGTCAGAGCGACCCAACAGGTCTATTCCCGGTAATTGCTGATACGGTATATCTAAGTGCATATTATGTGCCTACTTGTTCTGAAGTTGTACTCGAAATTGATGAGACTACATTAAATATGTTTACATCAGATGTTTTAGAACTTGAAATGTCTGGTTTCGATCGTTACTACAACAGCTTCGAGGCTATACGTTTAGAGTATAAATATGCTAATAACTCTAGTTGGACTGTAGGGCGTGAGTATGTACTTGATAGCGAAGATTTAACCACTAGCAATGAATTGTTGCCAGATGGTGGTATAATTTATGTATCATTCCCAATGGATAATAGCGCAATATACCCCGACGGAACATATCAATTCCGTTTGGTGGCTGCGTGTGAATATGGTAGCGGAGAGATAACAACTACGTCTGAAACTATTGTGGTAACAAAAGATATGGTTGCTCCTCAAGTGCTTGGCGAACCAAATCCAAGCAGTGGTATACTATACTCGGGCGATAAAATATCTATTCTATACAACGAGGATATACGCACAGGCGAACTTACAGATGCTAACAATTTTATAGTAACAGGTATATTAAACGATGCAACTATAGCACACGATGTGGCACTACGCTTAGATGGCACAACAACAGCTGCTGCTTATACAGAGGCATCGGTGTCGCTTAACAGTGATTTCGCACTTGATATGTGGATAAATTACTCTACTGTAGGTACTATATTTGAACACGGAACAGGTAGTGATAAATTTATTGTCTCTATAGTAGATAATGGTAAATTATCTATTTCGGTTGGTGATGAGACTATTATTTCAGAAAATATTATACCATCAGATACGTGGTGTTTCTTAACACTCAATTATACAACTAGTGGAACAAATGGTGTAATAAGCGCATTGGCAGCAAATGATGCTAGCGATATTCAATTGTTTAATGGCAATGTAGTTTCTGCATATAGCGGTTCTGGTATAATTAGTCTAGGCAAGAGCATGACAGGAGCTCTGCACGAGGTAACGCTGTGGAATAGAGCACGTACAATTGTGGAGGCTCAATCAGAGATGTATAGTAGTAAAGCAGCATCTACTCCTAACCTGATTGGTTATTGGAAATTTGACGAAGCTAACGGATCTTCAGCTACGGATGTAGCACGTTATCGACATATGGTCATCTCCGATGCTACTTGGTATTTAAATAATGATAATTTAGCAGCCGAAATAGGTACAGATGGGTATATATCACTACCGATTGCTACTGTATCAGCAGGCGACAATGACAATTTTGCAATGGAGATGTGGTTTAGAGGTGCTACTCAAACAGATGCAACTCTATGGAGCATCAATGACAATCAATTGGCTATTAAATTTAATGCGGAAGGTAAACTAACCCTAGTATGCAATGAAATTGAAACTCAATTGAGCAGTGTTGATTATCTTGATAATGTATGGCATCATATTGCTCTAAATGTATTACGCAATGGAACATCTATAGTGTATGTAGATGGTAATGTGGTGAGCCAATTATCAAGTAGTACTATCCCAGCTATGTCTAGTGATGTAATTGTGATTGGAGCTAATAGATATAGAGTTACAAATGAGCAATATCTCTTCAATTCGCATTTTGCTGGTGAGGTAGATGAGATACGCTATTGGGTAGCAACATTAAATGGTAACTATATAAATGATAATCGTTTTAACCGTATCACACCGAGTGATGTGGCTGGACTTGCGGCATATTATACATTTGAAGAGGAGAGCTTAGATGGAGCAAATCAGGTGGTTACTAATTTTGTGCTCAATGATATGAGTGAAAATTCTACTACTGTGGCTACATCTGTATCTACAGCTAGTGCATCAAATGCACCATCGCTAAAAAGTGCTCCTGCATTGACAAATATACAATATACTACAGTAGCTTCAGAGCGAGAAATAGTATTTACAATAACTGAACTAGCATCACGCGTGGAGGGTACGACTATTAATTTCACGGTGCGCAACGTACGCGATGAGAATAATAACCTTACAACTCCAGTGGTGTGGAGCGCATATATCAATTGTAATCGTTTGGTGTGGAGCGAAGACGAGATGACTATAGATAAGCTATACGGTGAAAGTGCAACATTTACAGTTGAGGTGGAAAATCTTGGCTCGGCTAATGAAAATTGGGTGATAAGCAATTTGCCTATATGGTTGAGCGCAAATAAAACCCAAGGTACGTTATCTGCCATCTCTAGCGATAAAATAACATTTACGGTAAGTGATGCATTATCGTTAGGTCAACACGAAGAGACAATATATTTGTATGGTAATGATGAAATATATACACCTCTTGTAATCTCGTTAAATGTAACGACAGAAAGCCCAGATTGGCAGTTGAATAGATATGATTATGAATTGAATATGAACGTTATCGGACGTTTGCATCTCAATGATAAACCTAGCTATGATGCCAATGATATAGTGGCAGCATTTATCGGTGATGATTGTGTTGGATTGGCTTCTCCTGAATATTATAGTCGCTACGATAGTTATTATATCCTGATGGATATTTATGGTAATACAGCCGATAACACAGTTTCTCCTATTACATTTAAGGTGTGGGATGCCACTACAGGTTATATCTATCCAGTGGTAACAACAACGGAAGAGTTAATATTTGATGCCGACGAAATTATCGGTTCGTTTAGCGATCCTTTTATCTGGAATGCTACCGAACAGATTGAGGTGCAACTAGATTTGGAAACAGGTTGGAACTGGATGTCGATACCTATCCAGTTGAGTAACAGTCAGGTAGAGGCTGTGTTTGATAATGTTGGCGAAAATGTATCGCTTGTGAAGAGTAAAGATGATTTTGCTCAATTCTACAATTCAGTTTGGAGTGGTATGTTAACCAATATTGATTTGGGTAGTATGTATAGCGTGCAGATGAACAGTGCCGACAAGCTACTAGTAACAGGTGATATTATTGATGCTACTCAAGCTGTATTGACTGTAAATAATGGTTGGAACTGGATAGGTTATAATCAAGTATTTAATCTTCCTATTGATGACGCTTTGGCTGATTATGAGGCAACTACAGGTGATGTTATAAAGGGTAAAGTAGGATTCTCAATCTATCAAGATTACCAATGGGTGGGTACACTTCGCACACTAGAGGTGGGTGAAGGATATAAACTCAACAGTGTAGATAATACATCGAAAGATTTCACTTATCCGTCGTCTACATCTTATGCACCAGCGTTAATACCTGCAACTAAAATTGCTGATGTAGCGCAAATTGTATCAACAGAATTTGAAGAAGTCTCTTCTGGCAAATATAGCGGTAATATGACAGTTGTGGCTATTTTGAAAGATGAAGACTTACCTCTTGCCAATGTAGAATTGGGTGTGTTTGTAGAAGATGAGTGTAGAGAGGTTCAAGTGTCAAATGAAGAAGGAATTTTATTCCTCACTATATCTGGCGATGGTACAGGTGATAATCTACAATTCAAAGCAGTGGTTGGTAATGAAATATTTACAGTTTATTCAGAATTGACCTTCACCGAAGATGCGCATTATGGTAATATCGAAAATCCATATTTAATATCATTATCTCTTATGTCTGCAACTGAGGGTATACTTGCTAAGGGTGTTACTGTATATCCAACTGTAACAGATGGTGAAGTGAATATCGAGAGCGATGTGAAACTCAAAAAATTAGAGTTGTTTAATGCGCAAGGAGCTATGATGTTCAATAGCGATGAAAACTTTACGAAAATAAATTTATCTATGTACAATCCAGGTGTTTATCTATTGGTATTAACCGATGTAAATAACAATAGATACATAGAGAAAATTATTAAATACTAAACAAAAAATAGCTCGCAGCAAATTATACGCTGCGGGCTATTTTTATTATAATGCTCAACTAATTAAAAATCCATTACATACGCTCTGGTACGTCGATGCCGAGTAGCTTCATACCAGAGGCAATTACTTTTGCTGTGCTTTGTGAGAGTACTAAGCGTAAGTTTTTAACTGCCTCGTTCTCCTCTTTCAATATTGGAGATGATTGATAGAAACCGTTGTACTCTTTTACTAAATCGTAAACGTAGTTGGCAATTAGAGCTGGCGAGAAATCGCTACCTGCTTGGCGCACTACATTTGGGTAGTTGTTTAGGGTT
>JAWXTU010000116.1:0-7180 GCA_044433285.1 bacterium | reverse complement strand
AATAGCTTCAGACCATGGTTTGTGGTTTGTCAAATTTAAGCAATATCTCTAATTTAGTAGATAATGGGTTCTTATACTAAATTTTGAGGCGTAAATATAGAAAATAGAACCCACCTAAAATATTTTCTGTACCTTTGCGGTGCGAAATAATAGTTTAATAATGAAATTAACTCAGGCAGAAAGAACTGTTGCTGATCCTAATCAAGCAATTGATAATTATATACTTGCCCATTCGGAAAACGAACCAGAATATCTTCAATCTGTGGTGCGCGAAACAAATTTGCAGATGATTAACCCTCGTATGATGTCGGGACATCTGCAAGGGCGATTGTTGAAAATGTTAGTGGCAATGACAGGGGCAAAGCGCATTGTAGAAATTGGTACTTATTCTGGCTATTCTGCCCTCTGTATGGCAGAGGCTTTGCCAGACGATGGAGAGCTGCATACAATAGAGATAGATGATGAACAAGAGGCGTTTATCCTGCAACAGATATCATCTGCGCCACATGGTGAGAAAATTACCCTACATATTGGTGATGGAGTAGAGGTGATACCAACCCTTACAGGTGAATTTGACTTTGCATTTATCGATGCAGACAAAAGAGTATATCAGCAATATTATGACCTGCTTTTGCCTCGAATGCGAAAAGGTGGGGTGATGCTGATAGATAATACTTTGTGGGACGGTAAGGTGTTGATAGATAAGCCAGCCTCGAATGACTACCAAACCATTGCAATCAAGTTGTTTAATGATACTGTAGCCGCCGATGACAGGGTAGAGAAGGTGATTTTGCCAATGCGCGACGGTCTCACTTTGGTGCAAGTAAAATAGTTGTAAATTTAATTTTTTCGGGGGAGTTTTAGAAACCCCTTATATTAAAATGATATATCAGTTAGAATTTAAAGTGCGTGATTATGAGTGCGATTTGCAAGGAATTGTAAACAATGCCAACTATCAGCACTATTACGAACATACCAGACACGAATTTCTTATCGAGAATGGTATCAGTTTTGCCAAAATGCACGACGAAGTCATTGATTTTGTAGTGGCTCGTGTGGAGATGGCTTATAAAACCCCGTTACGCTCGGGCGATAGTTTTGTTTGTGAACTATCACTTAAACAAGAGGGGATTAAATACCAATTTGTACAAAAAATATATCGACTTGCCGACCGCAAACTTTGCAATATTGGCAAATTCGATTGTGTATGCATAGATCACGGTAAACTAAGTCGCAATGCTGTGATGGATGAATTTTATAGCAGATTTACAGATAAATAACTAATAAATATCCCCCAATAATCTACCAGTATGAAAAATTTCTTTAAAACAGTAGGTGCAATGTTTGTTGCCCTAATCCTATTTACAGTAGTCTCTGGTTTTTTCTCGTTGATACTATTAATCGGTATAGCCTCAATGTCATCTACACCAGTAACTAAAATCACTTCAGAGTCGGTTTTCAAACTCAAATTAGATGGCACAATTGTGGAGCGTTCAGAGAATAGCGATTTGATGATGTTGCGTAATTTAATCAATGAGTCAGGAAGCTCAGTGGCGATAGATGATGTGCGCGAGTCATTAAAAAAGGCTGCGGATAATAAAAATATCAAAGCACTATATCTCGATTGTGCATATTTAAGCGGTTCGCCTGCTTTGGTAGAGGAGTTGCGTTCGTTGATTGTCAATTTCAAAGAGCAATCAAATAAACCGGTATATGCCTATGGCGACTCTTATTCGCAAAGTAGTTATTGGTTGGCAACTGTAGCTGATACGCTCATTCTCAATCCTCAAGGGTCAATTATCCTTAGTGGTGTGCAGATGCAGACTATGTTTATGAAACGTGCGATGGATAAACTTGGCGTGGAGATGCAAATATTTAAAGTTGGTACATTTAAAAGTGCAGTCGAACCTTATTTCCGCACAGATATGAGCGATGAAAACCGTCTTCAAATGCAGCGTATTGCTGATATCATATGGGCAGAAATTGTAGACGATATTGCTGAGGCTCGTAATATTTCAACTGAGCAAATTGATGAATATGTTAACAGAGGAGGATTCTTAAATTACTCTGATGTAGCACTTAATGCTGGATTAGTAGATGCCCTCAAATATCGTTCAGATGCCGATGCTATGGTGAAAGAGCTGTTGGGTGATGATGTAAAAATGGTATCGTTGCAAGATATGGTTAACTTGCCATCTACAGACTCTTATGCATCTAATAAAATAGCTGTGCTTTATGCCACTGGTGGTATTGATGATGGCAGCGATAGTCAAATGAAATCAGAAAATATTGTAAAAGAATTAAATAAATTAGCCAAAAGTGACAAAGTAAAGGCTGTGGTATTGCGTGTGAACTCTCCAGGTGGAGCGGTATTTGGTTCGGAACAGATGTGGTATGCAGCCAAACAACTTCGCGAGAAAAAACCGCTTATTGTCTCTATGTCTGGTTATGCAGCTTCTGGCGGATATTATATGAGTTGCATTGCCGATACAATTTTAGCGTATAATACCACACTTACAGGTTCAATCGGTATCTTTGGTACATTCCCTAACGTTCAAGGTGTTACAAATAAATTGGGAGTAGATTTCGATGGTGTTAAAACTCACGAACTTGCCACATTTGGCGATATGACTCGTCCGATGACACCAGCCGAAAAGGCGATATTGCAAAATTATATCGAGCAAGGATACGAACAATTTACTGCTCGCTGTGCGGATGGTCGCCAAATGCCAATCGATGATATTAAGGCAATTGCAGAGGGTCGTGTATGGATGGGTAGCGATGCAGTGAATATCGGTTTGGTTGATGCAATTGGTGGATATGCTGATGCTATTGCTATTGCAGCCGAGAGAGCTTCGTTAGATGATAACTACTCTGTGGCTGAATATCCTGCAAAAAAAGATATATACACCATATTAATGGAGGAATTTAATCTTGAGATGTCTACTCGTGCTGTCAAAAGCAAGTTGGGTGAGTATGCTTATCTCTACGATCAATATATGAGACTATTAAATGCACGAGGCGCACAAGCCTTGATGCCATATTATATTCAAATGTAATAATAAAATGACTATTTATCCTAATTTAGTTTTTGAGGCACTAGCGCATGTGCGCTATCCTGGTACAGGCAAAAACCTTGTAGAGGCAGAGATGATTGAAGATGATTTGCGCATCGATGGCAACAAAGTTTCATTCTCTATCATCTTACCAAAAGCAAACGATCCATTCGCTAAATCATTAGTGAAAGCAGCGGAGCAGGCAATATTAACCTATATTGGCGAAGGGGTGGAGATTGTAGGTAACATCTCGGTCAAAACACCATATGTGGCTCCAAAAGTAGAGCAAAATTCGATGGAGCGTGTGAAGAATATTATAGCTGTTTCGTCGGGCAAGGGCGGGGTTGGTAAATCTACAGTAGCAGCCAATTTGGCTATGAGCCTGAAGAATTTAGGTTATAAAGTGGGTCTGCTTGATGCCGATATTTTTGGTCCTTCAATGCCAAAAATGTTTAGTGTAGAGGATGCTAAACCGATGGCAGCACTAGCCGAAGATGGTCGCCACATCATAGAACCAATCGAACAATACGGTATAAAAATGTTATCTATCGGCTTTTTTGTCGACCCAGACAATGCGCTTATCTGGCGTGGTGCGATGGCTACAAATGCAATTAAACAACTCATCAACGATGCCAATTGGGGCGAGTTGGATTATTTTGTAGTTGACCTACCTCCAGGCACAAGTGATATACATTTAACTCTGGTGCAAACGCTCCAATTTACTGGTGCAATTGTGGTGAGTACGCCGCAACAAGTGGCACTTGCCGATGCACGCAAAGGGTTGCAGATGTTCCAAGCAGATAAAATTGATGTGCCTATTTTAGGTCTTGTAGAGAATATGGCGTGGTTCACCCCTGCCGAGCATCCAGATGAAAAATATTACATTTTTGGCAATGGCGGTTGCAAACAACTAGCCGACGAGCGAAATATCCCACTTCTGGCTCAAATCCCATTGGTACAAAGCATCTGCGAGAGTGGCGATGCCGGCGCACCAATCTCATTCGACCCTAACAGCCTAACAGGCAAAGCATTTGCCGAATTAGCGCAGAGGGTAGTGGCGGCAGTGTAGAGGTAGTGATTCACAGTAACCGCAATATTATACGGTTTGAGATTAGCATTACATTACCACTCGTTCGCATTTTCCGTTTAAATATCCACTACATACCTTTCTCAATGGATGATATGTAGTGGATTAGTTTCTGTAAAATCAATAGTTTCTGTAGAATTCTACTACAGCCTCTATCCCTTTGCGGAAAATATCGAGATTGAAATTTTCGTTTGGTGAGTGGATTGCATTGCTCTCTAATCCAAAGCCCATTAAGATAGTCTTCACACCGATAACTCTCTCAAATGTAGAGATAATCGGAATTGAACCACCTCTGCGAGCTGCGATTGGTTTTTTGCCAAATGCTTTGGTAAACCCTATCTCTGCTGCTTTGTATGCCTTGATGTCAATAGGACAAAGGTATGCATCTCCACCGTGAGTAAATACAACATCTACTTTTACACTCTTTGGTGCAAGTGATTTGATGTAAGCGATAAACTCTTCAGATATTTTTTGATAATCTTGGGCTGCTACTAGTCGGCACGATACTTTGGCAAATGCTTTAGATGGCAACACAGTTTTTGAGCCTTCACCTTGATATCCACCCCAAATGCCGCAAATATCAAATGCTGGTCGGCAACTGTTGCGCTCTAGTGTGCTATATCCCTCTTCGCCTTGTACTTCAGCCACATCAATAGCCTTTTTATATCTCTCTTCGTCGAATGGTATCGATGCCACCATTTCGCGCTCTTCTGCTGTCATCTCAATCACATCATCATAGAAATGTGGTATTGTAACTTTACCTTGTGCATCAGTTACTTGAGCCAATATTTTGCATAGGGTAGTGATTGGGTTGGCAATCGCTCCGCCAAAGTGTCCAGAGTGTAAATCTCTGTTCGGACCTGTTACCTCAATTTGCCAATATGCAATACCACGTAGTCCAGTGGTAATTGATGGTATATCTGCTGCAATCATACTAGTATCAGATACTAAAATATTATCGCATTTCAACATCTCAAGGTTATCTTTGCAGAATTTTTCTAGTGATGGCGATCCGATCTCCTCTTCGCCCTCGAATAGGAATTTTACGTTGCATTTCAATTCGCCACGACTAAGTAGATACTCAAATGCTTTCACCTGTATCATCGCTTGTCCTTTGTCGTCGTCTGCACCACGAGCATACAAATGTCCATCTTTGATAAGTGGTTCGAATGGTTCGCTGTTCCACAATTCAAATGGCTCAGCAGGCATTACATCATAATGTGAATACACCAAAATAGTTGGCAGTGAGGCATCTATTATCTTTTCGCCATATACAATTGGGTGTCCCTCTGTTGGCATTACCACTGCGCTATCTGCTCCAGCTGCCAACAAAAGTTCGCACCAACGGTTGGCGCAACGCATCATATCCTCTTTGTGTTCTGGCTTTGCCGAGATAGATGGGATACGGATTAATGATGACCACTCGTTGATGTAGCGGTCCATGTTCTCTTCAATGTGTTTCTTGATTTCCATTGTGTGTAAGATTTAATATTTATCCCTTTTTTACCAGATAACAATGCGTTTTTCAGGTGCAAGGAACATATCGCCCTCTGTGATGTTGAATGCATCGTAGAATGTGTCGATATTTTTTAGAGTTTGATTAACTCTAAACTCGCCAAGTGAGTGAGGATCTGTGTTAGTTAATCTCTCAATCTCTTTGTCTCTAATGTTTTGAGCCCAAAGAGCTGCATAACCAATGTAGAATCTTTGATTTGCTGTAAATCCATCAATTAGTTCTGGTTCTACACCACCTTTTGCCTCTTGCAAAGCAGTATAGGCTACACGCAAACCACCTTGGTCAGCTATGTTTTCACCCAAAGTAAATGCTCCGTTTGCATTTATTCCTGGCAATACTTCGATAGCATCAAATTGAGCTACAAGACCTTGAGTCTTTTCTTCAAATCTTGCAGCATCTTCTGCATTCCACCAATTATTAAGATTACCATCTTTATCGAATTGGCAACCTTGGTCGTCAAATCCGTGAGTCATTTCGTGTCCGATTACAACACCAATTGCACCGTAATTTACTGCATCATCAGCATTTGGATTAAAGAATGGAGGTTGAAGAATAGCAGCTGGGAAACAAATTTCATTTGTTGTTGGGTTGTAGTATGCATTAACTGTTTGTGGAGTCATCTCCCATTTGTCACGGTCTACTGCTTTGCCTAAGTTTGCAAGATTGTCAGCAGTGCCCCAACGGCTAATTGCTTTGATGTTTTCCCAATAAGGTAGAGTTGCGTCGATATTTAAAGTAGTGTAATCTTTCCAAGAGTCAGGATATCCAACTTTAATGTAAATTGTAGACAGTTTTTCTTGTGCTCTTGCTTTTGTCTCGTCGCTCATCCAGTCTAGGTCAGCAATATGTTTAGATAGAGCTATTTGTAGGTTGCCAACGAGTTCCAACATTTTTGTTTTGTATTCAGCAGGGAAATATTTTGCAACATACATCTCACCAACTGCCTCACCAAGTGAGCCGTTAGGAACAGCCAATGCACGCTTCCAGCGTGGTTGTTGTGCTTCGCGACCCGACATTTCACGAGCATAAAAATCAAATGAAGCGGTGTAAATTTCATCGCTAAGATATGATGTTGCGCTGTTTAATACATTAAATGCAAGATAATCTTTGATCTGTTGCAAGTCGCCATCTTTTAATATTGTGTTTACAGCCTCCATTTGTCTGAGTTGTCCTACATTGATTTTCGCTGGAAGTTCAAAACCAATTATAGATGCGTACTCATCCCAATTGATAGCATCATATTTTGTTTTGAAATCTGCAATCTCTATCATATTGTAATTTGCATAGTTATCACGCAATTCTACGTTTGAACTAGATGCCTCAGCAAGAGTCATTTCGATGTTGAATACTGATTGTGAAATGCGAGTTGCATCTTCGTTTGAATATCCTGCTAGTGTGAATAGGTTTGTGATATACGCTTGATATTTCTCACGCAATTCGCTGTATCTCTCCTCTACATAATAATCTTTTGTGCCCATTGAGATACCACTTTGCGAAACATACATGATATTCTCGTTAGAG
>JAWXTU010000115.1:0-7181 GCA_044433285.1 bacterium | reverse complement strand
ACTATTATCTGTTTCTGATGTTAGAAACTCTACTTTTTTTACTATCCATGGCTTTTCTAAGCCTAATCCTAAGGCAAAAATATCTGTACTATTCATATTGCAAAGATAGTACTTTTTTTTTTAATTACCCACACTAAACATTATAGAGCCGAATAAATGATAAAATGCTTTCTCTTATTATTAATAATAACGTAATCACTATTAAGGAACTTTCGGAGCGTTTGAATGTTACTTCTCGTCATTGTGAACGTATTATTGCCGAATTAAAAGAAAAGGGCTTATTACGAAGAGAGGGATCTAGGAAAAGTGGATATTGGGTTGTAACTCGATAATAATTATACCTAAAACCGTCTATTCAGCATTTTTGCCGAATAGACGGTTTTATAATATTCTCCGCTACAAGATTATCTATCAGCAATTGCGCGTCCTGCGCGAAGTGCGCTGATGTTTGAATCTACAATAGCATCGCCTTTTCTGCCGAAGATAGCACGAATAGCACCCTCTAATTTATCCATATCTATTCCTAGATATTTTGATGCAGCTCCAAGTACCACCATATTTGTACCACGTGAGTTTTTTACCGCTTTAGCTTCTGCATCAGCATCAAGAACTAGACTGTTAGGCAATTTATTGATTTCAGCCAAAATTGTCTCTTTCTCTGGATAATTTGGGATGTTAATAAATGGATTTTCATTTGTAATTACCCAACCGTTTTTATTAAGGAATGGTAAATAACGTAGTGCCTCCATTGGCTCAACTGATAAGATTAAATCGCATTCGCCCTCTGGAATAAGGTCTGATGCAATTGGTTGATCGCTTAGGCGCAAGTGCGATTGCACATCACCACCACGTTGACTCATACCGTGAGTTTCAGCTTGTTTCATATACCAACCCATATCTAGGGCTGCTTTTGATATTATGGCAGCAGAACTAAGCGCACCCATTCCGCCTACACCACAAAGAATGATATCTATTTTCATTGTATTATTGTTTTTAAAAGTCCTTTTCGGGGTTATTAATCTTTGTTTTTTAATGCTTCTCTGATAGCTTTGATTTTTTTGAGGGCAACGATACACTCGCGACGAGGTATAATTACTGATACTCCTTTATATGCCATCTCTTCTTTAAATACATTCACGTTCTCTTCGTGGTTTTTCTTTAATGGAGTGATTACACGAATGTGTTCTGGAGCAACACCAATACCTGTACAGATACTTTCAAGTCGTCCCATCGCAGATGATTTTTGTGAACCTGTCATACCTGTAATTTCATTGTCAAGTATAACTACTGTTACATTTGCATTGTCCACGCAGCAATCAAGTAAGCCAGTCATACCGCTGTGAGCAAATGTAGAGTCGCCAATAACTGCAACCGATGGAATTAAATCTGCCTCAGATGCACCTTTTGCCATTGTAATTGATGCTCCCATATCTACAGTAGAGTAGATAGCCTCGAATGGTGGTAATGCACCAAGTGTGTAACAACCGATGTCAGAGAAAACACGTCCGCCTGGGAATGATTTCAATGCCTCGTTAAGTGCTAAATATGAGTCGATATGAGGACATCCATCACACAATTTTGGAGGACGAGGAGCTACAAGTGAAGGCACTTCAAATCCCTCTTTAACCTCTAATCCTAACGCTTTGCCAACGCTGTTTGGTGATAACTCACCTACACGCGGTAATGTACCATCTAAACGACCTTTAATTGTTTTGCCCTTGTTGAGCATACCACGCAAAAGTCTCTCGTAAAGTGGTTGTCCCTCTTCAAGTACTAATACCTCTTCGCACTCTTCGTATATACGATTTACCAATTTCTCTGGCATAGGGTATTGACTCACCTTTAAAATAGGGTATTCGCACTCTTTTTCGCGGAAGTTTTCCATTAAATAGTTATATGCTAAACCGCATGCGATGATACCGATTTTTTTGTTAGGTGCATCTGTGTAACTGTTGAATGGACTATTTTCAGACTCTTCAATTAATTTAGCCTGTTTTTCAAGCAAACTGTTGTATTGTCTTCTTGCAACTGCTGGCAACAGAATATATTGCATTTTGTCAGCAGGCATTTTAAGTTGGTTTTGGGCTGTAATTTCACCACGACGTTCTACGCCAGCACGTGAGTGAGCCAAGCGAGTAGTAACACGCATCATTACAGGAAGTGCAAAACGCTCAGATAATTCATATCCGTAGTGCATCATATCATAAGCCTCTTGTTGGCTTGATGGCTCTAATGCAGGGATAAATGCAAAGTCAGCATAAAAACGAGAGTCTTGTTCGTTTTGAGATGAGTGCATTGATGGATCATCAGCAGCAAGATAGATTAATCCGCCGTTAGCTCCTGTAATTGCCGAGTTCATAAAACAGTCAGCCGCTACGTTCATACCTACGTGTTTACAGCAATATAATGCACGTTTGCCTGCATAACTCATACCGAGTGCAGCCTCCATTGCTGTTTTTTCGTTGGCACACCACTCGCTACGGATTGCAAGTTCTTTTGCCTCTTTTGAGTCTTGGATGTACTCAGTGATTTCTGTTGAAGGAGTGCCAGGATAGGCATATACGCCCGAAAGTCCTGCGTCAATTGCACCTTGTGCAATGGCTTCATCTCCCAATAATAAAAGTTTTTCCATTGTTTGATATATTAATTTAAGTGTAAATTATTTAGTTTATTATCTCGATTTAGTTTTTATCTAGATTTAATATCTTGAGCCAAAAATAGCACTACCTATTCGTACCATTGTTGATCCTTGTTCTATTGCCAATTTATAGTCGTCAGACATTCCCATAGATATCTCTTTAAAGTAGTCCAAATTGGCAAATACTCCATTTTTTAGCCTGTCGAATGTCTCTTTTATTGTTTTAAACTCCTCAATAATCAAATTATTATCTTCAGTAAAAGTTGCCATTCCCATTACGCCGCATACTCTTATATGTGGGTAAGTCTTAAAAAAATCTGGCGTAAGGAGTTCTATAGTCTCTTCAGGTGTAAACCCTTGTTTGCTCTCCTCTTTGGCAACGTGCAACTCTATCAAAATATCTTGTATTTTGTCTGTTTGTGCTGCAATACGCTCTATTTCAGCAATTAATCTGCTGTTTGATACGCTATGTATCAGTGTTGCGTGTGGCACCACCATTTTTACTTTATTGGTCTGTAAGTTGCCAATAAAGTGCCATTTTATATCGAGCGGAGCATCATTTACTTTTTGCACAAGTTCTTGCGGACGGCTCTCAGCCATCTCGCGTTCACCCGCATCATACGCCTCTTTTATACTCTCTATTGGGTGAAACTTTGAAACGCAGAGCAGCTTTACACTCTCTGGTATATCTTTTCTGATATGCTCAATGTTTGCAGCAATACTCATAAATGGGGACTTATTTTTGTACTACTTCTAATGGCTCGTACTGAAATACATCAAGTATTGCAGTCTCTGTAATAGATGCAACTTCATAATCGCCCAAACCACTATCCATACGTTTGATTAGTAGATTTAATGCATCTTTCATATCCGATGCTTGTACCATCATTGTTTGTGCAATGCGTTTTTCTACCCCTTTCTCCTCATCTAGCGATAGATACATCACGCGCGAGCGATACCATTTGTCTCCCTCTTCATTGAAAAACATCTCTGCTATTTTGCAGCGTTTTACTGCGCTTACGATAAATTCGCCTGTTGCAAATGGTTGGCACTCTTTGCATACTCTCGATTCTGCCTCAGTAAACGATAAAGCGTCTACTAAATACGGTTCTGTTACTTTTTTTATCAATCCGTCCTCACCTGTGCGGTCAAACGTTACTTTGCATTCAAACCAACTATTCATATTTTTCTTTTTATTATTGTATTTTCCTACTTTTACATATTTTCTCTATGTAGTAAAAATTGGCGTCTATTGATATTATATAACGTCTCAACTCCCTATCGTCTAGTTAGATGAGTATTTGTAATTAAAACTAAATTTTATAAAATCAGCCGCTCTGCTTTTTTCTACAAATTCACCACAAATATAGATATATTTTCTGATAGTTGCAAGATATTCGGAAAATATTTGTATCTTTGCACCTCAAAATTTTTAAATTTTATTTTGTATATGAGAAAAATTTCATTTTTAGTAGCTGTGGCTGCTGTGTCAGCTTTGTCTGCTTGTTCGGCATACAAAGCTAGTGTTGCAACTTATGAGTTTGATAAAAAAACACTTGAGTTGGTAGAGTTGAATGGTGAGGCGTATGATGCCACAGCTGTAGAGTTTCCAGTAGTCTTTAATTTTAGTGTGAATAGCGACGATTCGGTTGATGCAAACGATTCGGCTTCATCTAGCTTGGTAAATGGAAATAGTGGTTGTAATCGTTTTTTTGGTTCTTTCTATGCAAATGCCGATACTTTACGTTTTGTAAATATTGGTGTAACTCGTATGTTGTGCGATGATGCATCTAATGCGGTGGAACAAAAAGTGATGGATGTTATCAATCAAACTAGCCGCTACGAAGTGAAGGATAGTGTTATTGAATTTTTCAACAACGAGGTGTCGTTAGCTAAGTTTTCTGCTAAGGATAATGACACAGAAACACCTAAAAACTAACGAGTAGTACCAAATAATTATGGTTATTTTTTATGCTCCAAATATTGCAAACTCCCCAATTCTGCCAGAAGAGGAGAGTTTGCATTGTGTAAAAGTATTGCGTATGCAAGTGGGTGAGATTGTTAATATTATTGACGGTATGGGCACTCTGTATGAGGCTGAGATTGTTGTTTCTCATCACAAACGCACAGAGGTGAAAATCTTAAAATCTACTTCTGATTTTGCTGCGCGCCCATATAATTTGCATCTCGCTGTAGCACCTACAAAAAATATAGATAGGTTCGAGTGGTTTGTTGAAAAAGCTACAGAGATTGGTTTTGATACCCTCACCCCTTTATTGTGCAGATATTCAGAGCGTAAAATAATCAAACCAGAGCGCATTGAAAAAATATTAGTTTCGGCATCTAAGCAGAGCTATAAAGCAAAAATTCCACAACTCAATCCGATGATTACCGTCAAAGAGTTTATTGCCAATATGCAAGATGATAATAATCAGCGTTTTATTGCTCATTGTTACGATCAACCCAAAGAGTTTCTTTTCAGAGCGTGCGCACCATCTCCACAGGGTGGTGATGTGGTGGTTATGGTAGGACCAGAGGGTGATTTTTCCGAAGAGGAGGTATTGCTTGCCCTCGAAAACAGATTCAAAGCTGTTACCCTCGGTGAGAGTCGCCTACGTACAGAAACGGCAGGCGTGGTAGCCTGCCATCTGATCTCTGTACTTAACTTGTAGAGGAGAGTTATCGTAAATTTTCTAATTTATCTTACTCTGGTATTATCTATCCAATGCAATTATCTACACCCTGCATTAGAGTCAAATGACTTTGGAATGTTAAAGTCCATAGTGTCAGAGTAATCAAGCTCCTCATCATCATACACCCGCTTCATATATAGTCCCCAAATTGGTAGGGCAGTGGCAGCTCCTTGTCCATCTATCATATTTGCAAAGTGAGCGGTTCTATCTTCCCAGCCAACCCATACGCCTGTAACTAGCTGAGGGGTGAATCCCATAAACCAACCGTCTGAGTTCTCTTGTGTTGTACCAGTTTTACCTCCTGCAGGAGCGTTAAATCCATATTTGTATCTAGCTCTAATGCCAGTACCTCCGTCCATTACGCCTTGCAGCATATTGAGCATTTTATAACTCGTCTCTTCGTTAAATACCTCTTCTGTAATAGGTGTAAATTCTGCTATCCTATTACCGTTATTGTCTTCAATATGAGTTACATATACTGCGTTTGTGCGTATCCCTTTATTTGGGAATGCTGTATATGCACCCACCATTTCAGCAACTGATACTTCGCATGGTCCAAGACAGATAGAAACTACAGGTTCAAGAGCACCTTTTATACCAAATGATCTCATCTGAATTACAAGTTGTTCTGGTGTTAATAAGCTCATTAAATATGCTGTAATCCAGTTGTTTGATTGCTGCAATCCCCAACGCAATGTTACAGTTTCGCCCACTCTGCTCTTACTGCTATTTCTTGGCGTAAATTCGCGCCCAAGTTTATCGAGTAGCGTAATCTCTTTATTAACAGTAGTATCGCAGGGCCAGTAACCTTCGCTCATTGCCAAACTATATAAAAATGGTTTTACGGTAGAGCCAATTTGTCGGCGACCTTTATTTACCATATCGTATTGGAAATAACTAAAGTTAGGTCCACCCACATAGGCTTTTACGTGTCCGTTCATTGGGTCTATACTCATCATACCGCATCGTGCAAAGTGTTTGTAATAGCGGATAGAGTCTATCGGAGTCATTATTGTATCATAATTGCCTGTGTATGAGAATACATTCATCTCAACTGGTGTGTTAAATGCTGTTTTTATCTCTTCGTCGCTCGCTCCATTCTTCTTTAAATCTCTATATCTATCAGTGTAGCGCATAGCCTGATTTAGTGATTGCTCTATAACTTTGTCGCTCGTATTGAGCATAAATGGTGCTTTTTTACTACCTGCTTTTTGTTTGAAGAATTTTGCTTGTATGTCGGTAAAGTGTTCTTCTACAGCAGCTTCTGCGTGTGCCTGCATTCTCGAGTCTATAGTAGTATATATTTTTAATCCATCACGATATATATCATATTTAGTTCCATCGCTTTTAGGATTTTTCTCGCAAAAGCCATATAGCGGGTTGGTTTCCCACTCTATCGAGTCCATATAATATTGTCCATAGGGTGCAGTTTGCCAATCAGCATAATTTTTCTTTTGAGGTTTTTTTGCTGTTATGGTATTGCGCAAGTATTCGCGAAAATAGGGTGCAGTACCCAATTTATGGTCAACTCTATTATAGTTCAGAGTAAGAGGAATTTGCGAAATAGAATCGTATTCGGCTACAGTAAGATATTCTGATTTAACCATTTGATTTAAAACAACATTTCTTCGTTCTTCGCATTTATCTCGGCGTCTTGTTGATGCTGGGTTATACAGTGATGGATTTTTACACATACCCACAAGTGTGGCTGCCTGCTCTATATTTAGTTCAGATGGCAACACCCCAAAATATACCCAAGAGGCTGTTTTGATACCGACTGCATTATTCAAGAAGTCAAATTTATCTAAATACATTGTAAGTATCTCTTCTTTGGTATACAATCGTTCTAG
>JAWXTU010000114.1:0-7224 GCA_044433285.1 bacterium | reverse complement strand
ATAGAGCTTGTTTTCAAGGAAAGTATTCGAGTTAGTTTAAAGCATGAAGAGGATAAAAAAAACAGAGATAAGAACAATGGTAATAAAACAAAGAAAAAAGATGATATTGTTATAGTGGATAAGCTAGCTTATTTTTAATATGAAACTTTTTCTACTTATATTTATATTGATTTGTTATAATTTGTATTATGATAAATAGCATATTTAAAATCTTTCTATATAATTATATTTGTACGTGATTATTAAAGAAAATTACCGTATTTTTAAATAACAGCAGATATTACTATCTTATTCTCTTCTTAATATCTTATAAAAGGCAGATTTAATCAGATCCCTTTCGTATGAGTTTAGGGAGAGAAAATAATATATAGGCAGGTATAAAACTAAATATAATACTATATACACAAGTAATTCAACTATTGTTGTAACTGTGATATAATTTAACGCTAAAACTCCCACAGCACTAAAACAAATTGGTAATATAGATAATTTAAAAATCTCTTTCCAGAATCTAGAAATGTCAATTTTTATTTTGTGCTTATAATAAATATTCATTATAATACCGTGTGAAAGGAAGATCCCTGCTGATGTTGAAATTGCACAACCAATAGCTCCATAATGTTTTATTAATTGCACTGCAAAACATAAGCTGACAATTGACACAATTGTATAAACTAATGATGCAAATTTCATTAATTTCATTGCCTGAATGATTAGGATACCGATGTTTTGAGATAATAATATAATAGATGGTACCATTATAAGTAGCACAATATAATATGTATTACTATACTCTGCTCCAGCCCAAAAACCTATAAATTGTTGTCCAAATACCACAAATCCACTTAAAATAAGTATTAATATAGAGAATTGTATCCTTCCTATTTTGATGAAAATATTTGAAATATCCTTTTTATTAGCTCCTTGTGTTATCATTGTCGTTATTTTCGGAAAGAATACACTGCTAATTGCAGTTGAGAACATAAAAAACATATTCTTAAATTGTATTGCCAAAGCGTATATTGCTATGGCTTTCGTTCCGCTATAAATACCTAATAAAAACTGACCACCATTCCAATATATTAGGTCCATAATCATATTAAGAAATATCCAAAAAGAGAATATAATTACCTCTTTAAGTAATGTGTAATTGGTAGGTGCAAATAAGAGTTTTACCTTTAGTTTTTTTATACAATATATGGTTCTGACTACTAAAATAAGTAAATTTAAAATAGCTATAAAAAGAACCAACTCTACTGATTTACAACCTAATAATAGTAAGATAACAATTATAGCAGGTCCTGTAACTATTCTAAATAGGAGTATTATTTTTTGAAATATAAATCGCTGATATGCAGTAATTATTGAATTGAAAATAGAAAGAGAGAATGTTAGTGCTAGACTAATAGTAATGATTATCACAACTACTCTAACCTTATCCAACTCCATTGCTGTCATTGAATTACCAAAAAGGTTATCAACATTCATATATAAAATAGAGCCGAACAATAGAGCAACTATCCCAACAATTGCATATAAACGAAAGAACATACCAAATAGCTTATATTGCTCATCTTTTTTATCTTCTGCTATATATTGTGACGTATAGCGTATCACCGCATCAGAAAATCCAAAATCTAATAGAGTAAAATATGCAATGAACGATGATGCTAGAGCATAAATTCCATACTCCGTCTGCCCTAATGAATTTAAGAGAAACGGAGTATACACAATTACTAAAATAAGATTAATAGCAATTGTAAAATAAGATAGTGCTGCCCCTGCTTTTAGTTGGTTCATCTTTAATTTTTAATAGAACTACTCTATTCGAAAATTGCATAACTCGCTATTTGTTAGCAAGCTATGCAATTTATATTTATATAACCTATAAGGCTATATCATAATGTTTAATGTAGAGATTAATTATTAATTCTTTCATTTATCTCATCATATTTTGTTTGATATGATGCATCATCATCAGAGAATCTGTAATACAAACCACGAAGAGTTTTCATCACATCATAATCTTCTGGATTCAATTCTAATGCTTTTTCAAAATATTGAATAGATTCTTTAAATATTTCATTTGCTTTTGCAATTTCAATATCTGCTAGATTAAAGTCTCTAATAGCATTAGCTTCACTTTCAGCTTTGAACGCTTTATTATATATTAAACGACCAATATTACTCCATGTATCAGCAGTCTCAGGATTTAATTCCATTGCTTTATTGAAATTTTCCATCGCTCCCTCATAATCTTCTTGCAACTCAAGCATAGATCCTTTTACATTATATAATTGAGGGTTAGTTGGGTCGTTAATAATCGCTTTATCTAAAAATCCAGTAGCTTTATCAGCTTGATTACTATATACATAGTGATTAATTAAGTTTCCTAGAAAGTAGAATTCAGATGGGAATTTATCAACACCTTCTAATAGTGTGTTTACAAAATTGACCGTATCTTTTTCTCCTTGATAAATTTGGCAAAGTGATTGATATACACCATTTTCGTTATATCCTTTATCTTTAAGAGATGTGTAAATTGCAATAGCTTGATCATTTAATTCGCCACCCCAAGCACACATACCTGCATAATATGTAATTTGATAATATGTAGAGTCTTTTGCTGGCACATCTTTTTGATCAGCTAATAAAGGTAAATTAAGAATATCTGTATGCATAGTAAAACTATTAATAGCATCTTGCCACTCTTCTGCTTCGTATTTCTTAATTGCATAATTTACAAACATCATTTTTGTGTACATATTCAACATTGACGCAGATATCTTTTTTGTAAATTTAGGTTTAATTTTGCCTTTACTATCAGGCATTTTGTCTAGTTTGTCAGCTTCTACATAGTAATTAAATGCTTTAATAGCATCTTCTCCCATAGCTATCTCGCTTGCTCCATCTGCTCCTGTTTGAACTTTAATAAACTCATTTTCTGCTGACTTTTCATAAACTAGACCTGCTATATACAATGTGTTAGCCAGATTTTTAGTATCTTCGTTAACTAAGGCTTCTTCGATAGCCTCTTTAGCTCCTTTAAAATCAGGAGCTTCTACTGATAAAGCTTTGTTTTTTGCTTTACTTACATTTGATTTTTGTGCAACTCCAGTTGTGAAAATAAACATTGAAATTGCGAATAATAAAAATAGACGTTTCATATTTCTTTATTTATATATAAGATTGATTATTATTATTAATTATTTGATTCATTATTAGTTGACTCGGTAGTAGGTTCATTGTTCTCTGGAGTTTGAACATCGCCACCCTCTTGAACAACTTCATTATCATTATCTGTTTCAATTATCTCCTCTTCTACTTCAGACTGCACTTTACATACAGATGCTATCTCATCGTTGCGCTTTTCTAGGTTTATTAATCTTACACCTTGAGCGGCTCTACCGATTACACGTAAATCTGCTACTGTCATACGAATAGTAATACCTGATTTATTAATAATCATCAAGTCATTATCATCATTAACACTTTTAAGAGCAACAAGTTTACCTGTTTTTTCTGTGATACTAATAGTTTTTACACCTTTACCACCACGATTAGTAATACGATAATCTTCTAATGATGAACGTTTACCATAACCGAGTTCACTAACAACAAGAATGTCATCTTCAGATGTTTTAGGCACATTAATCATACCTATTATTTCATCAGTTGAATCATTTTCATCTAGTGTCATACCTTTAACACCAGTTGCAGTACGTCCCATTTCTCTAACTTTTTGTTCGTTAAAGCGAATAGCTCTACCATTCTTGTTTGCCATAATGATTTCATCATCACCATTGGTAAGGCGCACTTGTATCACTTGGTCATCTTCGCGAATTGTAATTGCGTTTACACCATTTTGTCTTGGTCTTGCATATGCAGCTAGTACCGTCTTTTTAATTACACCTTGTTTAGTACAGAATACCAGATAATGAGATTGGTTATACTCAGCATCTTGCAACTGTTTGATTCTGATAAATGCATTTACTTTATCATCAGACTCTATGTTAAGCATATTCTGTATAGCACGCCCTTTACTTGCTTTATTTCCTTCTGGTATTTGGTATACTTTCAACCAATAGCAACGTCCTTTTTGTGTAAAGAACAACATAGTTGCGTGCATTGATGCAGGATATATAAATTCGATAAAGTCCTCATCTCTAGAATTGCTACCTTTTGAACCAACTCCACCTCTATTTTGAGCCCTAAACTCTGCAAGCGGTGTGCGCTTAATATAACCCATATGAGAGATTGTTATAATCATCTCATCGTCTGCATAGAAATCTTCGGGATTGAACTCTTCGCTTGAATAGATAATTTCTGTACGGCGAGCATCACCATATTTATCTTTCATCTCAGTCAATTCAGTCTTAATGATTTCCATTTTACGCTCAACTTTAGCCAATATATCTTTGAAATCTTCAATACGCAACAACAGTTCGTTGTATTCGTCACGAAGTTTATCTTGCTCCATATTAGTTAATTGGCGCAATCTCATTTCAACAATATAAGCGGCTTGACGATCGGTAAGTTCAAATCGTGCAATTAAGCTATTTTTAGCCTCTTCTGGGTTTTTAGAATTTCTTATTATTGCAATAGCCTCATCTAAGTTATCAAGTATAATAATACAACCAACGAGGAGTTCGGCACGTTCTAAAGCTTTGTTAAGTTCATATTGAGTACGACGTGTTACCACTTCGTGTCTATGCTCTACAAAGTATTTAATAAGATCTTTTAGGTTCAATGTTTGAGGACGACCTTTTACAAGAGCGATATTATTCACACTAAACGATGATTGCAACGCTGTGTATTTAAATAATTTATTTAAAACAACATTCGCATTTGCATCTCTTTTAATATCAACCACAATGCGCATACCCTTACGGTCAGACTCATCATTAACATTAGCTATACCCTCTACCTTTTTCTCAATAGCTAAATCAGCAATATTTTTAATAAGATCAGCCTTATTTACCATATATGGTATTTCAGTAACAATTATCTTTTCGACACCTTTATCGTTACTTTCAATCTCAGCCTTAGCGCGCATTACAATTCTACCACGACCTGTTTCGAATGCCTCTTTTACACCAGCATATCCATATATATATCCACTTGTTGGAAAATCAGGAGCTTTAATATATTGCATAAGCTCCTCAATTGTAATATCATTATTATCAATATAAGCAATAGTACCATCTACAATCTCAGAAAGGTTGTGTGGTGCCATATTAGTTGCCATACCAACAGCAATACCAGACGAGCCATTAACCAATAAATTAGGTAAACGAGTAGGTAGTACTTGTGGCTCTTTTGTTGTTTCGTCAAAGTTAGGAGTAAAGTCTACAGTATCTTTTCCGATATCCTTCAACATCTCCTCTGCAATTTTTTTCAATCTCGCCTCAGTATAACGCATCGCTGCAGGAGAGTCTCCATCTACAGATCCAAAGTTACCTTGAGGATCAACAAGTGGATAACGCAACGACCAATCTTGTGCCATACGCACTAGAGTCATATATATAGAAGAGTCGCCGTGTGGGTGATATTTACCCATCACTTCCCCTACAATACGAGCAGATTTTTTATGAGCTTTATCGCTAGTATTGCCCAATTCATTCATACCGTATAATACACGGCGGTGAACAGGTTTAAACCCGTCACGTACATCAGGAAGTGCACGAGAGACAATAACAGACATCGAATAATCGATATATGCTTTTTTCATCTCTTCTTCTACATTTATAGGAATAATCCTCTCTTCTCTTTCTAACATAGTTTATATTTTTTGTCTTAATTTTAGTTCGTCAAATTCGAGCATAAAATTACATAAAATAATTAGATTATGCAATATTTTTTCTATCTTTTTATTTAAAAATAATATATTGAATATCAACAGATAAGAGGTTATAATTCCTAATATACATAATTATCACTTTGCATATAGTGAATAAAGTTTCTTGAAAAAGCTTTTTTTAAAGAGAAATATATCGTAAATCGCAGTCAGTTCTAATAGGCAAATTGGCTTAAAACACCCTCTATTTTGCATATAGAGCCATTTTAAGCCAATTTACATATATATTACATAAATCTCTACGTTCTCCTACTTTATCTCTTCATAGGTATCATCTGAATAAAATATTATTATTTTATCAATAGTTCTTTTTGTATCGATGTTATTGTTGATATTTAGAGAGGAATGATTATGCTCGCCTCTACTTTTCTCTTTAGCACTCACAGAGGCTGTTTTTTTATCCATAGTTTCATACAAAGTTTCTTGCTCTTCATCAATTCGCCTGCGTTCATTTTGCAAATCCCCAAAAATGTTTTGAGTAGCATCATTATTTGTAAAATCTAAGGATAAGTCGGCTGTTTCATTATTTGCCGACGCACTATTTATCATAATTCCTTTGCCAAACATCAACCAATCTATATTAAGTTCCGGGAAAATTTCTTTAATTTTCACTATAATAGAGAGTGTTAGCTGTGTTCTTTCATTCTTAATACTTGAAATACTCGCCCTGCTAACCCCTATTTTATCGGCAAAATCTGTTGGATTTAGGGTTGTGTAATCAATAAAAGTAAATAATCTATCTTTCATTTTATATTTGTTGTTTTACTGTTGCTTTTTCACGCTACAAATGTAGTATAAAATTTTCGATTTACAAAACAAAAGCAGAACAAAATATCACCAATATTTTACACATCTAAAAGGAGAGTTTGTGTTACAAATGTAAATCAATTATAACATAAAGAGTTAAGTATATTATCCTCTTATGGTAGATACTAAAGTAAAACTTTATATATATAACTATATACCCTTTGGTTATTAGCGTATTATGGTTGGCTTTTTAATTTATTATTATTAGTTAGCTTTATTGCATAAATAAGTTAAATACTATCTACATTAATAGTTTAAATAATTATAGGTATTCAGTTGATATGATGCGATTTAAATATATATTACCATCGGTGTTAATTAACACATCTACTAACTTTTACATTTGTATAATTTTATTGCTTTATTCGGCAAATACAAATGTAAAACATCCTACATTCTGTTGTGTATATCAATAATGTAATATATGTAATACAAAGGTAAAACTAATATTTTACAAACATGTTATAAAATAAACCTCTCTACTCCACTCTTTTTTTATTCATACAATTCTGAATTTATTTACAGAAAAAATCTGAAATAGAAATTTTGTCCACAATACA
>JAWXTU010000113.1:0-7263 GCA_044433285.1 bacterium | reverse complement strand
TCAAATAATCCTCGCTTTCCTGTGCACTTAAAATTCATAATGATTTATATTAGTTTTACACTGCAAAGATAAGCATAATTATTTGATTTTCAAAGAATCAGTTAATAGAAGTCACCTTAAGTAATTATTTTTGAATTTATCAAGCCATTTTGAATGTATTTCTAATTCACAAAGCTCACACCATTGATTGATTGTTTTAATTTCTGCTGCAGTAGCTATTCCTTTATTGGTATCAGCCAATTCAGATATATATCTTTTGATATTGCCGTAAAAGGCATCTTTGTTTTCTGTATGATTATAGAACCCTACATATCCATCTATAAAACTACTCTTTAATTCTTGTTTTAGATTTTCATTATCCCGTATCTTTAAGTATAAGAGACAGAATACATTTAGTAATTCAAGTGTCGTATTTTTCTCAACTATAGAGCGACGTATTAGTTTTATTGCCCCCTGTAAGTGTTTGATATTATCGGTAGGTGAACCAGATGGATCTGTGTTGTCATCTATGATTGACATATATTTTTCTACATATTCAAAACTTGTTAATAACCCTCTGTTTGTATCATCTAAGAGTGAAAATGGTTTTCCATTTGGAGATGTATACCCTTCTCTTGCATATTTAGAATTGAAGTAATAGTAAATATCATCTTTTAAATCTTCATTTATATCTAACCAATTCTTATTGGAATTAATTGCTTTTCTACAGAATGATTCAATATCTGAAATTGCGAGTCTTCTTTTTTTTGCAATATTATTGTCTATGAAAATTGAAAGATCTAAAACACAATTATATAGCTCATTCTTATTACCCTCTTGTGCATTGAGCATTAACTGGTGCGATTTCTCTTTTGTATAGTATCGAGTATAAAATGTTTCAAGTTCATCATAATATGCTCCATCTTTCTTTCTATAAGCTTTTACCGTAAATTTTTCACCCCTATAATTAATTGTAAAATCATCAATAATCCCTAAACAACACATTCTATATATTGCTCGTCCAATATGCTCTTGATAATCTTCAAGTTTTTCAATTATTGGTGCTTTGTGTTTTAATAATGTTTCATTCAGTTTATTGAAGTCAGCTGTATTATTGTAAGCTACTATGGCTTCAATATATTCTCCTTCTTTTTTTTCTTTTAGAGTTAGGATAAAATTCTTTGTAACGTGTTGTAATATATGATATATTACAAGGTATGTGAATTTATGACCTTTAAAAGTTTTTTTGTGGAAGAGTAGCTGAATATCCTCATCATACTTATCGTTATATAAAATAGTTGACAAAGCCATTTTTCTATCTCTGCCTGCACGTCCTGCTTCTTGAATATATGCCTCTAAAGAACTCGAATAATTTACATGAAGAATAAATCTTACATTAGATTTATCAATACCCATACCTGCAGCTTTAGTTGCAACTAATATATTATTTCTATTTTCTATGAAATTAGATAATTCAGGTATGAGAGTTTTATTCCCTCCAGTATATCTACAAACATTCCTATTTAATCTATTAATAATAGAAGATGCAATACCTGAATTATATTTACTATCCTTTACCCCTATAGAACCTGTAATGCGTGGGCAGAATGTTATAAGTGCGGAATTATCTACTTCCTTGCTATGCCAATCAATATTTACATTTGTCAGTAAATTAGTGTTTTCTGTTTTCTTTTTTATTTCGTTTCTGTTCTCGTCATTTTCATTAAATTCTCTTTCAATATATCTACTTTTAATTTTAGATATAGCCTCATCTGTTTGAAGTTCTAACATAGATTTATGAAGAATATTCTTTATTATATCAGGAACTTGACAGTTTTTATTATGACGAATATCCCATACATTTTGAGCTGTATCAGTAGGTATGTGGATAACTCTATACTGTAATTCTAGTCTATTTGTGTTTTCATCACGAACGATTGTATCAGAATCTAGGTCAAACATTCCATCTCCAGATAACTCTCGCTCTACATCTGCAAGGACATCAAAAGATGCTGTTGCTGTTAAACCAAACAAAATAACCCTATTATCATCATCTAATTGCTTAGGAAGAACATATTTATAGAGGTTACGTCCTAAATGCAAATATGAGACTCTGAAATCATGTCCCCATTCTGATACACAATGAACTTCATCTATTACTCCATATGCGAAATATACACCAAGACTGTGCATATTTCTTAATGTCTCCCTGAATTTATGTATACAAAGTCGTTCGGGAGAAATAAACATAAATTGTAACTCTGAATTAACCAATTTAGCTTCTCTTAACGTCTTCTCTTTGTTGTCTGAAAGATCTGCATTAATGTAGGAACAGCAATCAATACCATTTTGGCGTAATCCTTTATATTGATCATCCATTAGAGATTTTAGAGGATCTACAATCAAAGTTACACCTGGTTGTAGCATTGCTGCTAACTGATATGTAAGAGATTTACCCCCACCCGTTGGTAGTAGACCGATGACACATTGTTTCTGCAAAGCTCTACTTAATATAGGTAGTTGTCCTGGTCGGAAATCTTCTTTCCGAAATAATAGCTGTAAGAAGTACTTTAATATAACACTTGTCTCTTCTATATCAGTATATAACCCTTTACTATCTTTATCTGTGAAAGCTTTATAGTCTAGTAAATCTGTTGTGTATATTTGCCTAATAGACCTTACATAGTGAGAAGATCGAATGTAAAAATATGCCTCATTTTTACACTTAAATTCAGAAAAGTTATTTTTTTCTATTTCAGATCGTCTAAGAACAGAAACATCAAGAACTAAATCAAAGGTAGTTGCTTTAATAATTGAAGATATTTCTTTTACTACTTCTATTTGTAGTTCATTTGAACCTACTTTGTGTAGTGGTGATTGACTAAATTCGTTAGTACTTAATATCCGTAAATTTATTTTAGGAAACTTCAAATGACTATATTCCTTTGATAAAAGGCATAGTTTATTAAACATTTCAGCCAATTCAGAAAATGCTAACGCAGCACAAGGAACATCCCTCTCTATGACAAGTACATTCCAACTCTTTTCTTCTATATTAAGATTGTTAGTCAAAAGAGCATCAATTACTGTTTTTTGAATTCTTGCTACTCCAATAGGTGAAAGTACTAATTGAAGTGTTTTTATCCAATCATTATCAAAAACTTTTTCTGATGCATTTTTGATATTTACTAAATATTCTCCCCCTAAACCTAGCCTTTCATAAATCTGAGATTCTGGAATCCTTTTACACATCCAGTTCTTTGATAATAAATCATTTATTCTTTCAATATCTGTTTTTTTTGTTTCGATAGTTGAATGATATTTATCTCCATCAATCTCTATTACGAATCCATTGTAATTCTTGTCCTCATTATTACATTTGCAGGGATAGGGGAGTTGGCAAGCAAAGTCAACTCTTTGGGAGTGGTGAAGTTTATCTTCTAAAGTAATTGAGGATAAACTTCTTTGCGGTTGTAGAATTTGCTTAATAATACTAGTACTATTTGCAATAAAGTTCTTTTCTAAGTCACTATCAAGAATATTCAGATTATAGTTTTCTAAATTTAGTTCAAATCTATTATCTATTATATGTAATGCAAGAAATAGATTTACTGCGTCATCAACGTCAAGCGAATATTTTATACTACCGAGCTCGTCATCTTGTTTAATATTGCCAAAGCATTTAAATGCTTCTTCAATATATGGACTTGCTTTAGTCGGAAGTCCACGAGTAATAATATTGTTTAAAACAGCTAAAATTGGATGCACATCTTCGAAAACACTTGCATTTAGGTCGAAAGGTGCAAAAACTTCAAAACTTGATAAATGCTCATATAATTTTACAATTTTATCTCTATAAACCTCACCTAATCCATTTAATGCTTCTTTTACCCCATCAAGTTGATAAGCTGCAAAACTTTGTTTAGATGGTAAATAGTCTACATAGACTAAGTTGTATTCATTATTTACTAATTTAAAAGCTATAATATTATACGAACATGGTTTCTTTGTTAAGGCATATTTATACTCTTTTTCTGTGTGTTTAAATAGAGTCTCTGGAGCATTAAAATATTCATAAAAAGCATTAAGTCTTGTATTTCCAAAATTCATGGGACATAAACAAAAAAAGTAATGAATTCCATTTATATCTGATCCAACTTTTTTAGCTAATTTCTGTAAGTTTATTCCTGCTACATCGAGTATATTTGAAAAAAAATGAAATGTAATAGGAGCTTGAGAGTTTATCTCATAATCATTTACTTCATCCAACAACTTATTTATACAGCATACTTTTGTATTATTATCAAGATAAGCATTAATGTGTATATTTGCACGCGATAATGCCAACTTAGAAGGTTCTATTAGAGTTATTTTCTGAACGTTATTAGGAATATTCCTTTTGTGTAATTCATCAAAGAAACAAACTGTCGCCAAACCTTGACCGCAACCCCAGTCAACTATTTCATATTCATTATGTGATAGTGCTTCTAATACTCCATCAATATTATCTCGAAAAGTTTCAAGCTTTTCTCTATGAGCATATCCTAAGGATGTGCCATCAGCCTTCTCTTCATTTGTGATATTACCAAAAAGTCTTTGCATTTTGGCTTTGTGCATATTGCCATAAGAATATAAATATTGGCATAGATGTTCTTCTGTCTCAATAACAACAGTGCCTCTTTTTAGTTCGTTATGTAGTCTATTCCTATAATCTTCGGGAAATTGCATAATATAATCAACAGATAATCTTCTAATCTTATCAAAAGAGATATCCGTAATATTATTTATTTGTTCTTGATAATCCATGGCTATCTCCCTGTTATTGTTTCAGACTCAATATTCAACAAATGTGTCTTGTAATTACGAATAGCAACTTCTTTTGAACTGTTTGCATAACAGTATTCGCATAGGTGAGGACAAGTATTATATTCGCCAATATCTTTACTCATAATACATCCACATAATAACCTCTGTCCTTTATCTTTTTTTGATTCTCCTCTATTAATAGTTGTCTCAGGGTTAAATAGATCACCCTTTGAGACTTTAACACCAATGAACTGCATTAACTTTTCATCATTTAAAAAATATTTGATCATTAGGTCATCATCAATGCACTTATTGTGTTCTATGCCGTATGAATCGAGGTCTATCTTCTCGCCACAAGTTGCTAGTGTATACTCCCAATCCTTATTCATTTCTGAAAGTTTTTGAGCGAAATAGTTCATATCTTCTATTGTGAACTCTCTATATTTTACACCGTTTTTAGATAGATTATTGGCTACTTTTCTATAGGCTGTTATATCGGCATAGCTAAAAACTAGTTTTTCTGTATAGCCAAGCAATTTATCTCCAATATATTTTACTTTATCAAGTAAGTTATCTATAGTTATGTTGTCAGTAAGGATTAATGGATCAAACCGCCATATAACTTTCCCTTTACCAAGTTTGTTTACCAGTTCTTTGAATGTTTCAATTCTACTATCTACTGTAGGTACACCTTTTTCAAGACCTTCAGAAACATAGTCATTTAGTGTGAATTGAATATATGTGTTAATACCTTTTTGTTGAAGATAGTCCAAAATACCATTTTCTTTTAGTAGCGGTTCTGGATTTTTAGACCAGAAAACAATAAGTCTAACTTTATCGTAAGATATAAAACTACGAACACCATTAAATGGGTTTGTCCATGCTGAATATCCTGTTTTCAGCCGATGCAAAAACCAATCTGCATAGAAAGCAGGGATATCAGTACTCCTACTAGCAGATACTATAATTGGAGAAGTAGCTTCAGCTTCTTCTCCATTATCTCTTAGTATAGGTATTTTATTTTGTGTTATCGCCATTTTCTGAGATTGTGTTAGATGATATATTGATTTTATTTTGCAAAATTAAGTAAAATATTGTAATTTACCAAAAAAAATCATATTTATCTCCGTACATTACAATACCTCTTAAATGCACACTCATAAGGTGTATCGCATTGAGCTCCAGATTTTATAACTGGTTCTTTGTTTCTATTTTTTAATATCAGTTTGAATTTATCGATGTTTTCTTTGATATATGGTTGTAAATTTTTTACCTCATCAATTATTGACTCTCTTTTAAACAGTTGGTTGATATCGCAATTTTCAAGAGTGAGATCTTGCATTGGCATATTTAAGCTATTTAGATACTCCTCATTAATATATATGAGATAAAAGTCGGATAATGGGAGGTTATTATTGATAACATAATACTGTAATGCACTATCTTTTATGTGTACATCGTTTATTTTTGTAACACTTTTCACTTCGTATGCGATGCGTTTGTCATTTTCAATAGTTAGTATATCGATGGCAGAGTAGACTTTGTCATACATAAATGCAGCCTCGCATATTTGATTGTATTCTGCAGCAGCAAGCAGCTTTTGTGTCTCTCGTAACCATAGTTGCTGCTTTAAATATGTTGGCATATGTCTTAATGACTGATCAATAGTGTATTTTGTGTTCGGTTCTACTATTTTTATAATATCAACACTATTCGGAAATAGGTGTTGAGCTAAATCTCCAATAATATTTCCTCTTTTGAATTTAGATTTTGTCTCTTCTGAAATAACCTGTTTGTTGTACTTGTATTTGTAGAGCCAAATTAATTTTTGACACTGACACCCTTGTATAAATGAGGTTTTTGATAGAATAGGGGTATCTATCTTTTTTGCTAACTCTCTGTATTTATTTATAGCATCGTTTTGAGTTTCTATAAATTCTCTTTCCCCAAACCCGTAGGGGTCTCCATATTCGCCCATCTCGATAGTCCAAAAGAATTCAGTCATAGCATTTATTAAATCATTATTTTCTAATGCCTCGTTTGCAGCTTGGTAGCTGAGATAATAAAAAGTTGTATCGCCCATATTTTTGTCTGTTTTTTATTACTGTTTAATTCCCCACAATATCCACAATTACACCATTTTGCACTTTTACCTCTATAGTATCCTTATTCTTTAATCTCTTAATTTTATTGAAGAGCTTTGGATCTGTAATATTTACCGATTTATTATTATATTTAATGAAGCAGGCACTTGCTAGCATAGTTGTGATAGTTGCTTCATATGTCATTGATTTGTTGGCAGGGGTGTTTATATCCTTTTTTACCGCATTAACTAGTTTTGTTAAGTTGTTCCTAATCTGGTCAATGCTGTTGTATTGGTAAAATTGATTTAATTTCTCATCATTGCTTTGGTTGTCTGCTCTGTGCACCGACATATTTCTTATTCGTCTTAATTGACCTAAGTTCATTTTTAAAAAT
>JAWXTU010000112.1:0-7285 GCA_044433285.1 bacterium | reverse complement strand
ATAGCAGTAGAACTTAACGTTGTCGTCAATGTTTAAAATCATAATTAATCATTTTAATATTACGACACAAAGGTAAATAGTTCTAGTAAATACTACAAGACGGTATCGCGGAGACGCTTACCAAAAAGAACCAATAAGAAAAAAACTTTTATCATTAAAATTTAGTTAATAATATATTAAATATTGTGCTACATAACCACAAGGCGAGATTCGATACATATCGAACCTCGCCTTGTGATATTTATTTCGGGGTAGTTTTAGATTATAAAATCCCCTTTAATTTAATGTGCTATAGCTTATTTCACCGCCACTTTAGTAGCTTTGCCATCTACTAACACAATCATTACACTCATATTATTAGCCTCAATAGCAGTAGTGTTTGCATCAGCCAAAGCAGAGTAAACACGGCGACCATCAATAGAGTAAGCCTCTACTTTTGCACCAGCCTCTGCCTCTACATAAACTACACCGTTATTAGCGTATACGCTGTAATTGATAGTAGTGTTTTCTACACTAGATTCTGTGTTTAGAGAGATAGAGATAAGATAGACTTGAGGCACGCCACTATAAAAAGAGACAACGCCAACTAGAGTTACATTATCACCTTGAGTGAGTTCCATTTCGATATTGCTAAAATTAGTGTATACTGTAACGGTATCAAGACCTTCTGCAATATAGAATGTAGTTTTTCCATTCGATAAAGATACATTTTCAGTAACTTCACCTGAGATAGTAATATAATTATTGATATAATCTGACGAGAAATCTGCTATAGTTACTGACACCGGTGCCACTACCTCTCCATCTTCTACGACAGATGTGTAGCTAGGGCTAACTAGTTCGTGTACATAACCATTATATAGAGTATAAAGACCTTTCAAACCAGAAATTACATCGCCATTAGCAAATGTACCAAAATCATAACCAAAAATAAGCAATGAACCTGTTTCATCTTGTACCCATGTACTAGAGCCATTATTGTATGTAACTGTTACATCATTAAGAATATTATTATTATCTGTATCAGCTTCTGCAATAAACTCAGCAATAGTCATTGGAGTTAAGAATCTATAAGTAGCTGTAGCTGTATACGAAGACTCACCATCTTTAACAGCAATTGCTTTAACTGTGGTAGTTGCTGTAATTGAAATTGCGCCTGTATATTTTGCGCTTTCAGCTGTAGGAGTTGTTTCATCTAAAGTATAATAGATAGTTGCACCCTCTGTTGCGCAATTGATTGTTACAGGAGTAGCCTCTGTAATATCGCAGCTCTCTACTGAGAATGTAGGAGTTGCAACTGTAGGTGCATCTAATGCATCTTTAGTTGTAAATGTAAAACTTGCAATACCTATTTGGTTGCTAGATGAAGAGAATGTAAATTTGACTGCTTTGTAACTTTCAAGAGCATCAAAAGTATTAGTAAGAACAAAGTCAGTTGATGTAACATCTAAAGCGGTAAAAGTTGTACCATCTGTACTTACATTAAGAGTAATGGTTTGAGTTTTTTCAAGCCATTGAGTACAAGTAAAAGTAATTGCATCAAATGCTTTTGTTGCATCTGTGAGTGTGATTGTTACATCACTCCCTTTTGTTAGAGGAACATCTGTAATTGTAGTTGTTTGTTTATTTGCGGATGCAAATAAAACAGTAGCATCAGTAAAACTTAATGTACGCTCTGCATAAGAACTAGTCCAACTAGAGAAATCTGCATGAGCTCCAAAATTCAATGTAGTTTGCGCATTCGCGCCACCTACGAAACTAAACATTGCAACTGCAATGATTAGAAAAAAAGAATAATTTTTTTTCATTTTGTAAAAATTTAAATGTTAGTATTTTTAATTAATTAATATAGTATATAGTCGCATCTACCGTGATTAAAGCGATTAAAAAAACTCTACCAAGATTTTAATTAATTGCAATAAATCTCGGGCACAAAGATACAAAAATTTCTTCAAAACAAAAGAAATCATCAAAATATTTTTTCATTAAATTTCTATTTCAAAAAGATGAAGCAAATCGAAGAAAAAAATACCAAAAAAAATGAGCATTATTCAGAAAAAAAGTATTACCTTTGCAGCAAACTCGTGTAACACCACATCGGTAAATTCGTGTAACACCACATTGGTAAATTCGTGTAACACTACGGAAGTTTCTACAATTTTAAGAATATAGATTATGGCTACAATTCAAGAACTATTGGCTAACTCCCTCACAGAGTTGCAAAAAATACAAAATAGAGATAATTCTACTGTTATAAGAGGCAGCGAACTCTCCCCTACCAACTTAAAACGATTGGCAGATAATGGGTTTCTGAAACCTGTTATCAAGGGGTGGTATATAATATCTAATCCAACTGCAATGGAGGGCGACACCACTATGTGGTACGCCTCGTATTGGCATTTTATCAAAAAATACTCAACCCATAAATTTGGCGACGATTGGTGCCTTTCTGTAGAGCAATCGCTCTCTTTCTACAGCGGCTCTACCACTGTGCCACCGCAGGTTACAATTCGTTCGCCACGCGCAACCAACTCTCGCACAGACTTAATCGCACCAACGTCTATATTTCTGCTTCAGGCAAATCTACCAGAGCAGGTCAACAGTAACAACCAGTTTAACCTCAATCTCTATTCGCTCGAGGAGGCAATAATTGCGGCATCTCCTACGATGTATCTCAACGATGCTTTGACAATGCGCACGATACTCTCTACCATTACAAATATAGATAATATTCTGAAAATATTGGTGGATACAGGACAAACCGTTCGTGGAGGACGAGTGGCTGGGGCTTTTCGGAATATAGGCAGAGCGGATTTTGCCGATGAAATAATCACCACAATGAAACGTATTGGGTATGATGTGCGCGAGGAAGATCCATTCACAGAGATAATTTCGATAAAACTATCTAAATCGCCTTATGCTATGAGGTTGCGACTTATGTGGCAGAATATGCGAGAGGTGGTAGCAACTAATTTCAACCGCAAAAAATCTGATTTATCGCCTAATGAATATCTACTAAATATGGAGGCTCAGTATAAACTTGATGCTTACCACTCGCTGTCTATCGAGGGCTACAAGGTAACAGACGAACTGATAAATCGAGTAAAAACTGGCTTATGGAAACCTGATGCTGAAGATTCTGATGCTATAAATGCTCTTGCAGCAAGGGGTTATTGGCAGGCATTCCAGGAGGTAAAAAATAGTGTATCTAGCATTTTGGTTGCAAAGGAAGATGCAGCAGAAATTGCAAAAAGGGATTTACACAAATGGTATGGCGAGCTATTTATGCCTTGTATCCAAGCCGGTATCATCAAACCATCTGATATTATTGGATATAGATCAAATCAAATATACATACGCAACTCGATGCACACTCCTCTCAATCCAGATGCACTACGCGATGCTATGGAGACGCTGTTTGAACTAATAGACGAGGAGAGCGATGGGGGTGTTAGAGCGATACTTGGTCATTTTGTTTTTACATTTATCCACCCATTTATGGATGGAAATGGCAGAACGGGCAGGTTCTTAATGAATGTAATGTTGGCATCTGCTGGCTATAACTGGCTGATAATTCCAGTAGAGAGGCGAGATGAATATATGGCATCGCTAGAGAAAGCGAGCGTTGAGGGCGACATCGCTCCATTTGTAGCGTTCTTAAATTCGATAGAATGATTGAAATGTGTTGATAGTTAATGAGATAAATATTTTCTATAATTTTTCTTAAAAACATTTGGTGTAATAAAAAATATTGTTTACCTTTGCACCAACAGAACTCGCCACGCTTCTTGTCTTCATGACTAGCGAACCAGGGCGAGACTTTTTTTTATAAAACATGAAAAATAATACATATTCAAAAAAAGCCATATCTATCACTCAACAACTAAAAAATTTAGAAGAAAAAGAATTAGTTATAGATATTGAGAATGCAGAGTTTTATTTAGAACGAATAAACTTCTTTAGACTAGCTTGCTATTTATCATCATTTAGAGATTTTAAAGCATCATATAAATGTTACCATAAAGGAACAAAATTAAGCGATGTATTACAATTATATTATTTTGACAAGGATTTAAGGTTACTGTTGTTCTCTCTAATTCA
This sequence comes from bacterium, assembly GCA_044433285.1. Classification (GTDB taxonomy): domain Bacteria; phylum Bacteroidota; class Bacteroidia; order Bacteroidales; family Paludibacteraceae; genus Aphodosoma. The sequence continues at coordinate 3,184 of JAWXTU010000112.1, read as the reverse complement.
AACCATTGAGGTCGCAGTGAGATCAAAAATGATAAATACATTATCAAAATTAAACTCTCATTGGTTTATGTGCTCTGACCTGGCTCAGCACAAATCTAAATTTGAGTATAACTTAGCTTCAATTTCTCGAGAGGTAGAACGCTCTGGGGAAGATTATATCAAAAGTTACTACTTTACATACAACGAACCAAAATTTCCTCCAGCTTGGAAGACTCTAGAGGTTTTATCTTTTGGTCAACTTTCCAAACTATACGCAAATTTCATTGAGTGTGATGAAAAAAAATCTATTGCATACTATTTCAATTTACCTAATCACAAAGTTTTTCTAAGTTGGCTTAAAACAATAGCAGTACTTAGAAATTATTGTGCACATCATTCTCGTGTTTGGAATCGTAATTATCAAGATATTCCTAATATTCCTAAAAACATAAAAGGAGCATGGATTACTGAGCCTATTGAGAATAGGCGTAAATTATATATGGGATTATGTTGCGCAAAATATATGTTAAATACAATATATCCAAATAATAATCTAACAACTCAATTGGAAGAACTGTTTGCTAAATATCCAACGGTTAAACTTCATCCGATGGGATTTACTCCAAATTGGAAAAATGAAGCTTTGTGGAAATAAAATAAGCACCTAACAAAATTCGCTCCGGATGTAACACTATAATTGAGTTATGGGCATTTAATTCATCATAAATTTTAAATCCCAACATCAGTACCCCCCCCATAAAAAAAGCTTCACTAATTTTTAGTGAAGCTTTTTTTGAGAGCGGAAGACGGGGCTCAAACCCGCGACCCTCAGCTTGGAAGGCTAATGCTCTATCAACTGAGCTACTTCCGCATTAAAAGTGGGTAGTGATGGATTCGAACCACCGAAGTCGAAAGACAACTGAGTTACAGTCAGTCCCATTTGGCCACTCTGGTAACTACCCCCATTTGCGACTGCAAAGGTACAACAATTATTTGATTTCACCAAACATTTTTGCCATTTTTATTGCAGTAATTGCACCCTCTACGCCTTTATTGCCTAAAACACCCCCCGCACGGTCAAGCGCCTGCTGCAAATTAAGGGTGGTTAACAGACTGAATATCACAGGACAATGTATGCTAGTATTCAACAACGAGATACCATATGTAACGCCCGAACAAACGTAATCAAAATGTGGTGTATCGCCCTGAATTACGCACCCTATAACGATAATTGCATCATATTTTTGCGTTTTTTGTAGTCTTGATGCTGCAAAAGTGAGTTCAAAAGCGCCGGGAACGTGCTCAATATCGATACGATTTTCTTTTGCACCGTGTTTTATCAACGCATCTACTGCTCCATCGCACAACGGAAATGTAACATTATCGTTCCAATCCGCCACTACAATTGCATAACGTTGTTCAGCCACCAGAGCCGCTGGTGGTAATTGCTCCGCATCATATTGCGAGAGATTATGAAGTTTTGTTGCCATATATACCTTATTATATATATATACAGGGGAGCTTTGCGGCTCCCCTGCTATCAGTTTTCTATTCTAGGAGTTTTAAAAAGTCCCTTTTATTTATTCAATTGGCAACGCTCGATGCGTTTGTCCATATCCATTGCCAATTGCGAATCAAAGTATTTAGTTTTGATTGTTTGGTAGCATTTCTCAGCTTTTGCCCATTGTCCAAGCTCTTCATAGCAGATACCCGCTTTGCTCAACGCACGTGGAGCAGTCAATGAATTTTCCTCTTTTGCCGCTTTTTCAAAATAGGTTACCGCTTTGCTATAATCCTCTAGTGATACATAGCAGTCGCCAATTAATGTAATTGCTGCAGGAGTAGCATTAACAGAAGAAGCAGTGAATTTTTTCAAATAATCAATAGCTGATTGGAAATTTCCAAGGTTATATTCGCAAATACCAGCATAATACGCAGCTAATTTAGCCGATTTTGAACTACCAAATTCACTAACTACATCAGCAAAACCATAGTTTGCGCCGTCGCCATTCAACGCCAAAGCAAATGAATCTTGCTCAAAATAGCGCACTGCCGATGTTATTTGATCTGCCGCCTCAATATTGCGAGGAGCTACTACTTTGTTACTATATGTAACTATACCTACCACGACAACCAACACTGCTAATGCACTGTATAACAATTGTTTTTGATACTTTTTAATAAATTGTTCGCTCTTCGAGAGTGCCTCTTCTACGTTCTGCAACTCGTCCTCTTGTTGTGTTTTTTTCTTTGACATAATAATGTAAATTGGGCGATTGAAAATCAATCCCCTCTGTTAAAATTATAATTTATGTTATTTTACTTATAGGGGACTTCTAAAAACTCCCCTATGGAAAAATTATTAGTATTTTGAGAGCACAAAGTTAATACTTTTTTCTTATATATACGAAATATTTCAATGTTTTTTTTTAGATTTTTATATATCAACTTTTTCTTGTACCTTTGTGGGCAGTAAAAACATAAAATCTGTTTGAAATTCTATGGCAATTGAGATAGAGAGAAAATTTCTTGTAACGTCTGATAATTACCGACTTGGCTCGGCTCACAAAATCAGTCAAGGGTATATTTGCAGCGAAAACGACCGTGTTGTGCGTGTGCGTGCAATCGACAACAAAGGGTTTGTAACCATAAAAAATGCCACTATCGGCTTTGCTCGCAACGAATATGAATACGAAATTCCATACACCGATGCCCTCGAGATGCTGCAAAACACCTGTCAGCACCCAATTATCGAAAAAACTAGATATAAAATAGAGTTTGGCAATTTTGTGTGGGAGGTAGATGAGTTTCACGGTGATAATCAGGGGTTAGTGGTGGCTGAGATTGAACTGCCACGCAAGGATTCTGAATTTCCGCTGCCAGATTTTGTGGGCGATGAGGTAACAGGCGAGGCTAAATATTACAACGCTTCATTGTTCAAATTCCCATACAAGGAGTGGTAATTTGAACCGCAAAAAGTGATGGTAGAGAGAAGAGATTAGAGGCAGAAGATTTGGAGTGGAGATTAGATTAGATTAGATTAGATTAGATTAGATTAGATTAGGGATTAGGGATTAGGGATTAGGGATTAGGGATTAGGGATTAGAGATTAGAGATTAGAGATTAGAGGCAGAAGATTTGGAGATTAGATTAGATTAGATTAGATTAGGGATTAGATTAGGGATTAGAGAGAAGGGAACCAGAA
>JAWXTU010000111.1:0-7351 GCA_044433285.1 bacterium | reverse complement strand
TTCTCCCTTTGATAATCAGTCTGTTATTTTACTCATTTACCTCTGAACTACGGCTTTTGTCTTGCAATTCTGTTGTTTTTTGACCGGAATTTTATAAAATTATCGTCTATAATAGGGTGTGGAATTCTAATTTTTAAAATTTTGCTTGCAAAAGTAGGGGGTTTTGTTTGTGATAAATGCCATCAAAAAATATTTTTGATGAAATCCTTGTGAGATTTAAAAAAAATCTCTACCTTTGCATCATAATTAAGTACATAAAACTATCGACTCACAGAAGTGAGTGGCTAGGGTTATGTACTTTTTTGTTACATAATTCAACCTGATAGAGAGCTCTTTGACATTAACTAATTAAACTAATTAAAACTTTTGAATTATGGAAAATAAATTTTATTACGAAGAATCTAACACTAACGGCTTAGCCGAAAAATTAATAACAGTAAAAAACGGAGAAGTAGTTGTGCAGCCTATGTGGCGTGCGCAACTTATTGCAGAACAGCTATTTAATGTTGATATCCGAGAGTATGAAGACGATACAAATTGGGAACTGCTCGATGAGATGCTTTGGCAAACTAATAATAAAGAGGAGCGAGATGAAGTGTATGATCTATATTATCAACCAGACTCTTACGACGAATATTTTGAGCGAGTAGCAGAGTGTATGGAGGAGATTGGAGCTTACAAAATGGCTCTGAAATGTAAGATAAAATCTCTTTTGCTGAAATATAAAAATTTGAATAGTCAATATGATATTCCTCTGGATAACCTGAAAATAATCTATCAAGAATTAATCGACTTGGGCTATGGGAGAGCGGCTACACGACTAATTAACTACCGCTTAGAAGTAGTTGCTTGTGCGGTTTAAGTTTTAGCCTCCAGGCTTTTATCCGCCACCCCTCCAAAAAAAACTTTTAGTTTTCTTAGAACCTTTTAATCTTATCAGAACCTCTTAATCTTCCCAAAACCTCTTAATCCTCCGAAATCACTTCAAACCGATACCCCTCGCTCTTCAGCCACACTATCGACTCTTCTAATATTTTCAGGGTACGAGGAGCGGCTTTGGCGGAGTCGTGCAGTACGATGATTGAACCGTTGCGGGTGTCGCGCTTGATGATAGATAACACCTCGTCGGGTGTGAGTTTCGAGTCCCAATCCCATGCTATTACGTCCCACATCACCACTTTGTAGCCCAACTTGCGCACTGCTCTTATTTGCCAGGGCTTTATCCGTCCGTAGGGCGGACGAAATAGATTAGATGTAACTAATTTTGATGCATCTGAAATGCTCTTAAGATACTTTTTAGTACTGAACTTAAAGCCATTAGCGTGGTTCATTGTGTGGTTGCCCACTCTGTGTCCTGCATCGATAATTGCTTGATATAGTTCTGGATATCTCTGCACATTCTTGCCAATACAAAAAAATGTAGCCTTCACCGCCTCTCTATCAAGCACGTCCAGTATCTCTCTTGTCGATGCACAACTTGGTCCGTCGTCGAACGTTAGATATATAACTCGATCCCTCTTTCCCACTCGATATAGAGCAGGGAAGAGGGATCTTATAATTATATTAGAGTTCATACAGCGCAAACTGATTTAGAAGCCTTTACTGTATATTGTAGTACTCTCTAAGTATATCTTCGAGCTCATTTTTTATCGGACTGTTCGCCTCTACGGCTATTTGCCAGATATGTTGTATCAGCGCTACGTTCTGTTTTAAACTGTTTTCGTTTGATACGTTGCTGCGCATCTCTGGACTAAGAGTCATATTCCACTCAATCTTTTCTACATAAGCCTCTGTCAGTGAGGTTAAAATCTCATCTGCCTTTTCAGGTTCATTCAGTTTGTAGTAGATGTTAGCCAATATAGAGCAGCTGTAGTCGTATGGCAATGTGGTAGCAGGTGCCACTTCAAAGCATTTGTTTATCACCTCTAGTGCTCTTGTTTTGTCCCCCTCATTGTATAGCGATTCTGCTAGATTACCGAACATTAAGCGCATTGTGCGAGCCATACGTTGATGTTGTTCGTCGAGATAAACATTAGGGTCTGCAATACCGCCCCACAAGAATTTGTTCATCATATTGTCGTACATCACCTCAGTATTTACCCTGTCGCGTTTTCCGCGAGTAGGCACAATCCTATATGCCAAGCCCTCAAGTTGCATATAATCTTTGAGCGCAGGATAAAACTCCTCGCCCACTGTGGCAGCGATATAAATCGGACGCTCCCAATTGTTGGTGTTGAGCATATCAAGCACCATCACTTGTGATTTAGTAATTGAGCGGTTTAGTTTAATACTCATCTTATCTAAAATAGTCAAAGAATCCGCTGCATCTACAGTACCAGTTGCGATAACTTGCTTTTTGTCAATTGGCAATGTTAGTGTAGAGCTAAATATAGTACCAATATTATCACCGTCTATAAAGCGAGGGTCGCGCATATAATTTAGTGCATCTCCGATGGTCAAATCACCCTTTATTTGTGGGTGGTCCATTACACGAGAAATATCGAGTTTACCAGACACATAATCTTTTTTGTCCCACGATAAAGGCAGTGGAGCAGATTCGTATGCACCACGACGCATTTGATCGATATACCAATCTGTGTTAAAGTAAGATAGATTGCACACCCTCATATCAGTTCTGTTGCCCTCCACCTCTTGGTTGTACCACAATGGGAATGTATCGTTGTCGCCGTTAGAGAAAATTATTGCATTCTCTTTGCAACTGTTTAGGTAGTTCAATCCAAAATCACGTGCCATTGTGCGACCCGAGCGGTCGTGGTCGTCCCAGTTTTGTTGCGCCATCAATGTAGGCACACCCAAACACAAAATAGTTGCCACTATAGCTGCTACAGGTTTTGATATATACTTCTCTATCAGCGAGTAGATGAACATTACCCCAAGTCCAATCCAAATTGTAAAGGCGTAGAACGAACCAGCGTAGGCATAATCACGTTCGCGCGGTTGATATGGCGTTTGGTTTAGATATACCACAATTGCCAAACCAGTCAAGAAGAATAGGGCAAATACCACCCAGAAACTTTCGTTACCCCTCTTTTTGCTGCACAACTGCCATACGATACCGAGCAATCCGAGCAACAGTGGCAACATAAAGTAGCGGTTGCGCCCTTTGTTGTTTTGTAGATCAGATGGCAAATTGTCTTGGTTGCCCAATCGAGCATTGTCGATAAACGAAATACCACTTATCCAGTTTCCTCTGTCTATCTCACCGCTACTTTGCAAATCGTTTTGGCGACCAGAGAAGTTCCACATAAAATATCTCCAATACATAAAATTCACTTGATAACTAAAGAAGAAACGCAAGTTTTCTCCCATACTTGGCATCACCACAGTCTCCTCACGTCCGCAGCGGTCGATTTTTATCTTTTTCCCTTTTACATCACCCCAACTCTCATACGCTTTTACGTGGTTAGCTTGCGACGAATACATACGAGGGAAAAGCATCTTAAATCGCGAGTCCATTTCGTACCCCTTTTGTTTGCGTCCAGCCACATAATATTTATCTTTTTCATCATCGCTCACTTTGATTTTTTGTTGCCATGTATTTTTACCATATATCCCAACTGGCACACACATATTACCCTCTACCCTAAGTACTTCTGGGGCAGAATACATCGCACCATATAGCAATGGGCGGTCGCCATATTGTTCGCGATTGAGGTATGATTGAAGTGCGAAAACATCCTCTGGTGAGTTTTGATCCATAGGCGTATTAGCCAACGATCTAATCACTATCATAGCGTATGTAGAGTAGCCAATAAGCATTACCGTCATACACAGGATAATGGTGTTCATCCAGTAGTAGTTCCATTTTTTTATTGCAAATAGTAGGGTAGCCACTCCAGCGATAACTAATAATCCGATGATGATACCATCACCCAAAAATGGCACACCAAGTAGCGACATTGCTACAAGAAATGCTATTTTCGCACGCACTTCGTTCTTCACATTCTGCGTTTCATATATAGCCCAAACCAATGCTGCCACTGTGATGATTAGGTAGATTATCACACCCGAGTTGAAGCTCATACCTAGTGAATTAACACATAGCAGTTCAAACCACGATGCCACCTTTACAAATCCAGGTATCATACCATATAGCACCGCAATTAAAATCACTCCAGATACGATAATTGCAGCAATTGCACCTTTAAAAGTAGCGTTATATTTTTTGAAATAGTATACCAATACCAGCGCAGGAATAGCAAGCAAGTTAAGTAAGTGCACCCCGATACTGAGTCCCATCAGATAGGCGATGAGTATCAACCAGCGAGCTGCAGTAGGCTCCTCTGCCACATCTTCCCACTTTAATATACACCAAAAAACTACGGCAGTAAATAGCGATGAATAGGCATATACCTCACCCTCAACGGCTGAATACCAAGCAGTATCTGAAAAAGTATAAGCTAATGCACCAACCAATCCAGAGCCAAGAATAGCGATGCCTTTGCCCAAAGAGACCTCTTGTCCCTCTCTCACCACAATCTTGCGTGCAAGGTGAGTAATCGTCCAAAACAAGAATAGTACCACAAACGCACTACAAAGAGCCGACATAGCATTAACCATTGCAGCCACTTGAGTAGGGTCTGATGCAAAAAGCGAGAACATACGAGCAGTCATCATAAAAAACGGTGCACCAGGTGGGTGTCCGACCTCTAATTTGTAGGCAGATGAGATAAACTCGCCACAATCCCAAAACGATGCAGTCGGTTCGATTGTGAGTAGGTAAGTGATTGCTGCAATTGCAAATGCAAGCCACCCCGAGATGTTGTTGTAAAGCTGAAATTTCTTCATTTTATTTTGGTTTTATTTTGTTTTAGATGGATAGTCTATATTATAGTGCAAACCGCAACTCTGTTTGCGAGCCTGCGCCTGTTTGATAATCATATAAGCAATTGATATTGAGTTGCGAAGCTCGCAAATATCCCTACTTACCACCGAACGATTAAACAGGTTTTCTGTCTCCCTAAAGAGTATTGACAAGCGGCGCATTGCACGAGTCAAACGCAAATTAGAGCGTACGATACCAACATACGAACTCATTATCTGTTGCACCTCCTTGCGCGATTGAGTGATAAGCACCATCTCCTCTGGTATGCGAGTGCCTGCATCGTCCCATTGCGGTATCGCCTCGTTGTAGCTCAATTGCGATATCTTTTCAATTGAGTGTTGAGCAGCCGCATCGGCATATACAATAGCCTCTATCAGCGAGTTAGATGCAAGACGATTGGCTCCGTGCAACCCAGTGCAAGAGCATTCTCCTACAGCATATAGGCGGTTGATGCTCGTTTCTGCATCATCATTCACGGCAATACCACCGCAAAGATAGTGAGCCGCTGGGGCTACTGGGATATATTGTTTTGTAATATCAATGCCATATTGCAAACACTTCTCAGATATCATCGGGAAGTGCTCTTTTGTCTCCTCGGCAGGTTTAGCCGTTACATCAAGATATACAAAATCAGTACCAGCCGATTTCATCTCCGTGTCAATTGCACGAGCCACAATATCACGTGGGGCAAGCGAGCATCGTTTGTCATATTTATGCATAAACTCGTTGCCATTTACATCACGCAGCACCGCGCCATATCCACGCATCGCCTCTGTGATTAGTATCGACGGACGCAGTTTTGGCATATAAAACGCAGTAGGGTGAAACTGCACAAACTCCATATCCTTCACAATTCCGCGTGCCCTGTGCACCATTGCAATACCATCTCCAGTGGCTACTAGCGGATTAGTAGTAGTGGTGTACACGCTACCGATACCACCTGTTGCCAGCAGGGTGATTTTACCCAGAAAAGTATCGATTTTATCCGTTTTAGAGTCGAGGGCATATGCGCCGTAACATTCAATATCGGGAGTGTGGCGAGTAACAATTTCGCCCAAATGGTGTTGCGTGAGTAGGTCAACTGCAAAATGATGCTCAAAAACTTTGATATTTTTGTGCGATTTTATCTTTTTTATCAGTGATTTTTGTATCTCGGCACCAGTAGAATCCTTGTGGTGTAGTATGCGATTTTCGGAGTGTCCGCCCTCGCGGTGCAGGTCAAATTCGCCGTCGGGTGTCTTGTCAAAATCCACTCCCCACTCCAGTAGTTGCTTAATCTGCAAAGGGGCATTTTTCACCACCTTTTCTACTGCTGCAATGTCGCACAACCCATCACCTGCAATTAGCGTGTCTTGGATATGCTTTTCGTAATCATCTGATAGGGTATTGGTTACCGAAGATATACCACCTTGTGCTAGGGTTGTATTGGTGTCGTCTAGCGTAGTCTTGCACAGTATTGCAACACTACCTCTATCGGCAACTTTCAGCGCGTAGCTCATACCTGCGATACCGCTACCGATAATTAAAAAATCAAATTTCTTTACCATCTATACTGCTAATATTATAGTTGTAAATTTGTCTGTTTTTGGCTATCTATCATTACATAGCTCTATAAGAGTGGCAAAGTTACAAAAAATATATTGATTGATGAAATCTTTTGTTGTAAAGTTTTTTGCGGATTTCTTTAGATCTCCTTCTCGACATTCACACTTAAAATATAGCCAGTGCTGTGTATCGTAGTGATGGTTAAATTAGAACACTCTCGAAGAGTTTTGCGCAGTCGGCTCAGTGAGTTGTTAAATACATTATTACTTAGTATTTTACCGCCCCACACCTTTTTATCTATCTCCTCAAAAGATACCATAACCCCCTTGTTGGCAATTAAAAATTTTAGCAGTGCAGCATCTTGAGTATTCAAGCTTGCAGTCTCATTCGTTTCGATGTTACATATTTTGCGTGTATCCATTTTGAAAGTTATATTCCCTATAGATGTAATCTCATTGGCGAACGGTTTTGCATACATCTCAATATACGCCTCAATTTCATCTAATTTTATAGGTTTTTTTATGTATGCCACACCCCCTTTGTTGAAGGCTCTTTTGTGATACGAACCCTCTGTGTGCGAGGAGATATAGACAATCGGTAGCATTGGAAATAGAGTAGCAAATTGCGTAGTCTCCTCTATGCTATCCAAATCACCTATCTCTACGTCGAGAAACAGAATATTTGGGCGAAAATCATTTATAATGTTCTCCAATGATAGTAGAGAGGTTTGATAGTGAACATTATAACCAATAGAGATTAATCCTTTGGTAATAGATCCACCAAAATCACTGTCATCATCCACCAATATTATTTTAATATCTTTCATTTCCATAATTTTTAATTTTAGGTGGGTTCTATTTTCTATATTTACGCCTCAAAATTTAGTATAAGAACCCATTATCTACTAAATTAGAGATATTGCTTAAATTTGACAAACCACAAACCATGGTCTGAAGCTAT
>JAWXTU010000110.1:0-7374 GCA_044433285.1 bacterium | reverse complement strand
GGCTCGTTCCAAGACTACCTCGGCAAGAACAAAATTGGTGGAATAAAGAGTCGCAATGAGTGGGTGCACGCAATAAATTGGGACTGTGTAGTCTTTGACGAGTACCACTACGGAGCGTGGAGAGAGAGTGCCAAGGACTTGTTCGAGAGTGAGGACAAGCGAGAGCGTGAGTATGCTGAGGGTGCAGGTTTGGAGTACTTCGATGAGGAGATTATGCCAATCACTACGGGGGCTTATCTCTACTTGTCTGGCACTCCTTTTAGGGCGATAAATTCGGGAGAGTTTATCGAGGAGCAGATATATAACTGGACATATTCCGATGAGCAGCGAGCAAAATCTGAATGGTCGGGGGCTGACAATCCATATTTAGCGTTGCCAAGAATGGTGATGATGACATATCAAATGCCCGACTCGATACGCTCGGTGGCGATGGCTGGGGAGTTTGATGAGTTCGACCTTAACGTTTTCTTCTCAGCTAAGGGCGAGGGTGATAGTGCGGAGTTTGTATATAAGGATGAGGTGCAAAAGTGGCTGGATCTTATACGTGGTGGGTATGCAGATACGGTTGTGTCGGATTTGAAGTTGCGAACTGAGAAGCCGCCTATGCCATTTTCGCACGCACCGTTGTTGAAGGTCTTGACGCATACGTTTTGGTTTTTGCCAAGAGTTTCTTCGTGTTTTGCTATGTGCAATTTATTGAAAGAGAAACAGAATACATTTTATCACGATTACAAGGTGATAGTGGCAGCAGGGTCATCGGCAGGTATTGGTGTTGATGCTTTGCCACCTGTGTTGCAAGCTATGGGTAGTCCGCTGGAGAGCAAAACTATAACATTATCATGTTTGAAATTGACAACGGGAGTCTCCGTAAAACCTTGGAGTGGTATATTTATGTTGCGCAATACCTCGTCGCCTGAGACATATTTTCAAGCTGCATTTCGTGTGCAGACACCTTGGGCGATCAAGAATCCTGACTCATTGTCGCCAAACCAGGTTGAGATAATGAAGGAGGAGTGCTATGTGTTTGACTTTGCGCCCGATCGTGCGTTGAGGCAGATTGCCGATTATAGTTGTCGTTTGAATGTGGAGGAGTCGAACCCCGAAAAGAAGGTTGAGGAGTTTATATCGTTCCTGCCTGTATTGGCTTACGATGGCAGCTCGATGAAGCAGATTGATGCAGCAGGGATTTTGGATATGGCGATGAGTGGCACATCGGCAACGCTGCTTGCTCGTCGTTGGGAGAGTGCGTTATTGGTCAATGTCGATAACCCAACCCTCAAACGCTTGATGGATAACGAAGATGCAATGCGAGCCTTGATGAGCATCGAGGGATTCCGCAATCTCAACCAAGATATTGAGACCATAATCAATAAGTCGGAGGCGGTCAAAAAAGCCAAGAAAGAGAAGGGCGATGATGTAACCCCTGTCGAGAAAAAGGAGCTTACAGCCGAGGAGAAAGAGTATAAATCCTTACGTAAACAGATACAAGAGAAGTTGATAAAATTTGCCACACGAGTGCCTGTCTTTATGTATCTCACCGACTACCGAGAACACTCATTAAAGGATGTCATCACCCAACTCGAACCCGACCTATTCCGCAAAGTCACAGGTCTAACCCTACGTGATTTCGAGCTATTGGTATCATTAAACCTATTCAATAGCGTCCTAATGAACGACGCCATCTACAAATTCAAACGCTACGAAGACAGCAGCTTAGAGTACATAGGCATCACACGCCAAAGCCCAACCGACAAGATTGGACTTTGGGAGACTGTGGTTGAGAGGGCGGAGGTATAAATGTCTTGAAAATATTTTGTTTTAGACAAAAAATCACTATCTTTACCTTTTATTTATAGGATTAGATTATTGCACGCTTTGCGATAATCCGAGTTTTTATATACATATTATGTATGGGTAAAGTTGTAAAACATAGAGTAATAGATATCTTTTCTGGCTGTGGTGGACTATCTCTAGGACTGCACAATGCTGGATGGCAAGGGGTTTTTGCTATAGAAAAAAATCCCCAAGCATTCAGTACACTAAAGCATAACCTTATAGAAAAATACAATCATTTTAGGTGGCCCAAATGGTTGCCTAAAACGAGTCATGATATAAATGAGGTATTAGAAAATTACTCTGATAATTTACAACAACTTAGGGGGCGAGTAACCCTCATTGCAGGAGGTCCCCCTTGCCAAGGCTTCTCTATGGCAGGTCAAAGAAATGAAGGTGATGTAAGAAATCAATTAATCCATTCTTACATCAAGTTCGTATCTCTAATAATGCCAAAACTGATATTCTTTGAGAATGTCAAAGGTTTTACAATGGAATTCAAGAACAACAAGCAAAAAGGACAGGCTTATTCGGAGTTAGTTTTGAGCAAGTTGGACGAGTTAGGATATTATGTTTGTGGAAAGCTTGTTAACTTTGGAGATTATGGCATACCTCAAAAAAGGACGAGATTTATACTTGTTGGAATGCGTAAGGATGCAAAAGGTGCAACAAAGGCGAAAGTAGAATCTTTCTTTGAGAAATTAGAAAGCAACAAATATTCTTTCCTAAGCAATAAAGGATTAAACGTAAATCCAACTATACAAGACGCATTATCAGACTTGACAACATCTAAATTGGTGCCAACTCCTGATCGAAAAGGCTTCAATAGCAGTGTATACGGAAAGACGTCTTCTAGTTACCAGCAATATGTTAGACAGAATTACAAAGAAAGTATACCACACAGTCATAGTTTTGCAAAACATACAGACAAGATAACCAAGCGTTTAAAATATATTCAAAGTATATCTACTCAATGTAAAAATTTAAGTGAACATCTTAAAAATGAATTGGGGATAAAGAAGCAGGTTCTAGTTCCTTTAATGGCACGAGCACAGGCACCAACTATTACCTCACATCCAGATGATTTAATTCATTATTGTGAACCAAGAATATTAACAGTTAGAGAATATGCGAGGTTGCAATCTTTTCCTGATGATTTTGAGTTTCAGGGTAAATACACAACTGGAGGTAAACTACGCAAAGTTGAAGTTCCTCGATATACTCAAATAGGAAACGCTATTCCGCCTTTATTTGGAGAGCAAAGTGGTTTAATATTGAATGAACTAATATAGATTATAAATATGGAACAATTGCAATTTAAAGTTAGTTCTGCTATAAAAGATCTAATCGGTAAAGACCTTATTGTTGACGATAATATTGCTATATTCGAATTAGTGAAAAATTCTTATGATGCATATGCTTCAAAGGTCGTAATAACATTTGAGCATAATAAAATCATAATATCAGATAATGGGAAAGGAATGTCTTTGCCTGACATAAATAACAAGTGGATTTTTTTAGGATTTTCCGCAAAAAGGGATGGAAGTGAAGATTCGTACACTGAAAAGCAAAATTCATATAGAGACAATATAAAACGACACTATGCTGGCGCAAAAGGAATTGGTAGGTTTTCTTGTGACCGTTTGGGTAAAAATTTAGTAATGACAACCAAAAGCCAGTTGTCAAATACAACAGAAATTATTTATATAGATTGGAGTTTGTTTGAGGCAGATCAAGGTGCCGAATTTACAAATATTTCCATCAACCATGAGGCTACGACAAATATGCCGATATTTCCTCAAAGTGGCAAAACTGGAACTATATTGGAGATAACTAATCTTCATGATAATAATTCTTGGGGCAGAGATAAAATCCTTAATTTAAAGCGATCATTAGAAAAGCTAATAAATCCATTCTCTGAAACGAATGATTTTTCAATTGAAATAGTATGCTCATATGAAAAAGAGACGGATAACGAAGAGAAGAATTTAGGTAAGTTTGATCGAGATATAGTAAATGGAATCATAAAGAATAGCATATCTGATATCCTTAATTTAAAAACCACACAAATTGATGTCGAGCTGTTACATGACCGCATAATTACTACTATCACAGATAGAGGTGAAAAGATATATACAATCAAAGAATATAATACCAAATTTAAGAATCTGAGCAATGTTAAAATCGGTCTGTATTTTTTAAATAGAGCTGCGAAGTATAACTTTTCTAAACTAATGGGTGTTGCCCCAATAAATTATGGCTCAATTTTTTTATTCCGTAATGGCTTTAGAATTATGCCATTTGGAAGTCCTAAAGACGATAGTTGGAATTTAGATTATAGAGCACAACAAGGTCATAATAGATATATTGGTACTCGTGACTTATTTGGTCGTGTTGATGTAATAACTGATAAAATTGATGACCTAAAAGAAGTTTCAAGTCGAGACGGGGGATTGATAATGACTACCGCATCAGAACAGTTATTTAATTTATTCTCTATAGCGCACCGAAGATTGGAAAGGTATGTTGTCGGAGTCTTGTGGGGAGAGGCATTCTTAAAAAAAGAATACTTTCATAATGAGGCTGAAGCTCTAAAAGCAAGAACTAGTCTCCTTGAAAAGGATAAGGACAATGATACACCTAATTATATCTTAGAATCAAGTATTGGCAGTAAAATAGATTTTATCCAATTAATAAAAACTCTTTCAAAGGATAAAGATATAGAGGTTTTGTATTATAATAAGGATTTAGCAAATATTATATCTGATCCAATGGAGTCTTGGAGTGTTAAACCTCAGTTCATATCAGACCTAGAAAAAATAGCAATTCAAACAGATGATGCAAATTTATTGTATAGTATAGACGAAGCAAAGGCTCGAATTGTAGAGTTGCAAAAAGAAAAAGATGAGGCTGAAAAAAGAGCATACGATTCAGAGCAAAGGCGTATAGAGGCTGAACAAAAGGCAAGAATAGAAGAAGCTCTGCGAATAGAAGCGGAGAAGAGGAGGAAAGAAGAGGAGGTCGCTCGTGTAAATGCCCAACTCAAAGCAAAAGAAGCGGATATTAAAAGACGAGAAGAAGAAGTCTTAAGAAAAGAAGCTGAACAGAAGCGTAAGGAAGAGCAAGAGCGTAGAAAAATTGCCGAATCAGAAAGGGATGTTGAGATAAGCAAGAATAAATATTTGGCAGCCTCTCGTAACATAACAAAAGAAACAGCAGACCTTTTACACACTGTAAAATTGTCTTCAATGGAACTATCATCAGCAGCAAAAAGCATACAATATTCTTTAGATGAACCTTTAAACAACAATCAAATTCGAGAAGAGTTAGACGTCATTTTTTTTCACATTGAAAGAATTGAGAAGATAAGTAAACTACTAACCAAAGCAGATATAGCGCTACTAAAAGAACATTCAAAGGTTGATGTTTCTAGGTATATCAAAGAGTATGTTGAAAATTACAAAGCCTCAGTAAAAGACATTGTTGTTGAAATAAAATATGATACACCTGTTATTAAAAAGTTACCTTTGTTAGATTTAACTGTAATAATAGATAATTTGATTAGCAATTCTGTTAAAGCTGATGCTACAAAAATATACATTGAGTTTAAGCGTGAAGAGAGTAAAATAATTATGGACTTTTCTGATAATGGCAGAGGAGTAGATATGGAAGTAAATACTGTCGATTCAATATTTGAGTTGGGTATAACTAATAGACGTGGTGGATCAGGAATAGGATTAAGTACTATTCGTGATATAATGAGAAAAGAAGTAAAAGGGGAGATAACATTTATTGGTAACTGTCTACACTTTGAAAGTGGAGCAACATTTAGAATTACGTTTTAATATGAGTACAAAAACATGCATAATTATTGATGATGTAAATCAAAATAATGTCATTAATACAGATATAGTACTACCTCTTAGAAAGGATGCAATAGATGTACATGTCACATATATAAATGCAACTGATCCTGATCTACTAGATGACGATAGTAATATTTGTATAGAAAAATTAGAAGCGAAGCTATATGATGCGTTTCATAATTGTTCAATTGACGTTGTAGCAACAGATTTTGACTTATCAGACGACAATATTAATGGCAAACATATAGCAGAAATAGCGCATAAAATACGAAATAATGTGCCCATTATTATATACTCAGGAGATAGGTCAAAGGTTGTAGCTGAGGTTATTGGAGATTACAAAAACATGACGTCACAAAATCTCATTCAGAAAATTATAAATTTCAAAAGTCTTAATCTTATATCCTGTACTGAACGTAGTGGCTATCCTTCAGAGGTTATTAGGCAACTAAAGAAAAAAGATACTCATACAACATCTATATTGTTGCGAAATTTACGAGAATATTCAGAATTGCAATTCAAATCTTGTTACCCAAACTTCCAAGGCAAAAGTCTAGGTGACATTGCAAATGAAATTGAAAGAAATACTCCTCAAGGTTTGGATTTTCAAAATGCACTACTTGAGCAAACAATCGCATACCTAATCAACATAAATTCAGACAGTGAATAAATTAGTAATATGTATATTCCCGAAGGATACTACTACCGACTTTTTGGAACCAATATTCAATGCTGCAAAGAACATGTCAGAGGATTTTGCGGGATACAGAATAGACACAACTAATGAAGGTGATGTAACCAGACTTAAAACACGCATAGAAGCATTAGATAATAATTGCACTATTGTGTTTTTAGGTCACGGAGCAAGTAATTGTTTGTATGGCACTCCTACAAAAGGAAAGAATGAAGTACTATTCACACAGAAGCAACTCTCTGTTATTAAAAATAAAACAAATTTTATATTTGCTTGCAATTCAAATGAGTTATTAAACAGCCTTAAGTCCGATCATTATATTGGATTTGGGGATATGCCAACTGATTATAGCGAAGTTATTAGTGAAAGAGAATTTAGTGATCCAACTTATTTATCAAGTATTACAGAACAAGACTTAGCTGAGTATAGAAGACTAATTGTAGATATAGTTGTGAAAGCGATAACTAAAAGTAAATTAGTATCTTTAAGCGAGCTGGTAAGATATTTAATGCTATTTGCAAATATTGCCATTGTAGAGATTTTAACCTCTAAAAACATATGTAATTTTCGTATGCTAGCAGATTTGATTTATGATTGGAAAGATGCTATAAAATACTCCGTGAAATGAGAATGGCTGAATTACATTATATCATCTCCAAAATAGTACACATCCCAATCTACACCAAAATATCCAACAATTTGCAAATTCAAAAAAGATCACTACCTTTGTATTAGTTATTTGATAGATTAGTAAATCACAGCAAAACAAAGCAGTAGAGTAGTTTCTAAATCATTACCTATTCACTAATTAGCTATTTGCAAGTTGTTTGTTTTCAGGAAGTTGCTCATAAGAGATAGATCTGTGAACGTGCAGAACAAAAATAGATCTCGGATATACTCCTGTTTGCTATTTTTTAGCTTGCCATTGATTAGTAGATTTATCTCCTCCTTAGTTAGAAATCCTCGCTCGGTATCCTCTTT
>JAWXTU010000109.1:0-7534 GCA_044433285.1 bacterium | reverse complement strand
ATACAACTAATAAAAAGAAGAGCTCGAGGATACAGAAATATTAAGAATTATATGAACATGATATACTTCTGTTGTGGTAAACTGAAATTTAATTACCCACAGTATTCGTTATAGAGCCAAATTTTTTATCAATTTGATCTATTCTTGCGTCTTGCTCTGCTGATAATTCACCACTTTTTCTTAGTCTTACGAACTCGTCGTCGATTTCAATAGCAGTATCTACATCTCTCTTTTCCAGAGCTTTCTCATATTTATTAATAAGAGAATCTGTTTTTGAAGTACAAGCAGTTAATGAGATTGCACATACGGCAACAATCATCATAAGTAATTTTTTTGCTTTCATTTATTTGTACTTTTAATGTTATTAATCAAGATCAAAAGTCTTTGAAATTTCTTCGCTGTATGTTTCCGCTATTTTATACAAGCGATCTAGTTGCTCTTTAGAGAGTTCTTTTTCCATAGGCTCTAATTCAGCAGCAATAGTAAGAGCTTTCTCATAATTTTTGTTTTTCAAAGCTTTCTCATATTTATTAATAAGAGAGTCTGTTTTTGAAGTACACGCTGTTAAAGTGATTGCACATACGGCAACAATCATCATAATTAATTTTTTTGTTTTCATCGTTTTTTTGTTTTTAATGTTTATTAAAGAATTAAATGTTTTGTTTTCACACTGCAAAAATAGATGAAAAAATAATACAGATGAGTGTTCTTAATGGTTCTTATTATATAAAAGTAAAAATAGAGGGGTAACTAAGGGAGCATAGTGATTTAGGTACACTACAACAACGATTTAGCAATACAGGGTATATTGACTATATCGAGAGGGAGAGTTGAAGATTTAAAAAATTTGAGGGAAATTGTCCTGATACTTACAATTTGAAAGCAGCAATTTAGCGATTATTTTTGTATTTTTTTGCATTTTTAATCAATAACATCATTTATCCACATCTCAAAAAGTTTATCAGAAAGAGAATATACTCTATTTTGTTCAACAATCAAATCACGTTCAAGCAGCTTTTTTACAGCAGATTGAACAGAGCTAGATGAGGTGAGACTATATTTTTTTATAAAATCACCTGATTGAATTTGTCGAGCACTACCCTCTTTTGCGATGGCATAAAGCAGCTCTTTCTGTTTTTCGGGGATATTTGATAATATCTCACGGAAAATAGTATCATACAGACCTACCATATCTTTTATAGCGGCATCAACAGTCTCTTTTGTACAATGCTCATTTATTACTGTATTGGCAAAAGCCTCATTAAAACATTTTTGAATATAAAATGTATGACCATTAAAGAGATCATACGCCTCTGCAACAATTTCACTATCAATAGATTTATCTCGTCTTTCGAAATTAGATATTACAAAATCAATATAGATATCCTTTTCAATTGCGCCAAGTTCCATTACATCGGCAGAGCGATAAAACGGTCGTGCAGAAGATAGAAACATCGCCTGCATCATACTTCGCTCACTACCAGCAAAGATAAAATTACAGTTCTCAATCTTTTGAATGTGGGCGCGTAGGAGTGCCTCTATATTATTTTCTGGATATTTAGCGATTTGTTGAAACTCATCTATTGCGATAAAACAGGGTTTATCTGCCGACGATAGCAACTGAAAAATCTCCTCAAGCGTATACTCTGGCTTGTCGATATCGC
Source organism: bacterium (assembly GCA_044433285.1). Lineage (GTDB taxonomy): Bacteria > Bacteroidota > Bacteroidia > Bacteroidales > Paludibacteraceae > Aphodosoma. The sequence goes on along the minus strand of JAWXTU010000109.1, from coordinate 5,870 downwards.
CTAGTTCCACACTAAACGTAGGCAGTCCTGTCATAGCATCAAAGCCAAATTTTCCGCTAAGCGATTTCAATGTTTGTGCAAATAGATTAGCCATTTTCTTACTTCGAGGAAGAAGTGTATCAAAAACTGTTTTTCCCAGCGTATATGTAAATTCGCGGAGCGACGTGGTGTGCAGAATATCTAAAAAGAAAGTATAATAATTTTCTGAAATTTCTGGTTTGTCGTAGCAGAACTGAATTAACCCCGTTTTTCCCATACGGCGTGGGGAGATAATAACCATATTATTACCATTAGTTATCGATTTTACTAGCCTTTCCGACTCATTTACTCTATCGCAAAAATACTCAGCTTCAATTCGCCCTGTAACTATAAACGGATTTCTATTCATTGCATATAAATTTATGGTGTACTATTTATTACTCGGCAAAGTTAATCATTTATTTTGAATTATGCAAATCGAATGATGTGAATCGAATGATGGAAAATTATTAACTACCTACTGAACCACAATTTTTGTAGTTGAATTATCCACTTTCACAATATATATCCCCTTCTCTATTACTGCAATTTTATTTAAAGAACCTGAGTAATAGAGCTGACCGAGCATAGTAAACACCTCTACTCTAGAAAATTCACCATCAATATAGATACACATATCTGAGGCATAAACCTGAACTAAATCCTCCTCTATATTATCTACGGCAGTCTCTATCACTACAAATGAGGCTATAAACGTAGTGTCTTGTGTAACTACAACAGTTAGAGGATTATCTACGATACTATCATTCCACATATCAAATAGATAACCACTACGTGGAGATGCCTCTATTGATATTACTTCATTGATTTTGTAAAAACCACTTCCAGATGCTGTACCCTGTTGTGTGTCTGAACTACCCACAGTTACAATATAACTAGTGTTATCCATTGTAAATGAGGCTGTAAACAGTGTATCTTGTGTGATTAGAACCTCTCGAGGGTTATCTAAAACACCATCATTCCACCCTGTAAATTTAGCTGCAACACCAGCTGTCGCCCCAATTCTTGCTGTATCACCATAATAATAATAAACTTTATCATCTTCTACATACACACTACCTTTTTCTGTATCAGAACTTTCTACTGTAAGCAAATGGTTTCCATCGACAACAAAAACAGCGGTAAAAGCAGTGTCTTGTGTGATTACAACTTTACGAGGGTTATCGTATACACCATCTTCCCACTGCACAAAACGAGCATTACTATTTGCTGTGGCTGACATTATAGCTGTGTCGCCATAAGTGTAATTATATTGGCTGCTTTCTGCTTTTACACTTCCCAAATCACTATCAGAAGTGTAAATAGTTAATCTATAATTGTAGGTCAAATCTCGTTCGAAAATGGCTATCAGAGTTGTGTCAGTATCTAAATTTACGGAACGAGAAGAACTCTTGTTGCCATCGCTCCATTCCACAAATTGACAATCTATGCTCCTCTTTGCACTTATCAAAACAGCCTCTCCTTTGGGATAGACGGCTTGTTCTATATCCTCACTGGCTATTTGAACTGTACCCATATCTTCTTCACTTACTCCAACAGTTATTACACATATAGAAGTATCAGCCTCGATATTATAAAATTCTTCCCAAATTGATGCTGATTGATATTTTGAGATAGAGATGGCAGGTACTAACAATTTGCAGGTAGAGGTTGGTACATTACTAAAAGCCGGGCCAATCTCTTCTCCTTCGCTATTGTAAGCTCTGTATACTAATGGGGGCTCTAATGCGTTAACCATTATCGTATCAAGCGCAGTGCAAGTATGAAAAGCAGCAGGATTGATTGTATTTATCGAAGAGGGCAAAATAACCTTTCGCAGAGAATAAGAATGTGCACACATGCCGAAAGGAATCAATGTAAGTCTTGTCTGTTTTGATAAATCTAAACACTCTATACCACTTGAACCAAATGCATCCGACCCAATGTTACTGAGTAACTTATAAGATAAATCTATGTTTTTTAGATTTGGAGTATTATAAAACGCATATTGTCCAATAGTAGTTAATTCTGGAGGCATTTTTATTGTATCAGTTATAAATGACCCCGCAAAACATCCATAAGGAATTATACTTACAATATTGCAATTCTCAAAATTTTCAATTTTTTCAAATGGAGTATCTGCAAAAGCGAGTGGACATAAATACGATAAGTTCTCATTTACTCTTATATTCTTTAAAACTGGAAGATTTTCAAGAGAATATGAAGGATCTGAGTTCCAACCTACAGGAACAATATTAAAATTACTATATAAAGTTGAACCATAACAATCATATGCGTATATACTTCCAATAATAGAATCAACAGTGTCAGGGAGAATATATCTCTCGGTCTCTTGATACATAGGAATTGTATGTATAGCCTTGCCGCTTTTAGAGTATAATACTCCTGAAATATCCTTATAGTAAGGATTATCCGGATCTACTATATATTTCTTCATATTATGCGTGGCACTAAACGCTGTGAATGATATATTTTCTACATTTCTGGGTATGTATAGAGAGTCTAAACTCGTAGAGAATCCAAAAGCACCATCATCAATAGAAATTAACGACTCTGGTAGTATTATGTCTGTAAGATTATATGTGCATAAAAATGACATCTCTCCAATGTGTTTTAAATTAGATGGGAGGCGAACCTTCTCCATGTGATAATTTTGATTGAAAATTCCTTCTCCATATGACCCATATGATGTAATATAAGATAGCGAATCCATATCTATACTACTGATATCCACCTCTAACAAAAAATCTATATAATTAAATCCTTCATAACAAGCAGGGATTAAAGATTCTATTTTTTTATTAGTGGATGTAAATATTCTTTTTACTCCATACAAGTAAGGGGTAGAACTTCTGGCTGTATACGGATTCATATAATCTGGATAAACAGAAGTATCTGTCCAGTAATTTGTATAAACCCGAGGGATTCGTCCCACATTAGGTGGTAGTATCAGTGTATCAATAATAGTGTTATAGACGTAGTACATATTGTTTACAGGACAATTAAATGAGTCACTTAATATGTGTGTAGCAGTACTAAAATCTATTTTGGTAAAATGCGTTGGGTTAATAGAATCTCCTTCCTCAAAAATAGATCTAGTGCTGTCATTATCATTAAAAGATATACGTATATTGGTTACTTTATATTCAATATTATTATATGGTACTGCTTCTGGAATTGTCACATAATCCTGCTCATAAATAAGCTGTAGCTTTACCCCGTAGTCACTATTTATTGAGTCTTCTGTTGTAACAATATATAGGACACCATTATAAACAATAGTATCTCCTATGTTGGCTTTGAGTAAAGTGGTAAACATTACCAAAACTATTACTAATAGATATCGTGCTTTCATAATAACCTCCTTTTATTTGTAGAAATGAGCATACCTACCCATTTTACAAGGTAAATATGCTCATTAATTTAAACTATTTAATTATAATCTTTTCTGTAGAGATTCTATCTCCTGTAATGTTATCTGTTACAATTACAATATATATTCCTTTCGGCATAGTTACACCAAAAGATGTAACAGATGATGCAAGATTTGTTGAATATACTTTAACTCCATTTAGATTATAAATGTCTGCCGTCAAAGATGATCCATCAAAATTAGTCTCTAAATATAAGGTCTCACCAGAATATAAACTTGATGGGTAAACGGAAATATTTTTCTGAGCACTAAAATCTATAGACTCTTCATCCTCCATATCTAATTCAGGAGCATTACATTGATTAAACGAATTACATATTTTCTATAAACAAACTCCCTTTTGCAGGGCTTTGTTTATAGAAAATCAATTCATATATTTTATGTGATAAATACTTTTTCATGATGCTGAATTTTACATACAATGATATTAAAATATTTTTGCGAAAGTTAAGCAAAATAATCTTATCATCCAAACATATTTAGTTAAATATAGTTAAACATGGAAATATTATTTATGTATATACTCAAATCTACCATAAATACTGATGATTCTACTAACTGAAGACTATCTAGTAAATTAATTTTTTATGTGAAAGTAAAGATAAAACACCTTAATTTTATGACAGATTTAAAATAATATTCTATTTTTGATTGATAATTTAGCAGGATTTACCGAAACCAACATACATATATATATAACAAAATTCTAATTTACAATTTAGTTAACATTTTCATTCTAGTCAATTCTAATGAACTATATTACGCCAGCTAAATCAAATTTTTCCTCGCACTTTGCAAATTCTTCACCTTTCTCTACCGTAATTGTAGGTAGAAAGAAATATTACATTAGCGAAAGTAGATATTGCAGCTCTACTATTATCAGACTTATAAATAAAAATATTCTCCCATAATACGAAAAAACAAGAACCAATAAGAACCAATGAATTATTTGTGTGAATGAGTTTTTTGCACTACCTTTGCAACAAAGTTATAAATAGTGAGTTGTAAAAAATAAAATTAACGTAAGTGGAACTAAAACAGTTCTTTTACCATATCATAAAATATTATGACAAAAGATAGTCCAGAAGTAGTAGAATTACGAAAACGAATAGAGGCGTTTGCATCTAGAAAAATAAAAACTCCTATTGATTTTGAATATCTCAAAGAGTTTATATGGATAAATTTGCATGAAACAATAAGTACATCAACCATTAAACGATTGTGGGGGTATGTAGATGGAGGAGATAAAACAAGGGAGAGTACACTCAATTTATTATCTAGACTGCTACGTTATAAAGATTGGGAAGACTTTCTGGAGCACCTACAAGAGGAGCAAAATGAGGAGAGTTGTTTGTGCATTTTTGAGGTAATACGCAGTTCTGAACTGGCAGAGGGAGATGAAATAGAGGTGGGTTGGCAGCCAAACAGACGATGTGTATTTAAATACTTAGTCGACCCTTAAGAATGGGTTAATTTGTTGTTTTATAGGAAAATAACTATGAAAATGTTTGGTATATTCGACCATTTTTAGTATCTTTGTAGTCAAAAAGTGGCAATAAATGTTATGATAAACCCAACAAAAAAAAGAGATTTGAACACATTGTTCTCATCATTTGAAGATCAATTAGATCTACGTCATCCTTTATGTCTTTTATCAGAAATGATTGACTGGGAGTTATTTGAGCGAGAGTTTTCACCCCTATATCATCCAACTAAGGGTCGTCCGTGTAAACCTATTCGTTTGATGTGCGGATTGTTGATTTTAAAACATGTAAGAAATATATCAGATGAAAGTGTTGTAGCACAGTGGAGCGAAAACTCTTATTATCAGTATTTTTGCGGTGAAAAAAGTTTTGTTGCCAATGCTCCTTGCAATCCTACAGAATTGGTTCACTTTCGTAAACGGATAGGAGAAAGTGGAATAGAGCTTGTTTTCAAGGAAAGTATCCGAGTTAGTTTAAAGTATGAAGAGGATAAAAAGAACAGAGATAAGAACAATGGTAATAAAACAAAGAAAAAAGAGGATATTGTTATAGTGGATACTACTGTTCAAGAAAAGAATATTACATATCCCACAGATTCAAAACTTCATAATAGAATAATAGACAAGATCTTAGCAATAGTGTATAAGCTAGATTTACCGTTACGGCGAAGTTATAGTCAAAGGCGTAAACAATTAGCATTAGCACAGAGATACCGGAATCACCCAAAGAATAATAAGATAGCGAAAAAAGCAGATAAAGAGATAAAAACAATAGCAAAAAGACTGTTAAGAGAACTAGAGCGTAATATCCCATCAATAAACATATATTGGCAAGATATAGCGTTATTTAAAGCGATATTGAATCAAACTAAAAATAGCAAGAATAAGATTTATTCGCTACACGAACCAGATGTT
>JAWXTU010000108.1:0-7553 GCA_044433285.1 bacterium | reverse complement strand
CAACCATGAACGTATAAGATTATTTGCCATTTGACCGACAACCAACACCACTTGCGCTATGAGTATCATCACTACAAATGATATATCATTTGTGCCAATACCTTTATCCACAACAGATTGAGTAAGAAATGGCGAGATTAGGCTTAATACAGTGGCAGTTAGCATTGCAAGTGCTAACTGAATAAGATAATTTTTGTATGGGTTTAGATAATGTAGTAGTTCAGAGAATTTTAGTTTCTTATCCTCATCGCCCAATTCTTTATAAAATTCTGCCGTTGGTTCTAGCATTAGAGCGATACCCTTACTCTTTTCGCCCTCGTGGTTTTGCAACCACGATTTTTTAAATTTATCTATAGGGTATTTCAACAAACCCGATGCTGGATCTGATACATAAACTATGTTTTTTCTAATTTTGTAGACCACCACAAAATGCTTTTGATTCCAATGTACTATACACGGCAACGGTACTTCATCCTGCATCTGTTCCCACGTTACTTTCACACCTGTGCTACGCAACCCTATTAGCTCGGCAGCATCACTTATACCAAGCAACGAAACACCCTCACGCGTGATATGGCACTTCTCCCTGAGATTTTGCAGGGAGAACGCCTTACCATAGTGTTTTGCAATAATGCGGAGACAAGTAGGTCCGCAGTCCATAGAGTCTAGTTGTGTGTAGTGGGGGAATTTCAACATAAATTTTTCAAATATAATTTCAATTATTTTAAATAAAGTATAAATTCGTCTATCACCTTTTGCCATTGCATATCTTCGAAATTGCTTTTACCATTCTCCACTAACTCAAAGTTGTGTCCTCTCCCCACCATTGGGAGCATCATGTAGTTTTTCTTTTGGTCAAGTTCAAGAATAATTGGTATCAAATCACAATTTCTGGCTCTAATATCTTCGGTGCCATAAGCTATAAATAAATTTGCAGTAATTTTAGACATATCATTTAAGTATGGTCTGCCAAAACTCTTCCAAGTTCGTCTGGCATTATCACTAAAGAGCTTATCAGAACATATATCTTCCCAATCCTTATAGTTCGATTCTATATTCTCCTGAGCCTTCTCGGCTGTTACAATACCAATATCAGCTTTTCTTCTATTCTCCTGTATATATGAGTACCGCCCTAGTGGAGAGCCTGATATATAGGCAACTGCATATATATCATCTGCGTTCATAGCCAAATGAGCCGCAACCGTTGCACCTTGCGAGTGTCCGATAATTATAATCTTCGACTCATCAGCCCACTCTTGCTTTTTCACAAAATCAATCACCTTTCTATTGCGGTTAACGTGATACTCTATCGTACTTGTGGCTCTAAATTTGCTGCACGCATCTTGATTCATTTGCGAGGTATCGCAGCAAGCTAATTCAGCATTCAAATTCTTATACGATTCTTGTATTGGAATATATGGATGAGAAAACAGCACAAGGTGATAATCTTTTAATATAGTATTAACATCAAAATTATTTGTCGGCAACACTAGCTTGTAATTGTCATATTCCGCACCATAATCCACAATTACTGGATTAGAAACAGAACCTACAAACCAAACCATCACAGGCTTTTTAACCGCACCAACAGACAAGCGAACGCACTCTATTGTATCATCAGCCTCATTGTGTATATCAAAGAAATCGTACGAAATATTTGCACCGTGCGCAAATGTGGTTGATAATAACCACACTAGTATCAGATTTTTTTTCTTTATGGCAATCATTCTCTATATATTATAAACCGAAATCGGCTTTAGTTAACGGTTCTATTCCATTCTTTTTAAATATAGGATCATTATTGTAAAGCCAATTTTGAATATGGATAAATAGTTTAATGATATCATTACAATATGCTGATTCATTGTCAAATAAATTTGTTTCAGAATAACGATGCGCTAGCTGCGACCCACCACATAAATATCCTATAATACATTGCTTGCATTTATCACATAAAACACTATCTTGATGTGCATTATAATATTTAACCATCAGTTCATTATTGTGAATATCTTTTATATCATTCTCATGAACATTCAAAGATGTAAAAGTAATACCATTCCTACATATCTTTAAACTATCAACAGGCTCAATAGAACCACTTGTTTTTATCGAAATTGCTTGATTATATCTTTTCCCAAACTGCTCATTCCCAGTTTCAACACCATATATCAAGTCCTCAATAATATCAAATATTTTTATTGTTGGCTTAACTTCAGATGTGTCATTTTTATGTATATTATAATATTTAATTAGCCAGTCCCCTAGTTTATTGACAGCTTTATCTTGGTTACTATATGTTGTTTCTGGTACTAATAAATCATATCTTTTAGAACCTAATTCTTTGAAATATTCATATATTTCAAATGGCTCTATTTCTGTATTAATTACACATAATATTCCTGCATTGGGCTGATTATTTAAAAGTAATTTATAACCATTAACCGCATCTTTAAGAGAGTGTCTGTTTGAATTTCTATATATACGATTTTCTGATGCCCTTTCACTACCATCAATACTAACACCAATTTGTATACCCAATTTTGTTAGTTCAGAAATATTTTTCACAGTTAATAATGTTCCATTAGTTTGCAATGTATACTTTAATTTTGTCGATTTCACTATTAACTCTGCTTGAGTTATAAAGTTTTTATAAAACCTAGTTCCTAAAATAAGAGGTTCCCCTCCGTGAAAAATAATTACTACTTCTGGAATTTTATATTCTTTACAGTATGAATCTATTTTTTTCAATAACATTTCCACCGTTTTTTCACTAATAACACTAGGTTCATAAATGTATGCATTGTCCCCTTTATTATAAATATAACAATATTTACAATTTAAGTTACAAGAAGATGTAACCTTCACTACTATTTCTCTAATATTCATATATTTTAAGTGTTTTTATGTTCTACTACAAATACAATTCAATAGAACAAATTTATTCTCTTAATAAGTTTTCATTATACTGAGCGTTACCGCTCAATGTAATGAAAACTTAATTTGTACATTATCAATTACTTATTTGTTAATTGTAGATACAACTAAGTAATTCAAGCACATTCACTTAACCCACAACTAATATCAAACTGTACGCGTGTAAGGCAAAGGTAGAGTTGGGGTTTGACCTCTCACATAAGTACTAACAGGAGGTTCTTCATGTGCTTTTGCATAAGTTAAATCACCATCACCACGACCTCTAATACGATGTAATTGGCTTATTTCCACTAAAGTTTCTTCTTTCCTCAAAGAAATTTTCTTTTTTGTTTTCATGTTAATAAAAATTTTTAATTAATACATAACCTACTCTTAAGATTTTCGGTTTTCTCTCCACTTTTAATTAGTTGTGGGCTAAACTATATAGTTGTCGACAAAAGATAGTCTAAATTAATAAATGCTTTTGATTCCAATGTACTATACACGGCAACGGCACTTCATCCTGCATCTGTTCCCACGTTACTTTCACACCTGTGCTACGCAACCCTATCAGTTCGGCAGCATCACTAATACCAAGCAACGAAACACCCTCACGTGTGATATGGCATTTCTCCCTAAGATTTTGCAGGGAGAATGCCTTACCATAATGTTTTGCTATGATGCGGAGACAAGTAGGTCCGCAGTCCATGGTGTCTAGTTGGGTGTAGTGTGGAAATTTAAACATAGGGTTGAAATTACAAATCTATAGGGTTATATGGGTTATACTTGCATTTATTAGGTTTCAAATACACACCTGCATTAGCCCGGCAATCTGTACAAAAGACTCGAAATTCACAGTCTTTACAAACTTCTATTTCACTTTTTTTGATATTTGAAATCTTTTGATATGTAGAATTCTTTACAACTTCTAAAATATCATTTTCTCTAATACTTCCATAAGTGTAAGGTAACGAAGGACAATTACAAATAAGTCCATCTACTGAAATTGAGACTTTTCGCCAAAGGCAAGTATTACCATTTTTATATCTACAAAGTGTATCAATATTAATACTTATAAGCGATTCATCAATTATTCCACATAAGGCACAGTCTTGCATTTTTATTTTATTGAATATTAATCTCGGGTTATCATTTACTATTGGCAAACTATAATTCATAATTATTATTTTTGATAAATGATATGGATATAATTGTAACAACTTGTGATAATCAGAAGAACTGGTATTACAATCACTATTTACTATAATATCAATATTATAGTAACCTTTATCCTGCAGTAATACTAATAATTTATCTATAAAATCATAAGATACTGAAAAATACAATCTCAACTGAACAAACCTTGAAATTCTAAAATTAGGAAGGAAGGATAGATAGTTTAATAAATCACATTCTAAATTTGAATCGATAATCAAGGTGTCAAAAACAAATGGAATATCATACGTTTTTACATCTATCGCCTTAAAAGGAATTTCAGTTTTAGTTTTTATTGCAAATTTACTAGACAACAAAAAAGAAATTAGATCGTTATCTGACATTTGAACACCTATATCGCTTTCTAAAATTTCATTAGAAATAATTTTATATATTCTTTTTGCTGTATTTAAAAATACTCCCCACAACAATGGAATAATAGCATAAGTACCTTCTTCAATATCAAAAATTGCTGATTGTTTTGCGCCATTCACAATAATCACGCATGGTAATAAATTAATATACATGATAAATTTTACTTATTAGACATGTTGGATCTGAAGGTGGCAAAACTGCTTGAAAATACGGACTCCAAGCTTTATATTCAAAACCACGTTCATTTGTATTAGTATTTGCTTTTTGATATTTTAGATTTAAAAACGCCCATGGCAACTTTCCTTCAATAACCATTTTGTTTATTCTATTAAGATTACAATTTTCTTTCATCGATTTCTATTAATTTTAATGCAATTTCTTTTTCTATATTAAAACCACAACGTCTAGAATAACCTGATATTTGACCAACAGGATTAACCTCTAATAAATAATAATCTCCATCTGGAGTAACTAGTAAATCTAAACTTCCAATATTTAGATCTAATTTTTCAAACAAAAGTATAATCTTTTTGTTGATTTCTTCCGGCAACTGATATGGTGATAATTTAGAACTATTACCACCTTCCATTATACGAGAATCAATACAAGTTCCTGACTGCATTTGAGATAATAAAGCTGTCCCATAAAGCTGTCCCATAAAAAAAAACACTCTCAACTCCAATAATTTGTCAATTTTTTCTTGAAACAATGAAATTACAAATATATCAGATTTACAATTATTTATATCTATAATATTTATCTCTTTAGTGTATATAGGGTTGAAATTATCCCCACAAGAACAAAACATTGATTCGTAATTACCAATAGCTTTAGTAATAACACCATTAGACGTCTCATTTATAAAATTAATAATATCTGATTTAGAATTAGTAACAATAGTTTTGGGAATTAAGAACCCCACTTCACTTGCTACATTTAAAACATTTAATTTATTGACACTGATAGAACTTGCTTTGGGAATCCAAATAGCTCTTTTAAAGTTTGATTCAAGAAGCTTTTTCACTTCAAATATTTCACGATAAAGATTTTCTGTAATAGCTTCGTCAAGTATCTTGTCATATGTTATTTCTAAAACCTTGGTAGATAACCACCTTCGATAATAAACAACAGATATCTCGTTTGTTAAGTTTATACCATTATAATAAATCTCATTATTCATGTAAGTGAAGGAAACGTCTCCCCTGAGCAGTCTTTCTCCGGCTATAATAATATAGTTTGCCTTTAAATGCTCTAACCAATTAATTACTTCTATATGAGAGGAGTCCCCAGATTCTGTTGTTAATATAAGTATCATAATTCTTATTAGATTATAAATATTGCCCCTATTGTTCAACGTACTTATTATATGATATATAGGGGCAATAAGTGTTATTGTGTAATGTTTTGTAAAAACAAGCTATCTGGCAATGCTTTTAATCCAATATCATTCATTAAACTGTCAGATAATACCTTGTCTTCCTCAAGTAGATAGGGAAATTCTAGCCACTGTTTAAAGGAAGAATTGTATAAAGTTCTTTTTTCGTATATAACATAGTATTTGTCAAGAAAAATTATCAACCATTGCGGATTAAGTCTTCTCGCCTTAACCTCATTTTTTAAAAGTTCATAAATACTTGAATCTATTAATCTATGTGGATTGTGTAGCATTACAGCATATAAGACTTCTGGCAGATACGAGTAAATAGAATCATATTTTCCTAAATCAGTAACCCAGCCATATTCCTTTATAAAGTCAATAGTTTTGTCGAATATCATACTATCCAATTTATTTATAAATGCTTTATCTAATTTATAAAATAATTCTATATTCTGCCTAACACCTTGATCTAGCCCCCAGATTTCAGCTAATTCTATTGCTATCCTATCATTTTTTGAAATTGAATCTACTGCACTATTATTAGCTAATAGAATTGTTGATTTACACATAAATAGAAGTAACAATAGTAATACATTTTTACTCATAACATCTAATTCGAATAAGGCATAGCTACGTCTTTTTCATCTGGAAGAGGTTCCCATTCTGTTGGCACTTGTACAATCAATGGTTTTAACTTTCCGACAGATTCTTCATTTGGATATTCATTCTCAGTGGTAGTATTTTCACTCGAATATCCGTATTCTTTCAAAATGGTTGTGGATGTACCACCAATAATTGCTGCTAATTTTGATTTTTTTAATTCTTTCATAATAATAATTCATTTATAATATTATACTTTATTCGCTAACTTCTATGCTTTTTCGATAGTGAAGCTGCATTTGTTTGTTATTTTTACAACAAACCCTAACGTCTTTTATCTACCTGCTGTAAATAAAAAAATAATTCCTTGTTTTTTACCTTGTAAAAGTTTTAAATTTCTTGTATATTATTATGCCTAATACAAGGATTGCAAGTCCCAATGTATTATATTTTACTTAATTATTTTTTAGAATGTCAATATTTCCACATTTATCAGTTGTGGGCTAAACTATATAGTTGTCGACAAAAGATAGTCTTGTTATTTGATTTTATATATTACGTTAAATACAACATTTAACTAACTGATTTTTTAATTATCAAGCTGCAAGGCAATTCCAGCACGATAATATTGACATAAGCGTTCTGGATAGGCATACTCATTTTTATACAACTTATACACAGCACCTCGACATCCCCCTCCGCAAATATAGCGAATATTACACATTTTACATTGTTCTATATTATCTACATGTAGATTATGCCTAATTGTTTTGACCTTTTCGCTACTATATATATCTTCAACACCCTGATGTACAATATTACCAAATTTAAAAATATCATAGTGCATATTGTGGCATGGATATACATTACCAAGAGGATCAATACTACTCATACCAAAACCTGCTCCGCAAGAAAAACGCTTTTGTGGCAATGTTGCACTTTTATCTATTCTATTAAGCATATTCTTATACTCGTCTACATTAGGCACTTTATCAAATTCAGCTATTGTATTTGGTACAAGCAAAGTAGTACGACTGCTACAACCCATATCTTTTGAAAATTCTGCAAT
>JAWXTU010000107.1:0-7663 GCA_044433285.1 bacterium | reverse complement strand
TATCCTTTTAGCTAATATTGCATCATGGTCATTTCGCTCTAGTTGTATTGAGATTTCCATTTGTTTATATCTATTAGCTATTTGTTCTATGAGCAGTAATCAAAACAGGTCTTCAAAAGCCATATCAAACAATGAAATACACAATAACAATCCCAGCATATAAAGCCAAGTTCTTGTCAAAATGTATAGATAGTATATTGGCTCAAACACATAGAGATTTTGAACTTATTATCGTTAATGACGCATCGACTGAAGATTTAGATTCTATTGTTAATTCGTATGATGATAGCCGCATAAAGTATTACACAAATGAAAAGAATTGCGGAGCAATAGATGTTGTAGACAATTGGAATATATGCTTGTCGTATGCCACTGGTGATTACGTTATTTGTATGGGAGATGACGATGAACTTGCCCCCGACTGTTTGGAGCAATACAGCCTTCTGTTGGAACAATACCCTGATTTGGATATTTACCATGGGCGTGTAAAAGTAATTGATGAAGAGTCTGAATTTGTAAACCTGCAAGAAGTAAGACCTGCCTTTGAGAGTGTATATAGTATGATGTGGTATAGGATGAATGGACGCATTCAATACATTGGTGATTTCTTATACAAGCGCTCTACCCTTAATGCGAATGGTGGATTTTATAAACTTCCTTTAGCGTGGGGCTCAGATGATATATCAGCTTATATCGCTGCAAAAGATAAAGGAATAGCTAATACAGAGAAGCCTATTTTTTACTATCGAACAAATCCATATACTATCACAAAATCAGGAAATATGGAGATAAAGATAGATGCAATAGAAGCTGAAAATGAGTGGTTAACCAACTTTATCGAAGTTGAAACATCGATAAGTGAAGTTGACCAGATGTATATCAAAATGCTAAAACAAAGAAAAAATAAGCATTACGCAAAAAAGAAGCTTCAGTTAGTTGCCGCAGATATAAGCAATCACAACATTTTTAGATGTTTTTATTGGCTAACAAAAAACAAATCATTCTCATTTGCAGAGATTATGTATGCGTTAATTGAGAGTGTGAAAATCAAAAGAAAATAATCATTTAGATAATGAAGGTTTATTACTACCCGAATGTACTTAGACTTAAGAGCAGCCCTGCAAACCCCTTCTCTAATAATTTTATTACAGCCTTAGCAAAAGAGGGTGTAGTTGTCACAAACAAACAAGATTCAAATTCAGTTAATAGTCTGTCTGATATGATTCGACATCATAGTAATACAGATATATACATATTAAATTGGATTGAAAATATTGCTCATCTTAGATTTGGAACTATACAATCTGTAATTTTTATCTTATTTTTTTTTATCCAACTTATTAGGAATAAAAAGTTTGTATGGGTATTTCACAATATTACACCTCACGATGAAGATATATGGGTTAGTAAATTAATCAAATCTATATTACTAAAAAGATGTAGTCTATTTATAACTCTGTCTAAAGAGGGTTATAATATACTATCGCAGAAGACACAAAAAAAGATAATATTTATCAACCACCCAATAAATCAAGACCTACTATCATTAGAAGCGGTAAATCAAGATAGTAATTACGATATTTTAATTTGGGGAACTGTTTCAAAATACAAAGGTATTATTGAATTTCTTGATTATTTACACGATAACGGATTTGAAAACAGATATAAGATATTGATAATTGGAAAATGCACTGACAAAGAGTATGAATATAGATTATTAAGCCTTTGCAATGAGGCAATTGAATATCGAAATTGTGCTGTTGCTTTCTGCGAATTAAAGGGACTTATAGCATCATCTAAGATTGTGTTATTTCCATATATTGGAGGGTCTATTTCAAGCTCGGGTGCATTGATTGATACAATTACTTTTAATGGTCGATCTGTAGGTCCTAGCAAAGGTGCCTTTATTGATTTGTCTAAAGAAGGTGTTTGTCTCACCTATGATAAATATGATGATATTATTGAAATTTTATCTAAGGATGTTTATATCCAGCAGTGTAATATAGACTCTTTCCTCCAGAATAATTCGTGGTCTGCATTTGTAAAAACTGTAATAAGTGCATTTGGTCGATTACGATAATTAGAAATAGGTTATTATATACGCGAAATAAAAACTACAGATGGTCGATATATCAATTATAATCCCGCACAAAAATTCATCTAAGTTATTAGAGCGACTTCTAAAATCTATTCCTTCTAGTATAAATGCTCAAGTGCTTGTAATAGATGATAATAGTAGAGTGGAGGAGTGCAAATCACTTGAAACTCTGTCTAAAACTTATTCGTTTGAGTTATATAAAAATAATGATGGTCTAGGAGCTGGTGCAGCAAGAAACGTTGGTTTGGAGTATGCAAAAGGTGACTGGCTAATGTTTGCCGATGCCGATGATTTCTATTTAGACTCTTTGAATGACAAGTTCAATCAATATAAAGAGTCAGATTATGATATTATATTCTTTGATGTCAACAGCTGCTATAGCGATACATTAGAACCTGCATATAGAGACGAGCACATAAAATCAATTGCAAGTAAATATCTTAGAACTAAAGACGAAGGGTATTTACGATATAACTACTTAGCTCCTTGGGGTAAATTAATACGACAATCTTTGCTTGCTGATAATTATATAGATTTCGAAAATATTATTGCTGGAAATGATATGATGTTCTCTGTGAAATCTGGACTCGCAGCAAAAACAATATGCTATGATTCCACGCCAATTTATATGCTAACATTGTCGGCAGGTAGCATAACAACAACTCTAACAAAGGATCGTTTTGACTCACGGCTCAAAGCTACGCTGCGAATTAACAAGTTGTTGAGGGGGAATAATCAAAGTGAATTTCAAGCCTCAGTTTTGTATTTTTTAGCAAAAGCGCATCAATTTGGATTAAGGTATATGCTTAATGTGATATTTATGTGTGTGAAACATCGGGCTAATATTTTTATCGGATTCAACAAAATTGGGGGGTATAAGAAAATTATTCAAAATCGTCAAAATACTACAGTGAAATAACATACAATATATGAAACGAGTTAAAATCTGCCTAGCCTGCTCTGTGGGAGGACACTGGAGACAGCTACAGCTAGCTGTAGGTGATATTCCCAAAGAGAGGGATTGTTATTGGCTGACATATAAAACAAAATCCACTAAAATTGGAATGAAGAGTGAAGAACACGTATTTCTTAGAAACTTTCAACCTCATAATAAATGGTCTTTGATTGTCAACTGTATGCAATCTTTATTCTGGTTGTTGGTTAAGCGACCAAATGTCATAATAAGTACTGGTGCTGGTGTTGCCGTACCGACTATTTATTTTGGAAAGAAATTATTTAATGCTAAGGTTATATATATAGCATCTGCAGCTAATGTTACTAATTGTTCGAGAACACCAATTTGGGCAGAGAAATACTCGGATGCATTTTTTATTCAGTGGGAGGAGATGAAAGAGTTATTTCCTAATGCTACACATATTGGAGTATTATGATTTTTGCAAGTTTAGGAACTACTAACACAGCTTTTACACGTATGGCAAAAGCTGTAGATGATTTTGCTGCTACAACCTCAGAAGAAGTTATTGTGCAAACAGGTCATACAGATTATGAGTATAAGTACGCAATAGCTTTTAAATACTGCACTAAGGATGAGATGCAAAGCTACATAGATAAAGCTGATATATTAATCCTACAAGGCGGATGGGGGGCAATATCTGAGGCGATGGAGAAAAGAAAACGAATAGTTGTAATTCCGCGAATTGATGGAGTAGAGCATATTCACGATCAAATACAATTGGTGAAGAAACTAGACTCTTTAGGGTGTGTCATTGGAGTCTTTGATGAGAATGACCTGCCACAAAAGATAGCGAAGGCATATGATCACGAATTTACGCAGATTAAAAGAGGTAGTGCTGAAGGAATCATAAGAAGTAAACTTAAAGAGTGGTTTGGCTAATTTGAAATACAACACCAATATACCCTAAAGGCTGTTTGACGTCAAACAACGCTATTTGTAAACTTAATTTGTAAATATATGAAGATATTGCTAACTGGAGCGTCAGGATTTATCGGAACAAACCTGCTGCTACATCTTGTAGAGAAAGGATATGATGTAATCAACCTAGATATAGCTACTCCCAAACACGAGTCATTTAAGAAATATTGGCATAAAGTTGATATTAATAATTATCACTTGTTGGAGTCGGAGATCACAGCTTATTCACCAGATTACATAATACATTTGGCTGCACGAACAGATTTAGACGGTAAAACTTTAGAGGAATATTCTCAAAATATCGACGGTGTAGCTAACATCCTCAAAGTAATAAAGAACCTAAACACCCTAAAAAAGATTATCATTACATCATCAATGTATGTATGTCAGCCAGGATATAGTCACAATAATCAATTTGATTATAAGCCACACACAGTATATGGAGAGAGTAAAGTAATGACCGAGAAAGTTACATGGGATAATCAACCTTTGTGTGATTGGCTTATTATTCGCCCAACATCAATTTGGGGACCTTGGTTTGGTGTACCATATAGGAACTTTTTTGATATAGTGATGTCTCGACTATATTTTCATATCGGTAATCGAAGTTGTTGTAAGACATATGGATACATTGATAATGCGATATATCAAATTGAAACTTTATTATTTGCAGATACTGTTAATAGCGAAAATAAAATGTTCTATATAGGTGATACTCCTGCAACAAATATCGAAGAGTGGGCAAATGAAATAGCTGCAGAATTGGGCTTTAGGGTAATTAAATTACCTTATTTCATTTTGAAAATGGTTGCGTACGTAGGCGATATTCTAGGTTTATTGGGTATTAAATTCCCAATGACATCCTTTAGGTTAAATAACATGACGACAGACAATGTTATAGATATAAGTAAAACAAATGCATTAGCTCCTAATGTGCCTTATTCAAGGATTTATGGGGTGAAAAAGACTCTTAAATGGATAAAAGAAAATTCTTAGAATTTAGTTACGTGTCTTAATAGGATAATAACCTAATGAAAGTATCAATAATCACTTCCTGTTACAACAGAGAGACGTCTATTCGAGACGCTATAGAGAGCGTGTTGTCGCAGGGCTATCCCGATATCGAGTACATCGTAGTAGATGGTGCATCGAAAGATAACTCTCTGAGTATCATCAATGAATATAAAGATCGGATAGCGACCATCATCTCCGAACCCGACAAAGGGATGTATGAGGGCATCAATAAAGGAATGCGTGCTGCAACGGGTGATGTGATTGGTCTTATTCACTCCGATGATTTCTTATACTCGACAGATACAATCTCGAAAATTGTGAAACAAATCGAGGAGCAAAAAGCTGATATTCTCTATGGTAACGGCTTGTTTGTAGATTTTGCGGACACTTCGAAAGTCGTTCGCAACTGGATAAGCGGAGCCTATAAAAAACGCAATATGCGTAATGGGTGGTTACCCCTTCATCCAACGGTCTACATTCGCAAAGAGTGTTTCGACCAAATGGGACTATACAACGAGAGTTACGAAATTGCAGCGGACTCCGATTTTTTAGTTAGATATATGTACAACGGTAATTTCAAAGTAACCTACTACAACGACTATGTCGTTAGAATGCGTATGGGAGGTCTCTCGACAGATCCCAAAAAGATGAAGCAAAAATGGAACGAGGATATTAGATTATACAAATCTCACGGATTTAATCCCTATTGGGCACTTGGCTGTAAGATAGCATCTAAAATCCCACAATTTATATCAGCTAAATTTATAAAGCCATGAATGAGAATAATAATAAATTCGATATTAAATAATTTGCTATATCAATTTTATAGTAATCACTCGTGTATTGTGTGATGAAAATATTAAATAATAAAATAACGTATGATTGATTTTAAAACTATTTCTAGAATGCCAATTAAAACGATTCTTTATAAATTGCTTAATTGCATAGTACCTATTAGTTGGTTGTTTATTTTACAAGAGAGCAAGAATATCCAAGCTAAATTCTATACTAAAGATAATGATCCCGCTCAAAACAGTAAGAAAAAAATAATTTTCATGTGCGACGGCAAGATTGCTCACAAAGGTTTTGCTGATCGTCTAAGGGGAATTTTGACATCATATATGATAGCAAAAGAGTTAGGACATGACTTTAAAATTTATTTTACATCTCCTTTTGATCTAACAAAGGTTTTTTTGCCAAACGATATAGATTGGAGTATCTCCGATGATGAGATATCATATAATTCAAAAGATTCAAAAGCATATGTAATATGTATTCCATTGTTAGTTAAATTTACACCACATCTCATAGGTCAAAAAGCGATTATTAAGATTAAATAATATTACACACAAAATAATATGAATCGATTTAAAAAACATATAATACAGTTCATAAATCATAATAATGTCATTTGCTTGATTTTAATACTTTTATCAAGTAATAAATTAAAGAAAAGATATTTTAGTTCTAATAAACGTGCAGCGCATAATAACAAAAAAATGATTATTGTTATGTGTGATAATAAAATAGGATTAGGAGGGTTTTCTGATCGACTTAGAGGTATTGTATCGACATACCTTTTGGCTAAAGAGCTTAATTGTGATTTTAAAATACACTTTAATGATCCGTTTGATTTAGATAATGTCTTGTTGCCCAATAATGTAAATTGGATGATTGAAGAGAGCGATATTTCATATAACAGCAATGATTCGACTGTTTTAGTTTTAAAGAATATGTGGTTTAATAGTGGTGAATCTCGAAAAAAAGCATATCTCAAGTTGTTGAACCAATCTTATAAACAAATACATGTATATTCAAATGATATTGTGGCTCATAAATCAGGTCAATATCATAAGTTGTTTAATGAATTATTTACTTTGAATCCTAAATTTTGCGAGGAGCTTCAAGAACATATTAATTGTTTAGGTGAAAAATATATATCTGTTGCCTCTAGATTTGGTGTGACACTTGGCGATTTTGAAGATTGTTGTGGCGTACCATTATCTAATGATGAACAGAAAGAATTGCTAGAAAAGTGCAAGTCTCAAATAGAATTTATTCATAAAGCAGAGCCATCTAAAAGGATATTAATTACTTCAGATAGTAAAAAATATATAGACTATATACGTAAAGAGTTAGACTATACTTACTCTCAAGATGGAGAACGTCTTCATTTTACAAAAATTAAATCCAATGATTTTGCTCCTCATAAAAATTCGTTAATAGACTTTTTTCTTTTGTCTAAATCTGAGCGCATAATCCAACTTAAGAGTAAAGAGATGTATGGTGGTGCATTTTCAAAGTCAGCTTCACTTATAAACAACATCCCATTTGAACAGAAAGAATTTTAATATCATATATAAACATGAAAAATAACAACATTGTCAACGGAGGGGGGAGACTAGAGTATATTGATACAATGAAAGGATTTATAATGCTGATCGTTGTCTATTGGCATGTATGTGGACAATTCCAAGTTGCAGAAAGTCATATTAGAATAATTCTAACATCATTCGCTGTACCATTATTCTATTTTATTAGTGGCTATTTAGGTTTCAAAGTACATATGGACACATCTTTATGTAATGTTAAGAGGTGTATAAGTAGCGCAAAATAATTATTGCGATATTTTTCGTATTTTCTTTGGATAATTGACA
>JAWXTU010000106.1:0-7874 GCA_044433285.1 bacterium | reverse complement strand
TATTATCTAGCTCTAATCGACCCAAATAACCCTCACTGTCCGATACGAAAACAATCAATACCAACAGGTTACGAGGTTATTCAAACTGAGGCAGATATGCTCGACCCTCTACATGAAGATGAGGACTCACCTACTCCAGGACTTACTCACCGCTATCCAGATAGAGTGTTATTCTTAATTACTGATATGTGTTCTATGTATTGCCGCCACTGTACTCGTCGTCGTTTTGCAGGACAAAAAGATTGCGACACTACAACCGACCGTATTGACAAGGCAATTGAATATATCGCTGCTACACCAGCAGTTCGTGATGTGGTTTTATCTGGTGGAGATGCTCTACTGGTTAGCGATAGTAGATTAGAGTCGATTATTGCTCGTTTGAGAGCTATACCACACGTAGAAATTATCCGTATCGGATCGCGTGCTCCTGTGGTTATACCACAAAGAATTACAGATGATTTGTGCGAAATGCTCAAAAAATATCACCCAATTTGGTTAAACACTCACTTCAACCACCCAGATGAAGTGACCCCTGAGAGCATTGAGGCTTGTCGTAAACTTGCCGATGCTGGTGTGCCATTGGGTAATCAAGCCGTTTTACTACGCGATGTAAATGACTCTACTTTAGTGATGAAACACTTGATGCATAAACTTGTAAAGATGCGTGTTAGACCTTATTATATATATCAATGTGATTTATCAATGGGTCTTGGTCATTTCCGTACTCCAGTATCGAAAGGTATAGAGATTATCGAAGCTCTACGCGGACACACCTCTGGATATGCTGTGCCTACATTTGTAGTAGATGCACCTGGTGGTGGAGGAAAAATCCCGGTAATGCCTAACTATGTAATATCTCAAGCTCCAGGTAAAATCGTTCTTCGTAATTACGAAGGTGTAATTACAACCTACTCAGAACCAACAAATTATACTCAATCGCCTGAGGTGTACGAAAGATATATAAATGAACTTACCGAAGACGGTATAGAGACTCTATTGAATGGAGAGAAAATCTGCATTGAGCCTAACCAGCTAAAGAGAAAAAACAGAAATAAAAAATAGTAACTAATGCCATTTATTGAGGATATATTGAATTATAATAGTATCTCTATTATAGGTGTGGAGAAAAATTGCGGTAAAACCGTAGTTTTTAACTATATTCTCTCTAGGCTAAAAGATAAAAATATTACTCTTGCCACTACCTCTATAGGGGTAGATGGCGAAAGAGTTGATATGGTAAAGGGGAGTGCAAAACCCGAGATAAAACTATATCCTAACACCTTATTTGCTACGGCATCTAGTTTTTATTGTACACGTCGTGTCACTTCAGTACTAGTTGCCACTACTGATATAACAACAGCAATGGGTAAAGTGGTGATTGGTAAAACTTTAATAGAGGGAAAAGTGCTTTTGGGTGGTGCGAGTAGTACCCCGATGCTGTCGGCTCTGATTAAACAGTTTAAGGGTTTAGGCGCGCAGATGGTACTGGTAGATGGTGCATTATCTCGTCACTCTTTGGCATCGCCTGCAATTACAGATGCTACAATTTTATGCACTGGTGCGGCAGTATCGTTAAATATTGATATTCTGGTGCAGACAACAAAATTCAGATATGAGATTATGACGCTACCACTCGTTACAAACGAGTGCTGCGATAATCAAGTGGAAGTTGATGGAATGCTAACCGACTCTATGTTGGATAGATATATGAATGATGGTATTAAATCGATTGTGGTGCAAGATTTTACAAAGATTTTTATCTCTCGAGAGAAATATCTTTTGCTAAAGAAGCGCAACTGCACAATTGCCGTAAAAAACAGAAGCAAAGTGGTGGCTATATGCTTTAATCCGCAGTCGCCAACAGGATATAGTCTCAATTCGGAAGTGGCAACAGAACGACTATCTAATGAGCTTGGTGTAAAGGTAATAGATGTGATGAAACAATGAAATTTAAAGATGTAATAAAAGAGTTTTCGCATTTGCGATGGGTATATGAGAATATGCAATTCTCTACCACTATGGGTAGAGAGCTACTACTCAACACCCCTTTTTGCAGCAAAATCGAAATACTCAACAACGTCTACGCTGAGTTACACCAATTTATCAACACAAACAATAATAAGAGAGGGTGGTTTGATAAGATAAAGGTGATATTATCTCACATACGTGATATACAAGGCACTATCTCACGGACCAAAAACGGTGGAATCCTCGATGAAATTGAGCTTTTTGAACTGAAACAGTTTGCCTATAATGTATCGTTGCTCGCTAAATTAGATGTAGATGGTATCAATCCAATAGATGAGGTCTTTCTGCTCCTGGACCCAGATAACAGCGGAGTGGTAAATTTTTATATCTACAGCAGCTATTCAAAAGAGATTGAGCAGTTAAGAGAGAGGCTAAAACAGGAGAAAGATGAGAATGTAATAGAAGAGATATATCTACAAATAGCACAAGAAGAGGAGGTGGTGCGTCGCGATTTATCACAAAAACTTGCTACTCACTATGATGATTTGCACAGCTCTATCAATCGCATTGCAGAGGTGGATTTAATTATTGCAAAATGCGAATTTATCTCGCACGAGCAGATGACCCGACCACAGTTTGTAGAGTATAAAAAGCGCCATTTTCTCGGACTTTTCAATCCATATTTACGCTCGATAGTAGATAGTTATCAATCGGTTGATATATCACTAACTGATGCACCGATTATTATTACTGGCGCAAATATGAGTGGGAAGAGTATGCTACTTAAGAGTGTCGCACTTGCCCAATATTTAGTGCAGTTTGGATTTTATGCCCCTGCCGCCACGGTCGAAATAAGTGTTGTAGATAAAATTCACCTGCTTATGGGCGACTACCAACAAGAGAGTGTTGGTTTATCATCATACGCTGCTGAAATAACAGAGGTGAGTAATATAATCAATGATATTGAAAAAGGGGGTAAACATTTAGTTCTTATTGATGAATTGGCACGAACTACATCACCTATTGAAGGGGTAGCAATTGTTAATGCAACTGCCGAGATAATGGCAAATCAAAAAACTATGTCGCTTATAACCACACACTACAATGTGGCTCAAAAGGGGATAAGAAAACTCCGTGTAAGGGGATTTGTAGAAGATCTTCATCCCGAGACGGTAACGATAAAAAATATATCTCATTTTATCGATTATTCGCTTTTTGAGGTGCACAATAATGAACACTTTGACTCTGAGGCAATCCGCATTGCTGAGATATTAAATATAAATGATAAACTAATTAATTTGAGTAAAAAATATGTACAAAACAGGTAAACTTGGTATTGATTTTGACCGTGTAGCCTACGCAAAAGGTATATCAAAAAACATTGCAGATAAAGTTCAAAATTTTGTTGGAGAATACACAACGGTTACTGTTGAACGCACATTATGTCGTTTGGTGGGTATTGATGGAGTGGATTGTAACGATGTGCCACTACCAAATGTAGTTGTTGACACTCTGCACGAAAAGGGAGTATTATCAATAGGTGCTCTACACTTTTTGGGTAATGCGGTGATTGAATTTGGTATATCTCCTGCCGAAATTGCCGATAAAATGGGCAAAAATGAGATAGATATCACAACCATACCGTCTCATTCGTCTACAGAGATAGAAAAAGCTCTAGCTCCATATATCGATGCTAGTATTGCAAAAATAAAATCAAATAGAACTCGTCGCGAAGAGTTTATTCGCACAAAAGGAGAGGGGGCACAACCATATTTATATGTAATTGTGGCAACTGGTAATATATACGAAGATTGTATCCAGGCTCAAGCCGCAGCTCGTCAAGGAGCTGATATTATCGCCGTTATCCGCACCACAGGTCAATCTCTACTCGACTATGTGCCATATGGTGCTACTACAGAGGGGTTTGGAGGTACTGTTGCCACTCAAGAGAATTTCCGCATTATGCGTGAGGCTCTTAACGAAGTGGGTGAAGAGGTTGGTAGATATATTCGCCTATGTAACTACTGCTCTGGACTTTGTATGCCAGAAATTGCTGTTATGGGGGCTCTCGAGGGACTAGATGTAATGCTAAATGATGCTCTATACGGAATTTTGTTCCGCGATATTAATATGCAACGTACTCTTGTCGATCAATACTTCTCACGCATAATCAATGGTTTTGCTGGTGTAATCATCAACACTGGCGAGGATAATTATCTTACTACTGCCGATGCATACGATCAAGCACACACGGTTTTAGCGTCTGACCTTATAAATGAACAACTTGCTCTAATTGCAGGTATACCAGAGGAGCAGATGGGATTGGGACACGCCTTTGAAATGGACCCAGAACTCGAAAATGGGTTTTTGTATGAATTGGCTCAGGCACAACTAATACGTGAAATATTCCCTAAAGCACCGCTTAAATATATGCCACCTACTAAATTTATGACTGGTAATATATTCAAAGGAAATGTGCAAGATGCGCTTTTCAATCAAGTGGCTATATGGACTGGACAAGGGTTACAACTACTCGGTATGATAACAGAGGCTATTCATACTCCTTTTATGTCGGATAGATATCTCGCAATAGAGAATGCAAAATATATCTTTAGTAATATGAAATCTATTGGCGATGAGATGGAATTTAAAGATGGGGGTATCGTAAAATCTCGTGCTCACGAAGTGCTAGAAAATGCTATCAAACTTCTCGAAGAGGTAGATGAATATGGACTATTCGAGGCTCTATCTCGTGGTATTTTTGCCGACGTAAAACGCCCAATTGATGGAGGAAAAGGACTGAAAGGGGTTAGCAAAAAAGGAGAGGGATACTACAATCCGTTTATAGAATTGATGAAAGGGAAAAAACAATAAAAATCATAGGGCTACCGAACGCCCAATAAACTTAATTATATTATGAGTGGAGGATTATATTCTATGTCGAGCAAAGATTTTGATAAAAATCTCGACTTAAACCACGTAAAGCCATATGGCGACACAATGAACGACGGGA
Organism: bacterium; assembly: GCA_044433285.1. Lineage (GTDB taxonomy): Bacteria > Bacteroidota > Bacteroidia > Bacteroidales > Paludibacteraceae > Aphodosoma. Next base: position 2,893 of record JAWXTU010000106.1, on the reverse strand, counting down.
AGGTGCAACTCAGTTTTACACTGCCTGTTGAATGCGGCGATGAAGCAATTGAAGCAGCTAAACAACTAATAAAAAAGATGGGTTTTGACAATCCACAAGTTGTTTTTTACAAAGAACTTACAAAAGGTTTTACATTTTTCAACTGCTATGCTACCGCCACAGTAGATGTGGACTATGCAAATATCCACGTACCAAAAGTAGAGGGAACTGTGATGGATATGCATGAAACCGACGATTTTATCAAAGAGAAAATTGGACGAAAAATTGTAGTGGTGGGTGCAAGTACAGGCACTGATGCCCACACAGTTGGTATCGATGCTATTATGAATATGAAGGGTTTTGCTGGACATTATGGACTAGAACGATACGAGATGATTGAGGCTTATAATCTTGGTAGTCAAGTGCCCAATGATGAATTTTTGGCAAAAGCGATCGAATTAAAAGCAGATGCAATATTGGTATCGCAAACAGTTACACAAAAAGATGTACATATCACCAATCTGGTTGAACTCATCGAAATGTGCGAGGCTGAAAACCTACGCGAAAAGATGATTGTGGCTTGTGGTGGTCCGCGTATTTCGCACGAACTAGCAAAAGAGTTGGGATATGATGCTGGATTTGGTATGAATACGTATGCCGACAATGTAGCCTCATTTGTCGCTGAAGAGTTATATAGAAGAAGTTTATAAATAGAGACAATAGGGATTTATAAAACTCCCCGAAATATAAAATTAAACCAATAAATAATACTATGATCGAACTAAACAAAAAAGAGATACGCGAAATAATCGCACGCCGTGCTGCCATGGAGCTAAAAAATGGTTATGTGGTGAATCTCGGTATCGGTATTCCTACATTTGTAGCAAACTATCTACCTGAAGGAGTAACTGTTACGCTGCAATCAGAAAATGGACTACTCGGTATGGGCGCAACACCTGCCGAAGGCGAAGAGGATACAACACTCACCAATGCAGGCGGTGGATTTGTTACTGCACTCGAGGGTGCATCTACTTTTGATAGCGCATATTCATTCAGCATCATTCGTGGCGGACACGTAGATGTTACAATGCTCGGAGCGTTGCAAGTGGACGAAAAAGGTAACCTGGCAAACTGGATGATTCCTGGCAAAAAAGTACCTGGTATGGGTGGTGCAATGGATTTAATGGTGGGAGCAAAACAGGTGATTCTGACAATGGAACATACCGCAGGTGGTAAACATAAAATCATAGAAGAGTGTAACTTACCACTCACTGCTGCTGGACAGGTAGATATGATTATTACAGAGATGGGTGTGATGAAAATCACCGAAAAAGGTATAGTATTAACAGAGATAAACCCTATGTTTACTCTTGATGAGGTTAAAACCGCAACTGGTTGCACCCTCCACATATCAGATAATCTAATAGAAATGCAAAAATAATTGAGCTTATGAAATGTTATATTGTTGCGGCAAAACGTACCGCTATCGGAAAATTTATGGGCAGTTTGTCATCTTTATCTGCTGCCGAAATAGGTGCTACTGTTGTTAGCAACATCATCGAAGAGACAAAAATTGATCCTTCTCGTATCGACGAGGTAATCGTAGGTAATGTATTATCGGCAGGACAACGTCAAGGTATTGCCCGTCAGGCTTCTATCAAAGGTGGTGTACCTCAAGAGGTGCCAGCATATGGTATAAATATGATTTGCGGTAGCGGTATGAAGAGTATCATTAATGGCGTTAATCAAATCAAAGGGGGCACTGCGAATCTCATATTGGCAGGAGGTACAGAGTCGATGTCGAACGCTGGATTTGTAATGCCAGGCGGAGTTCGCAACGGACATAAAATGGGACCTATCACAATGTGCGACCATATGGTTGTTGACGGTTTAACCGATGCTTTTGAGGGTTATCATATGGGTATTACTGCAGAAAATATTGCAGAGAAATATAATATCACACGTGAGGCACAAGATAGATTTGCAATAAAGAGTCAAGAGCGCGCACAAAAAGCGATTGACGCAGGCAAATTCAAAGATGAAATAATACCAGTAGAATATAAACAACGCAAAGAGACTCTTGTATTCGATACGGACGAGTTTCCTAATCGTGGCACTTCATTTGAAAAACTCTCTACCCTACGCCCTGCATTCAAAAAAGATGGCACTGTTACAGCAGGTAATGCCTCTGGTATCAACGATGGAGCATCATTTGTATTGCTAGCATCTGAAGAGGCTATTAAGGAGTTCAACCTAACACCATTATGCGAAGTAATCGGTGTTGGTCAAGGCGGTGTAGATCCTGCTATAATGGGTATGGGTCCTGTTCCTGCAATTGAAAAGGCTATTAAATCTGCTGATATTGCTTTTGCAGATTTAGATGTGATAGAGCTAAACGAAGCGTTTGCAGCACAATCTTTAGGGGTGATTCACGAACTCAAGGAGAGATACAATGTAAGTGATGAATGGATTGATACCCATGCAAATATCAATGGTGGTGCAATTGCTCTCGGTCACCCAATCGGTGCATCTGGCAACCGCATCACAGTATCGCTAATATACGAAATGCTGCGCAGTGGCGCAAAATATGGACTTGCATCACTATGCATCGGCGGCGGTATGGGTACAGCAGTAATTTTAAAGAGATAGTAACAATATAATCTGCTCATTAAACAAACTTTTTCTGCTCAATTTGTTTGCATATTGAGCAGAAAAGCATTACCTTTGTGAGCAAAATAATTGATATTACTATTAATATCATATATTCAGCCTTTCAGCGATGGAAATAAACGAGCTGCAAGAATAGTAAGTAACGCAATATTAATTGCCAACAACTATTGTCCAATATCATATAGAAGCGTAGATTCTATCGACTACAAGAAAGCTATGCTTATTTTTTATGAACAAAATAACT
>JAWXTU010000105.1:0-7987 GCA_044433285.1 bacterium | reverse complement strand
TATCAAATTTAGAGAGTCAAAGACTTGAAGATTTTCAACCACTTTGCAAAGCTGCAAATGATGTAAAGAGACAAATTTGTAAAAGATGTAAAGAGAGTAACATACGCTGGAACGCTAAAAATATAAAAGGGAATCCTTATCCTTTTTACAAAGGAGATGAAGATTACACAAATGAACTTGGATGCGTCGGGTGCTATCAATATGACCCAGTAGAATATAGAAAAGCGTGTGTACAAAGAATAAGTAAAGAAGTTACAGAGGATATAATGAAAAAATTATATCCAGAAGATTAAATATTATGAATTATATTGGCTCTAAATACAAACTACTACCTTTCATACATAAAACTATAAAAGATGTAGTTGGAGAAGACTTATCGGATAAAGTTTTCTGCGATATTTTTGCAGGAACAGGTATTGTTGGCAGAAGTTTCAAAACTTCTGTTAGTAAAGTTATAGCCAACGATATTGAATATTATAGCTACGTATTAAATAAAAACTATATAGGAAATCATACTCCAATAGCAAATACAGATGAATTAATCAATAAATTGAATGCTATAGGCTTTGTAAATGATGGGTTTATTTATAAAAATTACTGCGTAGGTGGAGGAACAGAACGACAATATTTTTCTGACGATAACGGAATGAAAATAGATGCGATCAGAACACATATAGAAAATTGGAAAGATAATAATGTAATAGATGATAACTGTTACTATTTCTTATTGTGTAGCCTTTTGGAATGTGCGGATAAACTAGCAAATACAGCTTCTGTATATGGCGCATTTCTTAAACAAATAAAAAAATCTGCCTCAAAAGAGCTTATTCTACAGCCTGCTATTTATGAATGCAACTTTAACGAACACGAGGTATACAATGAGGATGCAAATATATTAATAAATAAAATAGAGGGAGATATTTTATATTTAGACCCACCATACAATGCTCGACAATACGGTGCAAACTATCACCTACTCAACACAATAGCAGAATATAAAGATTTCACACCAAAAGGTAAGACAGGACTACGAGAATATTCAAAATCGAAATATTGCACCTCTAAAACTGTAAAGACAGAATTTGAATCACTCATTAAAAATGCAAATTTCAAATACATATTCCTCTCATATAATAATGAGGGATTAATGTCATTTGATGAAATAAAAACAATTATGTCCAAATATGGAGAATATGATGTGGTAGAACAAGAATATCAACGTTTTAAAGCTGATAAAACTGAAAATCGCAACCACAAAGCTCAATCAACTATTGAGTATCTTCATATTTTAAAAAAATAACAAACCGATCACCATGAATAAGATAAACTGTTTTGTGGCTGCACAAAATGCTGAGCAACTAAATGCTACGATTAAATCATTACGCGAGTCGGAGTTGGTGAATAAAATATTTTTACTGGCTACGCCTGAATATGCATCTGCGGTAGAGTGCGAGGGGTGCGAAACTATAGCTATTGACTCGATGACTAGTAGCAATACACTGAAACAGATTGCTTTGCATTGCGACAGTGAGTTTGCACTTATCTATAGAAAATATACCTCGCTTGAACTCGGACAATATAGCCTTGAGAGATTTTATAATTTAGCCTCGGGGTCTGAAACTGTGGGTATGATATATAGCGATTACTACAAAATTGCTGATGGAAAACGGACTGCATCGCCTACAATTGACTATCAGATGGGAGCGTTGCGCGACGATTTTGATTTTGGTTCGCTACTCTTTTATCGTGGCTCGGCATTGCGCCAAGCGGTGAGTGCAACTGAGAGAGAGTATAAATTTGCGGCATTGTATGATTTGCGACTCAAGGTGAGCGAAACATCTCAAATAATGCGTATCAACGAGTTTTTATACTCGGAGGTAGAGCTTGATAATCGCAAAAGCGGTGAGAAACAGTTCGACTACGTAGACCCTAAAAATCGTGCAGTGCAAATTGAGATGGAGGAGGTATGCACCGAACATTTAAAAGCTATAGGGGGTTATCTTCAACCGCAGTTTGATGATGTGAATTTTGATTTATCTGATTTTGAATATGAAGCATCAGTGATTATTCCTGTGCGAGATAGAGCACGTACGATAGAAGATGCGATTAAATCTGTGTTGCTACAAAAGGCATCATTTAAATTCAATTTGATAATAGTGGATAACTACTCGACCGATGGCACTGGAGAGATTATTTCTCGCTATGCAGCACAAGACGATAGAGTGATACATATTATACCAGAGCGCAAAGATTTAGGTATTGGCGGATGCTGGAATACTGGAGTAGATTGTCCCAAATGCGGTAAATTTGCTGTGCAACTCGACTCTGACGACCTCTACGAAGATGAAAATACACTGCAAACAATTGTAGATGCGTTTTACTCACAGAATTGTGCAATGGTGGTAGGGTCGTATATAATGACTAACGGTGATTTAGAGACTATTGCACCCGGGCTGATTGACCACAAAGAGTGGACACCAGAAAACGGACGCAATAATGCGCTACGTATCAACGGATTAGGAGCTCCAAGAGCTTTCTACACTCCACTACTCAGAGAGATTAAAGTGCCAAACACTAGTTACGGTGAGGACTACGCTCTGGGGTTGAGATTTAGTCGCAACTACCAAATCGGACGAATATATGATTCGCTATATCTCTGTCGCCGTTGGGAAGGCAACTCCGATGCCGCACTAGATATAACAAAAATCAATACAAACAATTTATATAAAGATAAAATCCGCACTATGGAACTGATAGCGCGAATAGAGATGAACAAAAAAACACTAAACTAACAAATACAATATGATAACAAATCAAGAAACAGCAATCAGAGCTATTGTTGCAAGTTCCATCAATGGTTATGCTAGTGGATTTTCAGACAGACACTTATCTGAAGTAAATAGTCCAACAGGTGTGATAAATATGAAAATTCATAATATCTTCATTGCTGCATTAGGCTCAGATATACAATACTATTCAGCTTTAGCTCGCTCTCTTGACAGCAGTCTTGGAAACATGCTAGAAAATATGGCAATACAAATAGCCAGATTAAATTATATAGTAAACCAATACGTTGATGGCTACATTTACGAAGAACAGACTAGTAATATAGCTAGATTGCTAGAAGAATATAAAAGACACACTAAGAAACCATCTATAAACGATTATAGCAATTTAACAACATGTATTAATAACAACCGCATTAATAAACGACACGACAGCGACTACTACCTCTTTGACGAGAAAAATAATATTCATCATCTCATTGAATTGAAAATCGGAGGTGATTTGGATAATAAAAAAGCCCGTTCAGAGAAAGAAGCCATTTTAGAACAGTACTGCATACTGAAAAATAACCTTGGTAATAATGCTAACATTAAAATACATTTCGCCACCGCATATAATAGATATGGAGAAGGAAATCCTTGGACACAAAGTAGAGTTCTACAGTTTTTTTCACAAGATGAACTATTAATAAGTAGAGACTTTTGGAATATGATATGCTGTTCAGAAAATGGATATGATATAGTCATTGATGAGTACGAAAAGAATGCACATACTATAATAGACGCTTTAGAGAGAATCAAAAATGCTTACTTACAAGAATGACAAAAGAGAATAAATGGAGTAAAGTCCTTTTACAAGGGGACAGTAGAGAATTATTAAAGAAAATACCAGATAATTTTGTTGATTTCCTTTTTACCGACCCTCCGTATAATATAGGAAAGCATTCTACTGGCAATATTAATTTACCAGGAAGAACCCCAATGAATAATGATATTGCTGATTGGGATCATATAGATTTTAATCCAGAGGAGTGGATAGATGAATTTTTAAGAGTACTAAAGCCAACAGGTAATCTATTTATCTTCACATCATACAACCAGATTGGGCGTTGGTATAACTGTCTCAATCATAAATTTGACACTTCACAATTTATGATATGGCATAAAACTAATCCTGCACCTAAAATATTTAAGGCTGGTTTCTTAAATAGCTGTGAAATGATATTCTGCTGTTGGAACAAAAAACATACTTGGAATTTCATATCTCAGGCTGAGATGCATAATTTTATTGAAAGTCCAATATGTATGAGACCTGAGCGATTATCTAACCCAAAACATCCAGCACAGAAACCAACATCAATATTAAAAAAAATAATAAACATTGCAACAAATGAAGATGATGTTATTTTAGACCCATTTATGGGCGTAGGTTCTGTTGGTGTAGCTGCTATAAACTTAAAACGCAAATATATTGGAATGGAAATAAACCAACAATATTACGATGCAGCAAAAGAACGAATTGAAAATAGACTTTTTTAAATATGCAAGAAAAAAATAATCAACTACATGCCATTATAAAATGGGCTGGAGGAAAAGAAAAAGAACTCAAATATATTTTACCCAATTCACCCCAAAATATAGAGTCATATTTTGAACCTTTTGTAGGTGGAGGGTCTGTATATACCTCTATTTTAGCGGATAAATATTTTATCAATGATAAATCTGATGAACTTATAAACTTTTATTCTAAAATTTCATCAAATGATAAACTTTTTTTCTACTATATCAACGAAATAACTCTTGCATGGAGTAAAATGCTGTCGTATGCAGAGAAACAAAACCATTTAGTTGATTACTATATAGATTTTAGATGTAATAGAATTACTATCAACGAGTTTAATAGAGAGATCGAAGATAATACAAATAGCAATTCTGCTTTTTTTAATACAATTTTCGATAAAAAAGATATATGGCAAACTAACCTTTTAGTTCCCGAAGTGATAAAAAATCTAACTCGAAAAGTTTCGAGAATGTATAAAATTGAATTATCAAAGGGTGAGATGCCTATAAAAGATATAAAGGACAATATAAATACTGCATATATGAGTGCCTTATATATGCATTTGAGAACTTTGTATAACGATAAGGTCTTGCTAGAAAAAAATAAAGAGTTGGCTTCTGCTCTATTTATGTTTATTAGAAACTATTCATACAGTGGAATGTTTAGATATAATGATAAAGGTGAATTTAATGTACCCTTTGGAGGTATAGGATACAATAAAAAATCTCTATCTAAAAAAATTAATTACTATAAGTCTGAAAAATTATCTTCACTATTTTCTAAAACTAAAATTGAAAATTTGGATTTTGAAGATTTTCTAAAAAAATATAATCCTAACGAAAATGATTTCATTTTTTTAGATCCTCCATACGATAGCGAATTTAGTACATATGCACAAAATATTTTTGACAAATCAGACCAAATACGATTATCAAAATATTTAATTAACGAGTGCAAAAGCAAATGGATGATGATAATAAAAAACACACCTTTTATATTATCGTTATATGAAAATAGCGGGTTAAATATAGATATTTTTGACAAAAAATATCTAGTTAGTTTTATGAATAGAAATAACAAAAGTGCTGAGCATCTATTAATTAGAAATTACTAAACACTTAAGGGGACTTCTAAAACTCCCCGATTAAAAAATTAAATTAATAATATGAGACTCTAAACAGTTCTTTTGCGATATTTTTGAGCCTTATTAGCCTATTTTACCTCTTATATCACTCATTTAGCCCGCTAAACTCGTTATATTGCTAGTCAAAATAGTTCTAATAATTTTTCAAAAATTTCTGCAAAGCAGTTTTAGAAGTCCCCTTAACTAAATAATTTTAATTGTGAACAAACAAATTATCCAATGCGTACCGAATTTTTCTGAAGGACGCAATCTATCTGTTATTAAACAAATTACAGATGAAATCGAGAAAGTAGACGGGGTGAAACTACTTGATGTAGACCCAGGTGAGGCAACTAACCGTACGGTGGTTGTATTTGTGGGAGAGCCAAAACCAGTGATGGAGGCAGCATTTAGAGCAGTACGCAAAGCAGCAGAGCTGATTGATATGCGCCAGCACCACGGAGCGCACCCACGTATGGGAGCTACAGATGTATGTCCGCTTGTGCCAATCTCTGGGTTGACAATGGCTGAATGTGTTGAATATGCTCGTGAATTGGGCAGACGCATTGGCGATGAATTGGGTATCCCGGTATACGCTTATGAAGAGGCAGCCATTAAACCAGAGCGCAAAAACTTGGCTATCGCACGCAAAGGTGAATATGAGGCGTTGAGCACTCGTTTTGCTGATGAGAACGAACAACCAGATTTTGGTGCTAAGGTGTGGAGTGAGACTACTGCGAAATCGGGAGCTACTGCTGTTGGAGCACGTGAGGTACTTATCGCTGTTAACTACAACCTAAACACTACATCTACTCGCCGTGCAAATGCTATCGCTTTTGACATAAGAGAGAAAGGACGTCCGATGCGCGAAGGTGGTTCGCCTGTTGGCAAAATCCAAAAAGATGAGAATGGCAACGATATTATGATTCCAGGAACTCTACCTGGCACTAAAGCAATCGGTTGGTTTATTGACGAATATGGTATTGCTCAAGTATCTATGAATATTAACGACACAAAAAAAGCACCACTACATATCGCATTTGACGAGGTGTGTAGATGTGCAGCTGAACGTGGCGTGCGAGTTACAGGTACTGAAATTGTGGGTGTTGTGCCAAAATCTACTCTTATCGACGCTGGTAAATATTTCTTGCGCAAACAACAACGCTCTGTTGGTTTGCACGATGAGGAGTTGATGAAAATTGCTATCAAATCGATGGGACTTGACGAACTTAAACCGTTCGACCCTAAAGAGAAAGTGATTGAGTATATGCTTGAAAATCATAGCTCTAAAAGTTTAGTAGAGATGACTTGCAGAGGGTTTGCTGAGGAGACTGCAAGTGAAAGTCCTGCACCTGGTGGTGGTTCTATTGCGGCTTATATGGGTTCATTATCTGCTGCACTTGGTACTATGGTAGCCAACTTATCTAGCCACAAGGCTGGCTGGGACGCTCGTTGGGAGTTCTTCTCGGAGTGGGCTGATAAAGGGCAAGAACTTATGAGTCATCTACTTTGGTTAGTAGACGAAGATACTGAGGCATTTAACGGAATTATGGACGTATTTGCTATGCCAAAATCGACACCAGAGGAGAAAGCTGCTCGTGCAAAAGCGATGCAAGAGGCTACACTATATGCCACACAAATACCACTAGAGACAATGAAAGCATCTCTTAAATGTTTCCCTCTAGTGAAAATGATGGCAAAAGAGGGTAATCCTAACTCGGTATCTGATGCTGGTGTAGGTGCTTTGGCTGCTCGTGCTGCTGTACTCGGTGCTCTATTAAATGTAAAAATCAATGCTTCGGGACTTAAAGATCGTGAATGTGCCGATAAATTGGTAGCTGAGGCAAATGAAATTGCTGCTGAGGCTTGCAGACTAGAGAGTGAAGTGCTTGCGATAGTAAACGCTAAAATAGGATAATATATAGTGAGGGGGGACCTAGGTCAATCTACTTTAGGGCGACTAAATCTCCCCTTAATATAATTTGCCGTGATTTAATCGTTTTGGGGCGTAGGGTATTTTATATCCTATGCCCCATTCTATCATCTCTGCCTTTTGTAGGTGAGTTTTAAGTGAGGCTTGAACGAATAAATTATCCCATACACGACAACGCAAACCTAATCGAAAATAGTTCCAACCATCTTCTAAGTCAACATCATAGAGGTAGAACATAGAACGGTTTTCTACATCTGCTTGTAGACCATATACGCATCGAACTGGATCATAAACATACACACCCCAATCTAATAAAGCTGTTACTCTTCCGACCTTAAACTCATTATTTATCGAGATACCCACACGCACTTTATTTGAAAATTTATCTACGGTAAATAGATAACGATTGTATGTAGTGTTTTGCCTTTGCGCCACTTTTTCCTCTGCCGTCATATCACTGGTAATCCCCTGTTGCACAAATGCGCCATCGTAAAAAGCATCTACACCACCGCCTAACGAATACCAATTATTAATATTATATGTAGCACCAAGATGCAGCGAACCTACCAGATAGGATTTATTAT
>JAWXTU010000104.1:0-8000 GCA_044433285.1 bacterium | reverse complement strand
AATATAAAAACACAACTATGAAAAAATTTACAACACTATTGGTAGCTCTAGTCTTTGCGCTACCAATGTTTTCACAAACAACTATTTATTTAAACACTGGAGGCTCTAGTTTATGGAATCAAGGAAGCGCCAAATTTGTGGTGTGGTACTGGAACGATTCGGGTACTTCTGGTCCATCAGATTTTATGACTCTCGTATCTGGCGAAACTGATATTTACAAAACTACTGTAAGTATTTCTGATGTAACAGGTGTAAAATTCTTGAGATTAGATGCTTCAACTACTAGTTTTACCTCTTGGGAAAGCTCTGCAATCTGGAACAAAACGGACGCTCAAACTTTTGGAAGCGACAACTGTTTTACTATTACAACTTGGAACAGTGGCTCGTGGGATGAAGATGACAATACTGAATATTGTGGTGGCTCATGGAGCACATACACTGAGGCAAGTTACAGTATATCTGTTGATGCGCCTGAGGCTGCTTTCGTAAATGAAGCGTTTACTATCACAGCTACTCCTAGCGGTTTTACAAATCCTACTACTACTTTTGACGTAACAACTCCTAATGCACCTGAATCTACAACTTGTACTATGCCATACACTCCAACTGAAACTGGTACATACTCTTTTACTGTAACAGCTACTGAGGGAGAAAACTCTGCAACTAAAACTGTTGATGTGGTGATTTACGAAGTGCCTACGAATGAAATCACTGTAAAAGCATACAGACCAACAGATTGGACAAACGATATGTATATCCACTACTGGTACGAATACGGAGCTTCTTCTGTTCCAACTGCTATGACTAACGAGGGCGACGGCTGGTACTCATACACATTTACAAGATATTTCGGCACTGAGGTGAATGCTATTTTTATTAATGGTAGCGAATGGAACAACGGTCAAACTGACAATGTAGAGGGTATTACAACAAATACTTGCTATACTCTTACTGCTGTAACTGACGCAAATTATGCTGTTACTATATCTAACTGCCCATCAACAGACGTTACTGGTGTAGAGCAAGTAACTAAATCTCAATTTGAAGTGATTGGCAACAACGGTCGTATTTATATCAATGGCGAGGGCGATGCTCAACTACGCATATTTAATATTACTGGTCAAATGGTAGTGAACACTACATTTACTTCTACATTTGAATATCAACTACAAAAAGGTATATATGTAGTATATCTAAATAACAGCGCTCAAAAAGTTAGCGTGTATTAATCTATTAATTATTATCTAAAATGAAAAGAATCTTAAATTTATTGGTAGCGCTAATTTTTGCGCTACCAATATTTGCACAATCAACTATCTACCTAAACACAGGTGGATCTAGTTTTTGGAACCAAGATGATGCCAAATTTATAGTATGGTATTGGAACTCTGGTGGTTCTACAAGTGGTGCCTCTGATTTTATGACTGTAGTATCTGGCTCATCAGATATCTATCAAACTACTATTAGTCTATCAAGTTCGGATATTGCTGGTGTAATATTTTTGCGCCTAAGTTCTACTACTACTAGCTTTGATTGGGACTCAAGTGAAATTTGGAACAGAACAGATGACGAAACACCTGGTAGCTACAACTGTTTTACTGTAACATCTTGGGGTAGTGATTATTCTACAGGCTCGTGGAGTACATATGGCTCAGGTGGCACTACAACTACCGACCCAGATACTGGCGGCACTACTGGCGGCACTACAACTGATGATACTACAATTGATGGACCAGACAGTGCAGTGCCAAGTCAATGTGGCGATGTGATGCTACAAGGGTTCTACTGGGATTCGCACTCATCTACTACTTATGGCACTACAAAATGGTCTGACCTAATATCTCAAACAAGCGAAATTAGCTCATATTTTGATATGATATGGTTGCCCCCATCTGCAAGTTCGGAAGGCGGATTGGGATATCACCCTCGCCAATGGAGCAATCAAAGTAGCGACTTAGGTACATCGTCGCAACTAAAAACGCTTATCACTCAACTACACGATGGTGGTGCTAAAGTAATTGCCGACGTGGTAGTTAATCACCGCGCTAATTCAACTTCGTGGTGCGACTTCTTAGGTGATAATTTTGGCGACTATGGTACATATCAATTTACAACAGACCATATTGTAAAAGATGATGAAATGAACACTGACTCTAGCGCAGGCGACTGCTATGGTGCTGCCACTGGTGCCTATGATACTGGAGAACAATACACTTCGGCTCGCGACCTCGACCACACTAGTGCATATGTACAAGAGGCTGTAATTGCATATCTAAAATGGTTACGCACAGAGATGGAGTATGACGGATTTAGATATGATGTGGCTAAGGGTTTCACTGCTAGCTATTTTAATATATACAACCAAGCTGCTCGCCCTGAATTTTCGGTGGGTGAATATTACGATGGCAGCGCAAGCACTCTACAATGGTGGATTGAAAGCACTGGATACAACTCTCTTGCATTTGACTTTGCAACTAAATTCTCTGCGTTTAATCAAGGTATCGCATCTGATAACTACTCTGCTCTACAAAGGTGTGGTTTGCTAGGTGCTGGATATTCTAAATATGCTGTTACGTTTATCGATAACCACGACACATTCGAGCGCGACGATAATGATAATGATTTCCAAGCAATTGGCTCAAGCGAAAAGATATTACACGCTAACGCATTTATCCTATCTATGCCTGGTATTCCTTGTGTATTTTACCCTCACTGGTATACTTACAAAGAGGATATTATGCCTATGATTGAGGCGCGCCGTGCGGCTGGTGTGCATAGCGAATCGACTGTAACTGACGAATATACAGCGTATAACAGATACGAATGTACAGTGCAAGGTACAAATGGATATCTTATCCTACGCATTGGCTCTGGTAGCGACTACAACACTGTGCCTACTGGATATACAAAGGTGGCATCGGGTACTAATTATGCTATCTTAATCCAATCGGAACTTGCCGATGCTATTGAGCCTGTGATGATTATCTCTCCTGTAGGTGGTAAATATATCGGCGGTACAACAGTAGAAATTACTGCTACTCAAGATGCTACAATATATTATACTCTTGACGGTACAGAACCTACTACTAGCAGTACTAAATATACTGCCCCAATCTCTATTACAGAGAATAATACTGTGTTGAAATCGTTTGCATCTAACGGCACTACTAGTTGCGCGGTGCAAACCAACACTTATGTAACAGAAGAGGAGCCACGCACTGAACCTATCGTAGTGAAATTCTATAAACCAGACACTTGGAACTATGTATATATGTGGGCTTGGGACGATGATGGCAATCAACTATTCCCAACTACTAGCGGCGCAACTTGGCCTGGTGAGGCTATTAACGACGATGGCGATGGCTGGTGGAGTTACTCGTTTGATTTGACAGTGAACACTGTGAACCTTGTGTTTAATGAAGGATCATCTAGCGGCGACCAAACTGGTGATGTGGTTGGTATTGACGACTCGGCTTGTTTTGTATATACCGGTAGCAATATGGAGCCAAATGCTGTAGATTGTGGCGCAGATGTGGCTGTAGATAATACTTATGTGCAAAACTCTGTAATCCTCTACCCTAACCCTGCCGAAAATCAATTTACTGTAACTGCATCGGAGAATATTAGCAGCCTAAGAGTTTACAACATTGCTGGTCAATGTATCTACTCTTCTACCAACAACAGCACTTCGGTAAATGTGAATGTATCATCTTGGAGTCAAGGTTTATACATTGTACAAATTACAGATGTAAATAATACTATTACTACTGCTAAATTCAGCAAGAAATAGTAGTTTAGTTATATAATTTTAAACCCGCCCTATCAATTTGCTCAGTGCAATTGGTAGGGCGGGTTTAATTTTATACCTAAAGTAGTGAACTCCTTATCCTTAGGGGGATTTGGGAAGGGGGCTTGTTGTATCGCAAAAAAAACCTCCCATCGCCAATTGAATAATTGAGAATGGGAGGTACTAAAAAATATATTATAAAAAGCTTTTATTTTTATTTAGAGAGTTCTCAAAAACTCCCTCTACTATATATTAAATACCGCCTTTGAATAGTTTGTTAGTACTGATGCGAGTCTCTTTGCCGTGAGCAGAACGAATTGCCTTGAAGTCAATTGTTTTAGGGTCGCCAATAATTATTACTGTGATTGGTCTGCCTTGAACTCTAGCCTCATAGAATTGTTGTATTTGGTCGTAAGTCAATTCATCTACAAGTGGCATATTTACTTTTGATGGATCATCTGTGTATCCGTACTCTTTCCATAGTTGATAAGTTGGAGCCTTACTACGCATACTCGGTTTTGAAGTTGCCATAGTCTGGCGCAAATAGGTTTTGATATCTTCGATACGCTCTGGATATTGAGGCATATCGTTGAGCAACGACATAAATACATCAATTGCCTCAGCCACTTTGTCTGGCTGTGTACCTACATAACCCAATAGATAAGAATCGATACCAGGACGAGACGTGCCCAAATCTGCATAAGCGGTGTATGCCATAGAACGTTTTTCGCGTATCTCATTCATTACGATACCGCTAAATCCACCCGAGAAGTATTGATTATAAGCATCAAAAAGCACATCATCTTTAATGTCATATTTCTCTGAATTGATATAAAAATATACTTTTGCCTGTTGCATTTTATTGTCTGGCAAGAATATGATATTAGGTTTTTCGTATTTTGTACGCTCGCGGATAACCGGTGAGTCTGTATCAACCATCTTCTCTTTCATTGGGATAGCCGCAAGTGATTTTGATACTTGGTCTACTGAGTTTGCACCACAATAATAGATATCAACAGCATAACCAGTAGCCTCTTGGATTGTGGTGGTTAAATTTAATTTATTTACCAAAAATACCTCTGTAACAGTACCATCATTCATCATCGTTGCTTTGTACAACTCTTCCATCGGAATACGATCTATATACCTAGATTTTTCGCCGAAAAGCACATACTCCATCAAAGCAGAAGAGACAACGTTTGAATTGCGTTTTTCGCTAAAGCGACTCCAATAAGCCCCAGAGATCATACTTCTAATCTGTTGGTCATCAAGGTTAGGCATCATCACGTGCTTAGTTAAAAGCTGAAGTGCAGCATCAAGATTTTTTTCATCGCCACTCAAACTGATATAGAAATAACTTTCTGATACACTAAACCCTACTGCCACTCCCAACTCTGAATATTGACGACGCAAATCTTGCGCTGAAATATTTGGCAACATACCAGCCGAATTCATCAACGATGCTGCATACTCGAGTTTTGGCATTTTTGCTGTACCAACACCATATTTCAATGTCAATGAGAAGATATCATTTTGATGATTAGGTGTATAAAGTAAATTTACATTGTTAAACAACTCTTTTTCAGTTACATCTGCAAGGTTATTGAATGTGTATGGTACATCTGCAATTGGAATTTGTTTAAATTCAGCTGAATAAGGAGATTCTGCATCTTTTGGTGGGTCGAGTGGTTTGATTGCAGGTTTTGAGATTTTATCTTTTTTAGGATCGCCCTCTTGAAACTCTAACGTGATATAATCTTGGCTGAAATATTTTTTTGCACACGCCACTACATCTTCCATTGTAATTGACTTAACATACTCTGGATAGTTGAAAAAATCTTCTGCTGATTTTTCGTAAGTATATAGGTCTGTGATGATATCCATTTTGGTATCAACCGACTCGAAAATTGTTTGATATTTTTGTACGTATTGCTCTTTTGCCGATTTAAACAACCACTCTGGAACTTGGTTATTTTTGATTTTTTCTATCTCGTCGAAGATGATTTTGCGAGTGGCAGAGTTAGACTCATAACGATATTGCGACATATCATAATAAGGTACTCCCATCACATATATACGACCAAAAAGACGGCGGAAATCATAATAAGCATATGCTGCACTAACAGTACCATCTAGCATTAGGCGATCTAGCATACCAGTTGAATAATCATTATTGAGCAATGAAAGCATAAATTCTATCAGCAACTCATCTTTATCTCCCTTTGCTACAGCAGGATAAGCCCACATTAATTGGCGATTGTATCCCAATTTAGCACGATATTGTTGATTGCCAGAATAGTCTGTATCTTTATACTCTGTGCGCGCTGGCAACTCTTTTCTTTGCAAACGACCAAATTTCTTTTCGATAAGTGGTTTCGCCTCTTCTGATTTAAAATCACCAACCAATATAAGTGCCATATTGTTAGGTACATACCAAGTTTCATAGAAGTTGATAAGTGCCGAAAGACTAGGGTTTTTGATATGCTGTGGATAACCAATTACGCTACGGTCGTATGGCGAGCCTGCAAAAAAGTGCTCGAACATAAAGTCGCGTTGGTGCGTATTTAAATCATCTTCGTACATATTATACTCCTCAAATACATTCTCTAACTCAGCTTGGAAAGAGCGGAACACTGGGTTCATTAAACGCTCAGAGTTAAGCTCCATCCACTGCTCCATTGCATTGGCAGGGAAGTTGTTATGGTAGGCAGTTAGGTCGTACGACGTAAAAGCATTTAAGTTTGTCCCTCCGTAATAAGATGTAAGATTAGAGAAATCGTCTGTAGCACCATATTGAGCCGCTTCGATAGATTTTTCGTTGATTGCTTTGATAAGTTCTGTACGTTTTGCCTCATCAGTCTCTGCATTTAATTGGTCGTATAGAGCGATTATCTCTTTGTAAAGAGGCTCCTCTTTTTCCCAATCCAACGCACCAATTTTAGTAGTGCCTTTGAATAATACGTGCTCGAGATAGTGGGCAAGACCGGTATATTCCGACGGCTCATCTACAGAACCTGCACGGAAAATAACACGACCGTTTATATCTGCCGCATTGCTATCTTCCCATAAATAGACTGTCAGCCCATTTTCTAGCGTATACTGCTCGAATCCCTCTCGTGGGTTAAGTGCTGACACTGCTACTGTGCTCATAAACAGCACAAATAGCATAAGAATAGATTTTTGTTTCATAAATTTGATTTAAAAGTTGTTTATTTTGTAATGTAATTTATTTTATAATTAGGTGTTTCTCACAATACAGCGTGCAAAGGTACACATATTTTTTTATATAATAACTATAATCAAACAGAATTTTGATAAATCGTTAGCACTAAAGAGGTGTTTAATATATAGGTGTGTTCTAAAAACTCCCCTATATTGTATGTTTTATAAAGTTTTTATATCTTTGCAGCGTGAAAATTAAAGATGAAAAATTTATACAATATATCTGGAGTCAGAGGTTGTATAGCAGCGAACAGAGGACAATTTTTGGGGAGCAGGTAGAGATAATTTCTACTGGCACGCTCAACCGCGATGCAGGACCAGATGTGTTTAATGCAAAGATAAAAATTGGTGATAAAGTATGGGCAGGGAATGTGGAGTTTCACGTGCGTGCAAGCGATTGGAACAGGCACCACCACACCCACGATAGCAACTACGAAAATGTGATATTGCACGTGGTGCTAGATGCTGATGAACAGATTACTCGACAGTCAGGCAGCTATATCCCAACTATAATTTTGCAATATCCAGACCATTTAAATAAACGGTTTGATGATATGCAAAACCGCAAAGAGGTGTGCCGATGTTGTAGCGATAAATCAATTGTTGAGGTGGTTGATCCTTTCCGCCTAAATAGTTGGTTGGATAGGCTGCTTATCGAACGCCTCGAATCGAAAACCGAAGTGCTAAATTTAGTGCTAAAACGCAGTGTAAACGATTGGCATCAAGCTCTATTTGTGATTTTGGCTCGTGGATTTGGATTTGGCACTAACGCTGACGCTCTACAAGCAATAGCAGAGACTATTCCGTATAATATTATCCTGCACCACAGAGATAATCTGGAACAAATCGAGGCGCTTTTGCTCGGTCAAGGGGGGCTATTGGAGGATATTATTTTAGATAACCAGAGTAATAAAATAGCCCATCCTCCTCACCAAACAGATAAAGTAACTCCGAAAGGGGGGCTGCAGGAGGGTATTATTTTAGAGAACCA
>JAWXTU010000103.1:0-8022 GCA_044433285.1 bacterium | reverse complement strand
ATATATATAATTTATTTAATTCCCTAATTCCAGTTGATTTTTCACTAATTCATAATATGCTCCTCGCTTGGCGGTAAGTTCCTCGTGTGTGCCCTGCTCTACAACAGAGCCTCTATCCAATACAATTATATTATCTGCATTTTTTACAGTAGATAATCTATGAGCCACGACTACTACCGTTTTATTATGAAACAGCAGTTCTAGTTTCTCCATAATTGCGCGTTCGTTATTAGCATCGAGTGAATTTGTAGCCTCATCAAAGAAAAGAAACTTAGCATTTTTATAAGCTGCTCTTGCTATCAGCATACGTTGTTTTTGTCCAGTACTCAGTCCACTACCATCTGCGCCTATCTTTGTATTATATCCTAATGGTAAATTCTCTATAAAATCATCTATATTTGCTATTTCTGTTGCATAACGCACACGTTTCATATCTGGCACTTCATCAGATACCCCTATGTTATTTGCAATAGTATCCGAAAAGATAAAGCCCTCTTGCATTACAGAACCACAAACCTTCCGCCACATCGATGCACTATACTGTGATATTTTCTTACCTGCCAGATGAAGTTCCCCCTCTACTGGTGCATAAAAACCTAGCATCATTTTCAGCATTGTAGTTTTTCCACTACCAGATGCCCCTACAATTGCAGTTACTTTATTTGGTGGTATAGTTATCGTTATATTATTTAGAGCTTTAGGTGAATGTGGTCCATCATACTGAAAGGTTACACCCTTAAACTCTATATTTGCATTATCGGGTATCTCCTTTATCAAAACTTTGTCGGCTGGTTCTTCATCGTCTTTCTCCTGTATCTCGCTGAGGCGTTCCATTGATATTTTTGCATCTTGGGTGCTCTGAATGAATTGGATAAATTGCGACAAAGGGGCATTGAGTTGCCCTATAATATACTGCAAAGCCATCATCATACCCAAAGTCATTTCGCCATTAATCACTGCACTTGCTGCTAAAAATGAGATAATAACATTCTTTGTTTGATCGATAAACGTACCCCCTATCTCTTGCGATTGACCCAAAACAAGACCTTTTATAGAAACCTTAAATAAGCGTGCCTGTATCCGCTCCCATTCCCAACGTTTTTGCTTTTCGCAGTTGTTGAGTTTTATATCCTGCATTCCATTAATTAACTGTACAATACTACTTTGGTTGGCTGCCGACTCTTGAAAACGCATATAATCTAATTTTCTACGTCGCTTCATAAAGAGCAGTATCCAACCCACATATAGCACACTACCGAGCATAAATATCCCAAGAATAGTAAGGTCATATCCTCCCATTACTGCACCATAAATCACAAATGTGAGCACTGCCATTACCATACTTAATAATGAACCAGTAAGAAAAGATTGTATACGAGTATAGTCTCCTATTCTCTGCATTATATCTCCAATCATTTTTGAATCGAAAAATGAAATAGGCAGGCGCATTAGTTTTGAAAGGAAATTGGATATTAGAGAGATACTGATACGTGTAGTCATATGAAGCATCAACCATGAACGTATAAGATTATTTGCCATTTGACCGACAACCAACACCACTTGCGCTATGAGTATCATCACTACAAATGATATATCATTTGTGCCAATACCCTTATCCACAACAGATTGAGTAAGAAATGGCGAGATTAGGCTTAATACAGTGGCAGTTAGCATTGCAAGTGCTAACTGAATAAGATAATTTTTGTATGGTTTTAGATAATGTAGTAGTTCAGAGAATTTTAGTTTCTTATCCTCATCGCCCAATTCTTTATAAAATTCTGCCGTTGGTTCTAACATAAGGGCAATACCCTTACTCTTTTCGCCCTCGTGGCTTTGCAACCACGATTTTTTAAATTTATCAATAGGGTATTTCAACAATCCAGATGCTGGATCTGATACATAAACTATGTTTTTTCTAATTTTGTAGACCACCACAAAATGCTTTTGATTCCAATGTACTATACACGGCAACGGCACTTCATCCTGCATCTGTTCCCACGTTACTTTCACACCTGTACTGCGCAACCCTATTAGCTCGGCAGCATCACTTATACCAAGCAACGAAACACCCTCACGCGTGATATGGCACTTCTCCCTGAGATTTTGCAGGGAGAACGCCTTACCATAATGTTTTGCTATAATGCGCAGACAAGTAGGTCCGCAATCCATGGTGTCTAGTTGGGTATAGTGGGGGAAATAAAGCATTGTCATTTTATTTTTACTCTAACTCCAAAATTCTCTTAATTGCATTATCGTGGTTTAAAAGATATTTTTTGCCATATCTGTCTTTAGTATACGATATTTCTCTTGCGTAATCCTCTATTGTCAGAGTTATTGGAAGTTCTGGCGAATGGTCGAATAAATCTTTATTAGTTTTCACTCCGCTAACATCTAAACATGGTATCATTCTAAATACCAATTTAGTATTAGGCAACGAAAAATAAAACGGTGTAGAGCTTCGCCCGACAATATTGTTTGTCGGAACTCCAGCAGATACCAATTGTTCAGATAGATTACACACCTTTATAAATGCCAATGACGACGAATAGCAATCCTCATTATAGAGAACATATATTTTGCCATCGTATGCTAACGAGTTTACTGACGGATAAATCTCATCTTTTTTATCTATCACTAAAGCCGAGTCGCTATATAAAAAGTGTGGAGAGTGAATGATTTTGTAATTCTCCAGTTTTTCTTTTCTAATATTTGTAATATAGTCTCTTACCAAAGTCATATTATTAGAATACAAAAGCATATCATACGATATTGGATTTTTTATTATAGAAGACAAAACTCCTTCCCATAACATATCATTTCCACCTCCATTACCTCTAATATCAATAATAACTTTATTAATCTCCTTATTTTTATATTTGCTGATTTTCTTCTGATACTTAGCTAAGAGATTGTAATCCATTTGTGGAATCCTAATATACAGCGTCTTTGTTTTACCAAACCAATATACATTTGATGATTGAGAGAAAATACCATTACGAACTATGAATGTACGTGTGTTCGGACGATTCATAGTAGTTACGTCTGTTTTACCTTGATATTTATATTTAATATCAAACGGACCTCTGATAGAATCATTCAAACCATAACAATACGGTTCTACAAGAGATCTTGCTATTTTTTTATTATAATCAAAACACCAAGCTAAAGAAGGAGCGTAATATTTCGAAATATACTCATCTATAGGTATGCTATCTACCTCTACAACTTGAGATCCAACAGGAAAATATTCCTCCCCACATCTTTTTGAAAGACAATTTCTTGATGTAATGCTATATTTTGTGTAAGGAAAATAATATTTGCCATCAATATATTCCATACCTATGTATGAAATCCTCTCCCAATATTTTAACATACAATATTCTGTCAAGGTCAAACCATCTTTTGTAATATATGGATTAACATTTCCATTGTCAATATCTTTTACATAATATTCAGTAAATTCGCAATGTGACTCATTGCACAAACGCAACATTTTGCTTGCTATTTTATAATATTCATCAAAAGTTTCTATGCTATCAGCTCGCAGTTTTAATCTCTTCATCTCGCTACGGAAATCCTCACCCATTACAGAGGATAGAACCTTGATCTGCGGATTTACTTCATTAATGACTCTATACAGAAAATCTATATCTTCTTTCATTTCTGCTTTGCTGAAAGTTTTTGTAATAGAGTCAAGTCTTTCTTGCTCATCACTCGTAAAAGAACGATTTAATCTATAATTTTGAGTAGAAACAGTAAGTACACCCGCTAGAGTAAGTGCCCCAATCAATATTAATTGTTTTAGTCTCATATATTATTCTTTTTAGCTTGTTCTTGTAAAAAGGAATCATAATGAATTTCTAGAAATTCCTCTACATTACCTTTGATATAATCACAGACATCTTCATCTTTACTTTCAAATTCATTAGCTATTCTTATGTGAGGGCAACCTCCATCACAAGTTGGTAAATGAAAACAATCTTTGCACTTTGGATCATCAAACGGATCGCCAGCAACTGCATAACGTGTCAACAAAATTTCATTTATATTTTCTTTATCTATTAGACTACCAACAATTTTATCCTTAATTCCTACATCATTCCAACATTTATATATTTCGCCAACTGGACCTATGACGTAATAAAAGGGATTACGCATAGGACATTCATGCCTAAAATCCATAGGATATGTATTTATTACATTTACATTATGTTCTTTCTTTAATTTGTTGGCAAACTCAATTTTTCTCCCTCTATCAAAAAGGCAATTGCCTGCAACACAGTTATTTTCACCTGTAACAAACCCTGGATATATAAATACTTTATTATCAGTATTAATGTTATATCTATCATTGAGGTAATTATATATATTAATATAATCATCCATGTTTTGTTCATCAATATTCACTCGTATACCAAGACGAGTAATAGGGCTATAACTGCGTAAGGCATCTATATTTTCAATTATTTTTTCAAATGTTCCTCTTCCAGACTTTAGCATCCTACGTTTATCATGAATCTCCTTTGTCCCATCAATAGTAATTTGCAAAGAACCAATTTTCAATTCTTCTAATTCATTAATTACGGTTTCTTTTAGCAAATAACCATTTGTAACCATATCTGCCGAATATTCAATACCTATATCTAGCATTTTCCTAGTTAAACTCTTAACTCTATTAAACGCCATTAATGGTTCACCTCCAAACCAAGTAACAGATATCTTTTTAATTGTTTTTAATCGTTTGACAAATGTAATTATTTCATGTTCAACAGTATCACTCATCTGTAGAACAGATTTACTGTCTCCTTCAAAGCAATAAATGCATTTGAAATTACAATCCAAAGTAGGATTAATGGTTAGATATAAGGTATCACTAGCAAACCGTTTTCTATGTACTGCGTATTTTATATTATAATACTCATCTAAATCACTATTTGTTAAAATTTTTAATTCTACTAGATTTTGTATACTTGCCATATCTTCTGACATTTCAATATCTTCCTTACCTTCCAATGATTTTAAATATTTATAAGACTCGTCATCTAAAGATACAAAACTGTTAGAAAGAGAATTATATAATAAATATCCATGTTTTGGGGATTTAAAAACCCTATTATATTTTGACAACTTCATAATTTACATTTTAAAAATAATAATTAAAGCACCTCAATGTACAAGTATATCAAGGTGCTTTTGAAATACTTAGGGCGACTTTTAAACACTACTTGCTTTCATTTTTAATGAATTTTTGAGTAGGTTTTAATTCGCATAACTATGAAAGGAACAGACCATATGAGTAGTTTACCAGTAAAATATACTAAATAAGTGGGAGAAATTAAACTTGCCCAAAATCTCCGTGCGTGAACGATTTATAAAAAATAGCGTAAAAATGATATGAAAACTTTATAGTTAGTCCTTTATTTGTTTTTTTGCTAAATTCACCTATGGAAGTTTTTAGGACTCCCATAGATAAATTACAATATTAAGCCATATTAGGGTCTATAAGGGTCTAGAATAATGCCATTTACAACTTTCCCCTGGATCAAGATGGTAACAATGCAGTGGAATACAGGTTGTCAATTTCGTTCTACAATCTATATATATACCACATGTTCCACCAGATATGTTTGACATTTCACCGTCAACTAATATACTTTCAAAAGTTTCCTTTACTGCCCATTGTTCTTTTTTTGCAGCTTTAATTATATCAAATTTCATAAGTTAAAGTATTATAAACCACTATTTAATAGTAATTTTGTTGATAATATATTTTTTTCTTAAACCTCACACAAAAGTTGCCTATTGACTGAGCTAAAATCACTTTCCTCTCAAACTAATGTAGAGACTTGTTATTTTTCAATAGCTACATATCTTTTAATAAAAATATGTAGCATCCGACAATAGACGATAAATAGCTCTCTATAAGCATATATCTTCTAAATATATACATTAATACATCTTGATAAGTTTTTTTCATTGGTTGAAATTTTAATTTATTTCCATTTTATTAGTTGTGGGCTAAACTATATAGTTGTCGACAAAAGATAGTCTAAATTAATTAACCACCTAAACATAATAATATCAATATAGTAGTCCATTTGTTGTAAATAAACAATATTCACCTCAATACCCAAATCCATTCTCCTAGGTCTGCATTCCAAACCCATCTACCATTATTTGATGGAGTATCTGCATATTTAATAAATCCCAAAGACTCTTTGTTTAAAATTTCTTCTACTTTGTTTTCCATAATAATTTAATTATAATTGTTAATACTACTAATAAATAATCATTCTTTCTAATGTTGAAAGACAAAAAACGACCTCAACTTTGTTAAAAGCAACTTTTCACACTGTAAATATATACTGTTCTAATTGATTATTTTATAACAAAAGTTGATTTTTCCATAACATAAATTGATTTTTTTACTATCTTTGCGGCTATATTTAAACCCAATGCAAACAAAACAAATAACACTCTGATATTCAGAACACAACAATAATATCCAATGAGAAAACATTATCTAAATTTCATTATTGCAGTAGTTGCAATTATAATTTTACAGGTTTTTTATTTGAATCGCGAATACAATAAATACCTAAAAGATAACATAAATATAATAAATAAGGAGTTGACAGAGGCAATAAATTTTGAAAAAATGGAGAGAAAATTGCCTGTTGGAAGAATTGAGTATTACAGTTCGCAGATTTATGCTGACGAAATGCCACAGGATATGTTAGATAGCATATTGAAATTGCACCCTCTGCCAACCAATTCTACCATAGAAAAAATAGAGATACCAAAATATAATGTTAGAGAACTTATAACTGATGGAATAATTAACTCGGAAGCTGATATTGCTGAGCACGAATGGCAAGATAGAGCATACAAAGAGGGAAATCCAATAAACATACACGCTCTGGACAGCTTACTAAACTGCCAAATAGGCGAAACATACACCAAATATATAACTATAACCGATGCTAACGACAGTATTATATCGCAGATTGGAGACCCAAATGTGAGGTATAATTATAAATCTGAAAGGATACAAATTGGATTTAAGGGGTATCAATATATTAATGTGTGGATGAGAATACCATCATCAGCTTTTATTATAAGATTTATTTTACTACTGATAACCACCCTACTAGTTATAAGTATACCGGTAAAAATACTTCTCGCACAACTAAAAACAATTATAAAAAACAACGAGGAGTTGCATCAACGTGAAATAACCATAAACGGTGTTATCCACGAACTGAAATCGCCCCTGGCTCGCACCATTACATCGCTGAGTGTGGCCGAACGACTTGAACAAGACGAGGAGAAAAAAGATGAACTGGTAACAAATATTCATTCGCTAGAATTGATGACCTCGAAGGTGGAGATGCTGCTAAATATAAGCGCAGAGAGCAAACAAACAATTGCTGTGAGCAAACGCCCTATAAAATCGAACAAGTTGATAACTCACTCTGCATCACTAACTAAACATATACAACAACACGCTAACAAGCCGTGCGAAATATTGCTAACTGGTGATGCAGCGAAAAGGAATTGTGCGCTGCAAATTGATTTATCGCTCTACGATACGATATTAAACAACCTTATTGATAATGCAATAAAATATTCGTACGACGAGGTAAAAATCGTGGTGGATATTAATATTGATAATAATAACAACCTATGTATCAGCGTTAATGATAATGGTATAGGTATCGACCCTGAGCACCACGATAAGTTATTTGAGCAATATTACAGAGTGCCATCTACTGGCTGTAAGGGGCACGGTATCGGCTTGGCATATGTACACGCCGCCGTAACTGCCTGTGGCGGTGAGATTACATTTGAGAGTGCACCCAAAAAAGGTACTACTTTTTTTGTTAATCTGTAGTGGAAGGTTAAAGGTGACTTCTATTAACTGATTCTTTGAAAATCAAATAATTATGCTTATCTTTGCAGTGTAAAACTAATATAAATCATTATGAATTTTAAGTGCACAGGAAAGCGAGGATTATTTGA
>JAWXTU010000102.1:7356-8106 GCA_044433285.1 bacterium | reverse complement strand
GTAGTAGATGAGGCAGAACAAGTAGTACCATCTATTGGGTTTTTTAGGTAATTTCCTGAATAAAATGAACTATACTCTGCTGGAATTAATGAAATTACTACATTATTAGATGTTCCCGACATAGGGTTTTTCACAATTGCACTCACCTCATAACTACCTGCTTCCGTAATCTCAACAGTATGCATAGCAAACATATATTTTGACCCTGTAAGATAATCATTTGTTACACCATCAGATGAACCATACAAAGAATTGTCGCCTGCAAATGATGTAGCATTATTGATAGTCAAGTATACATTGGTAGCTGTAGTTCCACTACCTGTGTGCGAGAATAGATACCATTTAGCATTATCCTCTGCATCCTCAAATCCGCAATAGTATGGCAACGAACTTGGTGTTAAGAATGTTTTAAATGTCAACTCATCTGTCCACGTTGAATATTCTCCATTTAGTTTAATTCTCATAGCCACACGATACTCTGTATTCGGCTCTAACCCTGTGATACGAACACTATCAAATGGTGCTGAAGTAACAATTTTAGAAATCGATGCATTATCTGTAGTTTCATTGCTTACCATCAATGCAAACTCCATCTCATCTGGTGTATTCATCAAATCACATGTTAAAGATACAGCATCATAACTAGGGTCGCACAATGAAGCATTATCTGGTGGCCAAAGTGCATCTTTACTTGCTATTAATATGTTATCTATATACGTATAATAATAGCAAAGTGCATCTTTACTTGCT
>JAWXTU010000102.1:0-7346 GCA_044433285.1 bacterium | reverse complement strand
GCCGTGAAGATCCTGTACCAATATATTCACACATAGAATATATAGCAATCTGATCGCCATCTTGAATTTGATCTGCATAACTGCTATAATTTATTCTATATTGATATGCAACATTTGTTGTACTTGGTATAAACGTCTCAAAAGAGATAAATGACAATTCATCATCTACATAACGAACGATACCAGCCTCTACATATGAAGCATACGTAGATGTGTTAGTGTGGATTAAAACATCAAGTTGAAGAATAAGCTCATCAATATCCTTAGTCTGTGGCATAATACCTACATTACCAGTTGGCACCTGCAGGCAAGTTTCCGTCATAGATTTTGATGTAGTAAGTTCAAATGTACCTTGATCTGGCTCAAGAATAGATGAGTCATACAACATCCAATTGATACAGTTATTAATACGATCGTCATATTCTGCATATCCTTCAAAATTCTCTTGGAATGGCAACAGATCTGACTCGCAACCGTAGGTAAAGAAGTTCATAGATTCCGACCAACCAGTATAGGTAGTACCATCGTCGCATTTCGAGCGCACTTTTGCATAGTACAATGTGTTCACTTTCAAATTATCTACAGTAGCCGGATTGCTGGTAACGTCTACAGTTGTAGCAGATGTTTCGTATACTGATCCATCTTCATTGGCTATAGTATTGTACATCACCTGATATCCGCTCACCTCATTTGCAATCCAACTTAGAGATACACTTGTTTCGCCTGTATTATCTGCTTTAACACGAAGAGGAATTTCGCAACCAGTAGTAGATTCATACACCACTACTTCGTCAATATATACAGTGTTAGATGTCATTTCGCTACCAGTCCAACCAGCAGGTACATATATGGCAATATATTTACCTTGTTCTCCAAAGTTATCACCAGTATAATTAGTAAATTTAATTACAATATCTGTCCACTCGCCACTAGTGATAGTATCGCTATATACAGTAGCATAAGTATCATTAAATACATCATCGGTTGAGATATCAGTTACAACACCCACCTCAAACTGACCGCCAGTTGATGCTGAAGAATAGATTCTAAAACTCATCTCTACTTCAGAGATATCATCTACATTAATCTCTGGAAGAAGCGCATAAGCTGTTCTAATATCCGCCATCAAAAAGTGCAAATCCATCCGAATAAGTCCACTCAGAGTCAGACAGTTGATCCAAATCATCTGCCCATTCACTAGGCAGTGCATTTAATGAGAAAGTTTCACTAATGTACTGATTTTGAGCTTTTAGCCCCTCCCCCGCTGATATGCACAACATTACCAATAGGAGTAATCTTACAAAATAACATCTTTTCATAGATAATTGTTTTAAATTAAACATTATAGTATATTTATGGTGTAAATTTAATTAAAATTATCTAAACCTGCAAGGTATAAGAAAGCTGTTTGGAAATATCAATTATAAACAACGTATATTGTTAGATTATATATAGTGTACGCAAATGAAGATTAGCCTCAAGTCGAGGTGGGGGACTTAACTGAATACAAAAAGAGTGCAACTTTGCAGTTGCACTCTTTTTGTAGTATCGGACTGTATCGAATATTTCTTATCGATATCAAATATTATTTTACGATGTCGAATAGTTCGATGTCGAAAATAAGAGTTGCATATGGAGGGATACCACCTCTACCTTGTTCGCCATAAGCGAGGTTGTAAGGGATATAGAAACGGAATTTAGAACCTACTGGCATTAATTGAACGCCCTCAGTCCAACCTTTAATTACTTGATTAAGACCGAACTCGATTGGTTCGCCACGCTCAACTGAGCTATCAAACACCTCACCATCGATGAATGTACCGTGGTAGTGAACTTTAACTTTGTCTGTAGCAGCTGGTTTTGCACCTGTACCCATAGAGATAACTTCGTATTGAAGACCGCTTTCTGTAACAATAATACCCTCTTTTGTAGCATTTTCTGCCAAGAATGCTTCGCCCTCTGCTGTAAATTCTTTAGCAGTTGCTGCTGCTCTTGCTTCCATCACGCCTCTTACGTATGTATCAGCATCAGCACCTGTCATAATACGACCCTCTACGTTGTTAAGTTCAGAAACAAAACCGAATCTGATAATATCAAAATTAATTGGAAGTGAAGGTTCATTCATCAAACCAGGAGATGATTTTAGTTGACCGAACATACCAGCACCAACACGCATACCCTCCATCATCATAGCTTGGTCGCCTTTTGCTTTAACACCTTTATCAAATCCTTTGATGAATGATTTGATACAAGCATTTGCAGTATCTTTACCTAACATATATTGACGAACAGCAGTTGCATTAAGATAACCAAGTACCATATTAACTGTATCAATTTGAGCATCAGTTAAATTAGCAGTAGTTTTAGCTCTCATTGCTGGTTCTACGTGTTTAGTAAAATAACCTTCGCACTCTTGTTGAGACATCACCCAGTTTTCACCTTTAAGAGTAGCCTCTAAACGAGCTGACATCAATTCTGGACGAGCAGTGATTGTTGAGTCGTTGAAAAGATAACCTTTGCTGA
Organism: bacterium; assembly: GCA_044433285.1. Taxonomy (GTDB): domain Bacteria; phylum Bacteroidota; class Bacteroidia; order Bacteroidales; family Paludibacteraceae; genus Aphodosoma. The sequence goes on along the minus strand of JAWXTU010000102.1, from coordinate 4,823 downwards.
ATTCTTGTTGCAAGTTCCAACCAAGACGTACGCCCTCGTTGTTTACACGAGCGATGCTATCCATTGGTTTGAAAGTTTTTTCAAATCCGATACAGAAGTTTTTTACTGAATCTGTAGAAACAGAATCGCCACCTAATAGATATTGACGAACACCCATTGCATTGGCAGCACCAAAAGCATAATTAAGTGAATCTACCTCTGTTTTAACTTCTAATTTTCCAGCTCCTGCATCGCAAGAAGCAAAAAAGTTTGACGCTGCAAAAATAGCAACCAAACATAATCCTAAAATCTTTTTCATTGTTTTGTTATAAATTTATATTTAATTGATTACTAATATTTTAAACGATTTCCAATAATTCAACCTCAAAAATTAGAGCTGCATAAGGGGCAATCATTTGACCAGCACCGTTTTCGCCATAAGCAAGATTGTAAGGGATAAACAGACGCCATTTTGCGCCAACAGGCATAAGTTGCAACGCCTCTACCCAACCTTGGATAACTTGTGTAACACCAAATGTAGCTGGCTCACCACGATTTACTGAGCTATCAAATACTGTACCGTCGATTAATGTACCGTGATAGTGTACTTTTACTGTATCTGTAGACACTGGTTTTTGTCCGATTGCTTCGGTAATTATCTCATATTGCAATCCGCTCTCTGTTGTAACTACACCCTCTCTTTTTGCATTTTCTGCCAAAAATTCTTCGCCACCTTTGCGCAATTCTGCCGATGCTTCTTGATTTTTTGCCTCTAATTTAGAAAAATAATCATTCAATAGCACTTGTGCCTCTTGAAATTCAATCTCTGGTTTTAGTCCCTCGCATATAGCTTCAACACCTTTAGCAAAAGATTGATAATCAATACCTTTAACTTTACTTTGCGCTAATTGTTGACCAAATGCCAAACCGATAGCATAACTTGTTTTGTCCATTTTTATATGTTTTAATTATATTCGGCGCAAAGTTACAAAAAAAAGATGAATTACACCTTACCTAAATTGAATTTATTTTATAAATAAGTATGGGGCTGATTTTTTAACTCCCCGAAGAAAATCAATCACGCTGCTATAAGCACCATCTTCTTTTGTATTTTATCGCCATCAAGATGTATTGCCTCAATGGTGATAACATAGAGTCCCGACTGCACCAAACCGCCACTAGTGACTATGCCGTTCCACACCCAAGTGCCAGACTGCGAAAGTATCTGATTACTACACGCATTAGCCACCAACACGCCTGCTCTGGTATAGATATTTATGGTGAGCACATAACCTGCCTTATCGAGTGAATAATGAAGTTGATACATATCTTCGTAACCATCATTATTGGGCGAAAACCGGTTCGATTCCGTCCAAAACTGTTCAGTTTGATCGCCTGCCGCCACCGCTTCAATAGATTGTGAATTTTGCCACCCTGCTGTGTTATACCCTGCAAGTTGCGACGCACTATGCCAATTGGCTGAACTAGTGCTACTTGCAATTGGATCAATTCGTTCTAATGATACATCGTGAGCATCCGCAATAAGGGGATGATGCCAAGCGGTATTATAGCATGTCTCGTCGATAATCTCACCCGATTTTTTGGCTAAAACTAGATGGTCGCTAGTGGCATTTAAAAATGAGAGTGATGCCTCGCAATAGAGCGTTGTAGGATTGATGCCTTGTGAGGTTGATAATCCAGAAAGCGACTGAGCTACAACAACATAATTGTATGGAGAGAGGATATAACCCTCATCTGCGACGAATTGCGACGATTGCAACTCTTCATCCGTATTTTTTTCGCAAATCATTAAATCGCTAATATCAAAATATTTATCGCTATTGTTGTAAAGCTCCACAAATTTGCTCTGCTCACCGCTAACGCTAAACATTATTTCGTTGATAACAATATCCATAAATCCCACTTGCGAGGGGAGGGCAATTTGCAGTGTTGTATCCGCCATAATCCAACCACTAACACAAGCTATATCTATGATTGTTAGTGTGCTAGAATTGATAGAATCTATCTCTTCGGAGAGGGTAATTTGCAAAATATCTCGCTCTGGTTCAAGAAGTGAAACAGAGGCAATAGTATTGTCGCTGATAGATAATTTACTATAAAAATCCTCCTCCATCATCTCTTTATTAAAATGTATATTAAGAGTGGTGGTTGTTGGTGTTGAGAAGGCTATAATCTGAGGAATTAATGTGTCGGGAAGAGATAACTCGATGCTATTGGGCGCAGAGGGTGTGCCGCCAATATCCGCCACGCTGTAGTGCCACGAGTCAGCATTATTAATTGGATTGGTAACATCGATGCGCTCAAAACTCCATCCGCCATCTGATTTAAAGCTACTATCGCCCCAACTCGATCCATACTCTACATATGTAACCACCTCCCCATAAGCACTGTAGAGTACGACTTGCGCCCCATCGTTTAATAGCGTTGGCATTGAGGTAACCACAACGCAATCGGCATAATCTGCTAGTTGAGTAGCGGCACTAGAACTGCACGCTGCAACGTAAGAATTGGGTTGAAGAATATAGGATTTAAACGTACCTACATTGCTATTAATCATTATCTTACAACCGTACAAATCAATTGGCAAATCTGTATTGTTATACACCTCAATCCACTCTACCTCGGGGAGACCGTAACTCGGCGTGGGGTCGTGCATAAATTCAGTGAAAAGTAGCTCGCCACGCACCAAATCGCTATAACTGCCACTGTCCGAACCTCCACCGCCAGAACTTGTGTTATCATCTGAGTCTGAGTCACCATCAGAACCAGAACCATCACTACTCAAACTAATACAACTGGCCTCGTAAAGTAGATAAGTAGAGGATGATGAGGGGTAATGCGAGATGCGAAAACCAGATGTAACCGACGAAAAAGTGACAGAATATGATAATAATTGACTCCAAATGAGAGAGGAATTTGAGTAGCACTGTATCGTCCACACATCAGAGAGAGCGGTTACACTACACTTGATGCTGTTTTCGCCTGCCGAAAAGAGGTTATTTTGACTAGTGGCAAGAACCGTTTCCGCACCCTTTGATGAGGAGCAAAATGAGAGAGAGCCAGTGGAGAAATCGAATTTGATATATAGTGAGCGATCTGTATCAAATTTGAGCGATGAGGAGAGGAGATGAAATTGCATAGAATTGCGACTAACCGACTCGATATCAACCACTACACTACAACTCCACGATGCAGAACCTGTAAGCAGCGAAACGGTACGAAAATCACCTTGCAACATATCAAAATTATAGGCATTTGGCATCAAACTCACCGCATATTCACCATCAACAGCCACCATTTCTGGCGATATATTATCTATAAACCAAGTGGGCGAAGCGGTGTAATTTCCATCGGAAAAATTATCGTAATATTGGGCACTAAGAGGGAACGTAAAAAAAAATAGACATATTATAAAAAAAAATCGCATAAAATTTTTTTAATCAAAAAATTAATCGTAAATTTGTATTCTGAAATAGTAGGTTCGGATTAGTCCGAACGGGAGAACAAAGATAATATAAAATATTGAAACCAAAAAGAGTTGGTTTTTAAATGGTAATTGATTATGAACGTGGCAATTGTAGGCGCAAGCGGCGCAGTGGGACAGGAATTTTTGAGAGTATTAGAGGAGAGAAACTTCCCAATTACGGAGTTAAAACTGTTTGGATCGGCACGTAGTGCTGGTCAAAAAAGGATATTTTGCGGAGAGGAGATAGAGATAAAAGAGCTAAAACACGGCGATGATTTTAAGGGGATAGATATCGCTTTTACCTCTGCTGGGGCATCGGTTTCGCGTGAATTTGCCGAGGATATTACAAAATTTGGTGCGATAATGATTGACAACTCTAGCGCATTTAGAATGGATAGTGATATTCCGCTCGTGGTGCCAGAGGTGAATGCTGAAGATGCTCTAAATCGCCCGCGTGGGATAATTGCTAACCCAAACTGCACCACAATACAGCTGGTAGTGGCACTAAAAGCGATAGAGGATATTTCGCACATACGCCGTGTGCATGTATCTACATATCAAGCGGCATCGGGCGCGGGCGCAGCGGCTATGGACGAACTAGAGACTCAGTATAAACAAATCGCTAATGGCGAAAATGTTACGGTGGATAAATTTGCGTATCAACTGGCATATAACCTCATACCTCAAGTGGATGTATTTACTGAAAATGGATATACAAAAGAGGAGATGAAGATGTATAATGAGACGCGAAAAATTATGCATTCTGACGTGGAGGTGAGTGCTATGTGTGTGAGAGTACCATCGCTACGTGCTCACTCAGAATCGGTATGGGTGGAGACTGTACAACCTATTGAAATTGACCAAGTTTGCTCGGCTTTTGAGGCAGCAGAGGGGGTGATAGTATTAGATAATCCAGAGAAAAAAGAGTATCCAATGCCGCTATTTTTAGCTGGGAAAGATCCTGTGTATGTGGGACGTATTCGTAAAGATATATCTAACCCAAATGGTATCACTTTCTGGTGCGTAAGCGACCAAATTAAAAAAGGGGCAGCACTCAACGCTGTGCAAATTGCAGAATATCTTTTAAAACAACTATAGGGGATTTCTAAAAACTGCCTGATTAAATAATTAAACTAATAATCTATAACTAATAATTAACTAAATTTGTCTGAATATGAAAAAACTGATTTTATTTTTAGTCATTGCCCTATTTACAACAGTAAGTTGTGTGAATTGCAATAAAGGCGAGAGCACATACACCATCGCAGGTAAAGTGGAAACTGACGAACTAGACGGTAAATGGATATATCTCACACCGTCGTACAAAGACTTACAAACCACTGTGTTAGACAGTGCG
>JAWXTU010000101.1:0-8226 GCA_044433285.1 bacterium | reverse complement strand
GGTATGCCAGTACCAGGTACAATGACTAGTGTAAACTGGGAAACGCTACAAGATAGAACACTCTATTTTGGTATTCCAGTGGTTGGATATCTTACAGAAGATGGTAAATATCTAGAGAATTTGCAACTAGAACCAGATTTCTTGGTAGAAAATGATGCAATATCAGTATCAGCAGGACAAGATAAACAGTTAGAAACTGCTGTAGAAGAGCTATTGAAACAGATTGATGCTGACAAAAATGCTTGGTAATTAGCTGAGTTTCAGTATTAGATAAAAAAGTGATGCAAAGGCAGTAAAAAATGTGGCTAAAAATTTTGCCATATCAAAAAAAAGCACTACCTTTGCATCACTTTTCAAAGGAGAGATGGCAGAGTGGTCGATTGCAGCGGTCTTGAAAACCGCCGTACTGAGAGGTACCGGGGGTTCGAATCCCTCTCTCTCCGCAAAGGAAGTTTGCAAATTACTAATTATAAGATTTGCAGACAGATTTACAGACAAAAAAGAGGTAGTTTTATAACTACCTCTTTTTTGCGTTTTGGGGGTCACGAGGGACTAAATCAGGGACTAAAATCTATATTTTAACTCTGCATACAATAAAACCAGATTGTAAACCGTTTTATTATCAAACAAAGAATTGTTTTGTTTGTAAACAAATATTATCTTTGCACTATGATAATTAAATATTATGATTATGGAAAATAAGAAATTAGGTCTAAGAATAGCAAAACTAAGGAATCTTAAAGGTTTATCTCAAGAGGAGTTATCTAAAAGTGTTGGTGTTTCTCGTCCTTCACTTGCTCAGATTGAACAAGGTAATAGAAATATCAAGGTTGATGAGCTGAAAAAAATGGCTGAACTGCTTAACTTTTCTATGGATGAGATTATGTCGGACAACTTCACTATCGACACCGATATAGATATGAGTGCTGAAGTTGAAGAGAAGTCGGATATTAGAATTTCTGTACCTGAGATAAATATGCAGAAGTTCAAAAACCTTATACTTTATATCCTTGAAAAGTGTGCAGGGAAACCAAACATAGGTGAGACTGTATTATATAAGCTGCTGTACTTCTCAGATTTCAACTATTATGAGTTGTATGAAGAGCATCTTTCGGGAGCGACATACCGAAAGCTACCCAATGGTCCTGTACCCTTGAGCGTAGATGTGGTTCTTAAAGCTATGGTGGATAATGAGGAGCTACAACTCTTCAAGACTAAATACTTTGGCTTTACTCAGAAAAGATATATGCCACTTGTAGGAGCAGACTTAAGGCTTTTTAATGGAGCAGAGAAAGAGGTTGTTGATAATGTAGTGGATATATTGAGTGGTATGAGTGCAACAGATATTAGTCACTACTCACACGAGGATATGCCGTGGAAAGCATCTAAAGATATGGAGGTTATAGATTACGAGTTGGTTTTCTATCGCACAGCACCATATTCAGTACGCACTTATAATGAGGCAGTAGATTATGAGTGTTAAGATTGAGAGATTGTCGGAGTTTGATAAAGACCTCAAACAACTCCGCAAGAAATACAAAACCATAGACGATGATATATCAATTGTAGAGCGAGTTATTACAGTTGAGCCAACTGCACGCCCACCTTTCAGTTTTAAGATTGACAACTTAGGGTTGGAGACTTGCGTTATTAAGGTTCGCAAAATTGCAAGTAGATCATTCAAGGGTAAAGGTGCGATGAGTGGCTTTAGGTTGATATATGCTCACTTTGAGCAGGAGGATCGTGTTGTATTTATTGAACTGTACCATAAGAGTAGCAAAGAGGTCGAGGATAGAGATAGAATAAAGGCGAATTTTAAATAATTTAGCTGTATTATCTGTGAGTTTACAAGAGAAAGGTTTTCAACCGAATCGATTACCTATTCGAAGTCGCTTATGACATGTAAATGCTAAAATGATACTGCCGTGTGAGATATTCTACATAAGACAGAAAAGATGGATGTAGTGAGAAAAATAAATTTCTTATTGGATGGTAAAAAAATTATTCGTATCTTTGTAGGCATATAAAGTTAAGATATGAAAGAGGAAAATATCATAAATGAATATAAAAGTATTCAGAAAATACGAACAGGAGATAAAGGTTTTAAATCTCTTGCTGAAACGTGTGTCGCACTTGCCAACACACAAGGTGGAACTATTTTTATAGGAATAGAAGACAAAACAAAGCAAGTGCCACGAAATCAGATTATTAATGACAATGAGATTAACAACACAATCACACGATTACGGTCTCTTTGCGATAATGCCTCTTTTATTAATTCTGACATTCTAAAAGATGAGAATGGCAGCGACTACTTCACTATAACAGTTTTGCCAACACTCAAATCTATTGCTATGACATCAGATGGCAAAATATACAAACGTGTTGGCGATCAATGTGTTCCAGTTAGAGCAGAAGATGTCATTCAACTTAGCGAAGAGAAAGGAATATTTCAATGGGAGATGCATAAAACTAGATTTTCTATTGGAGATGCACCTAAAGATAATATCACCAAATTTGTAGCAGATATTAAAAAATCTAGCACAGTTTCAGCCTTTATCAAGGATAAAACTGATTATGAAATATTAGAATATTACGGTTTAATCGAGGGTGATATATTAACTCAAATTGGAGTTCTATGGCTTGGTAATTCTCGTCAGAGAGGTGCACTCACATATCCTATAACAGTTCAATATATTGTATATGACCAATTAGAGCGAAAAATAAGAAACAAAGGTTGGCACGACAACTCCATGAACCCTAAAGAGTTACTGCTTGATATTGAAAGTAAAGCAGTTGAACTTACATATTTTTATGAATATGCTAGCGGAATGTTTAGAAAACAAGTTCCGTTTTACAATTCTAAAGTAGTTAGAGAATTAATCGTGAATGCTTTTGCCCATAAAAGTTTTACTATATCTCAAGATGTTGTTATTGCAGTATATCCAGATAGACTAGAAATTACAAATGCAGGAGGGTTACCTCTTGGAATAACAGCCAATAATATACTTCACAAGCAAGTGCGCCGTAACCCACATATGATTGAGATTATGAAAGCTCTTAAACTAATGGAGGGAGAGGGCTCTGGTTACGACTTGGTTTATGAGTTAAACGCTATGGAGGCTAAAAAACAGCCTATAATAGACGTTTCTTATGGCGATGTAAAAGTTATTCAAGAATGTGAAATACTAGATAAAGAGGTTTTACCTCTTCTGGATTACATTACAGAAAATTACACCCTTAGCCAAAAAGAGTATATAGCTTTTGGAACTATTGCAAAGCAAGGTAAAATATCTATTAAAGATCTTCTCGATTCTCTTCAGCTTGTAGACGAAAAGAAACTCAACAGCTATATCGATATATTACTGGAAGATAATCTTATCGAGTGTAGCAACCAACATTTCTCTATAAATCCTATCTTAATAGAAAATTCATTTTCCATCCTCACAAAAAGTGAGGGTATAAATCTGGAAAGTGAGGGTATAAATCTGGAAAATGAGGGTATAAATTTAGAAAGTGAGGGTATAAATCCGAAAAGTGAGGGTATAAATCCAGAAAGTGAGGGTATAAATCCAGAAAATGAGGGTATAAATCCAGAAAGTGAGGGTATAAAAACTGTTGAAATAGTACTTAATACTATAAAAGAGAAAGGAGGATTAAATGCCCTTCAGATTTCAGAACTACTTGATAAAAGCATCAAGACGATAGAGAGAAACCTCAAAATTCTTAAAGATGAGAATAAAATTGAATTCTTAGGTGCAAGAAAAACAGGAGGCTACTATTTCAAAAAGTGATACATATATAAAAATGGCAATGTGTTCAAAAATAGTTGGTAAAATACCTGTAAGTTTGTGAGATTCAGAGAGTTTTATAATCTTAATTGAAACACGTTTCAATTAAGATTACACTTCAAATGTTGCTGTTTCAATAGCCTCAAAACCTAATTTCGTTATCGGTGAGAACTTAATTGATATTGGATCGGGAAGATACTCTTTTATTTTCTCGAATGCCAATGCCGGATTATCTAAGGTTTTTATCAATCTCTCTTTATTTGAAAATATACATATTTTTGCCCCGAATTTGTTTATAAATTCATTTGTTTCTGGGCATTGCATCAGATGAAAAACTGTATTATGAAGTTGGCTTATTGCTTTTTTTCTTTTGTTTCTAACATTTGAGCTTTGCGATAATTCATTTACTATAAAGAAAGTAGCCCCATCTTTGTGATACAAAATAAAGTCAGCTCTTTTGATATCTTTATTGCAGTCATCAGGGAGCTGATTTATCAAATCCTCATAATCAACTATTTCAATAGATTTATTACCCAGATTACTATACGTTGCACTTCCTTTTCCGAGCGCAACAACTATAGACTCTTTTTTGTCGATTATGTCAAAATGCAAGTCAGATGTATTTTCACTTCTGAGCTGAATACTGTTTTTATCTATAGTAAGAGTAGGATGAGCATTAATTTTTTGTGCCTTCAAGTACTCTAGATACTGATCAGTTAAAATATTTTTCATATTACAGCTGTTTCAGTTCTTCGAAACGTTCATATATATTTGTTATCGGGTCTGACAGAGGGCGAGTGTCAATAACAAAACTATCTTCTTGCTTAAGGTCATTCAAATATCCGTCTATTATCTCATATACATTAACATCTTCTAGCCTTATATTTGCCCCATCCTCTACTTGTCCTTTCTGAGCAGCCATAACAAGTAAGTTGATATGGTTAATTATATATGGACTGTGTGTAGCCATCATAACAGTAATATCATAATCTGTTGGTTTTTCCGTAAAACATCTATTTACTATGAAGTTGATTAAACTTCTTTGGCTTTCTGGGTATAGGCTCAATTCTGGCTCTTCTATGTGGATATTAACGCGTCTGTTGCCAATCTCTCCTGCATTTTTCACTGCTTTAAAATCAGAAAGATTATCGTTGTCAGAGAGATATCTAAGAATAGCACTGTTGAATGATTTTACTAGATTATAATTACGACTAAAGTATTCTATAATCAAACTCAATGGTGTAACGGTTTGTGTTCCAGAAGAAGCATCTTCTAAATTTATCTTATATTCATCATCCTCAATGCCCTCTATCGAGTGCTTGTCTATACCGTTAGATTTTTCGACTTTAAACTTAACTCCTAGATAATCAAATTTAAGTTCTCTTACCTCTTTTGTTGCCAGGTTGTAATCATTAAATGTCTCTTTTAGATAAAAACCTGCTGAACTTTTAGTTGTATTATTTGATATCATATCAGCAATAAGATTTCGTTTATCCGATATGAAACAATTTTTTTCTAAGCTAACGTATGATAAAGATGTATTTTGAGGTGTATGTAATTTTCCATTTTTGTATTCAATAATACACTCCTCAAATTGATATTTTATGTGTGTATCTTCTTTAATAAAACTTTCGAGACCATTATTTTTTAGATATGGTAGGAAATTAAATCTAAAAGGAGATTTTGATATACCAGATTCTTTTAGATAGGATCTTATGCATATCATTTTAAATATCCAGCGAAATAGAATAAGAGTTTTCATAATCGTACTCTTACCACTTCCTGACTCTCCTATAAAAATAGTTAGAGGTCTGATATCTTTTAGCTCAATTTCTTTAATTGGTCCAAAATTCTTTATTAGTATATACTCATTCATAATATTATATTTTGGGGGAGTTTTTAGACCTTCCCATAATTATGATGCAAAGTTAGTGATTTTGTTTCAATTATACAACTCCCTACTAAAACTCGCTGGTAAAGTGGAACTTGATGTTTGGGAAATCGCTTTGAGCCATTGATAGTAGGTAACCGCTCTCGGCTAGGAATACATCTCTGCCATCTTTGTCGAGTGCCATATATTGGAATTTGCGACGTTTGAAATTTTCAATTTCAGCTGCATCGTCGCTCTCAATCCAGCAGGCTTTGAATAGTGAGATTGGCTCCCAACGACATTGTGCGCCATATTCGTGGAGTAGGCGGTGTTCAATTACCTCAAATTGTAGCTGTCCTACAGTACCGATGATTTTGCGATTGTTGTTTTGATGTGTGAATATCTGCGCCACTCCTTCACCCATAAGCTGATCTAATCCTTTAGATAACTGTTTGGTTTTCATTGGGTCAGCATTTTCAATGTATTTAAACATCTCTGGTGAGAAACTTGGTAATCCTTTGAAATGCAACTCCTCACCCGCTGTGAGGGTATCGCCAATTTTAAAGCTACCAGTGTCTGGCAACCCGATAATATCTCCTGCAAAAGCCTCATCTACAGTCTCTTTCTTTTGCGCCATAAATGCAGTAGGAGCCGAAAAGCGCATCTGCTTGCCAAGGCGGATATGTTTGTAGTTTACATTACGCTCAAATCTACCTGAACAGATTTTTACAAAGGCGATACACGAGCGGTGGTTAGGATCCATATTTGCGTGGATTTTAAACACAAAACCAGAGAAGGCTGGTTCGTATGGTTTCACTTCGCGCTCTTGCGATTCTATAGGAAGTGGAGCAGGGGCAATTTCGATAAAGCAGTCGAGCAACTCATTAACCCCGAATGTGTTAAGTGCTGAACCAAAAAACACAGGAGCCACATCTGCCGCAAGATAATTTTTCACATCAAACGGATCATACACACCGTCAATCAACTCCAAATCAGAACGTAGTTGTTCAGCATCCTCTTCTCCCACCATCTCATCCAATTGCGATGAATTAAGGTCAACAGCCACAGTCTCAGATACTTTTTGTTTATTTGGGGTGTATAGGTTCAGTTGTTCTTGATATATATTGTACACCCCTTTAAATTTCATACCCATATTTATGGGCCACGATAGCGGACGCACGCTGATGCCCAATTCAGCCTCTAGTTCATCTAGTAAGTCGAACGGATTTTTACCCTCGCGGTCCATCTTGTTGATGAAAATCATCACGGGAGTTTTGCGCATCGTACACACCTGCATCAATTTACGAGTTTGAGCCTCCACGCCTTTTGCAGCATCTACCACAATAATTACACTGTCTACTGCTGTCAGAGTGCGGAATGTATCTTCTGCAAAGTCTTGGTGACCAGGCGTATCGAGAATATTAATCTTGTGATTGCGATACTCAAAACCCATTACTGATGTAGCAACCGATATACCACGTTGCTTTTCAATTTCCATCCAGTCAGAAGTGGCGGTCTTCTTTATTTTGTTAGATTTTACAGCTCCTGCGATATGAATTGCACCCCCGAAAAGTAAAAGTTTTTCAGTTAGCGTAGTTTTACCAGCATCAGGGTGTGATATAATAGCAAAGGTGCGACGGCGGTCAATCTCTTGTTCGTAAGCCATAGTGTATATTGTTTGTTAGTGGAGGTGAGGGTTTTAAATTAATATTTAGAGATAATAAGTTTCCGTTTTACTCCCTCTTTTAGTCTTTTAATTTCAGCCTGCAAAGGTACGAAAAAATATTGATTTGGGCAACGGGTCTATTTCGTTTTCATCGCTTCATATCCAATTACGCACTGCAAACATTTTTTGTTGCTACAGTAGTTGCGATACAACTCAATTAACGCTTGCGAATCATAAGCAGATTTACACATTACACCCTCGTTCTCAAACATAGTTGTGATAAAATTCCGTTCGCCTCGTATAGATTGTAGCACTTGCAACGCGCGCTCCTCTAGCTCCTCTTTTTGTTGCAATCTGCCATAAAAAAACAGGAACGGAACAACCGAGTTGATGATTAACAAATCTACCGACGACCTGCTTATTATGCAGTTGTGGCGAGGCGATTTTTGTTTAAGCGAGTAGTGCGTTTGCCAAAATTCCGATGCCTCTTGCGATAGAATTTTATAGAGATTTTCGGTGTCTGCGATCTCTAGGATATTACTCAACAGATGATCGTTTTTGTGCAGTAACATAGCGAGTTGGGCAATGCGAACTGTAGGAAATCCTTGAGGTCGCATACGCAAGAATTTTAATTTTACAGCAGATGGTTTTAGACTGTATTTCTTCTTTAAAAACTCATACTCCCTCGACCAACGCTTTATCTGTTCAGTATCACGCAATTCACTATCATCACACAATCCCTCTCTCTCCAACGTTCCCTCACAACCGCCAACCACATTACCATCTCCTATCACATCACCCTCCTGCAGCCCCCCTTTCGGAGTTACTTTATCTGTTTGGTGAGGAGGATGGGCTATTTTATTACTCTGGTTATCTAAAATAATATCATCCAGCAGCCC
>JAWXTU010000100.1:0-8324 GCA_044433285.1 bacterium | reverse complement strand
CAACTAATAGTGAGCAGAGCAAATTATTTATTGTTTGTTTCAATTTCATAAATATAGGGGGGGGGGCTAAAACTACTTTACTGAGTTTTTTCTTTCCCAATTTTAATTACTTGAATTTTTCGGGGAGCTCTTAAATATCCCCAAAAACTCTATTGATTTTGTTGTTTCCCTTTGCTGCGATGCACACGGCGACGAGGATGACGAGCTTTGCCACCACCGTTTGAACGGTCGAAACGAGTTAGACTATCCTGTCCCACTACGTTTTGATAATCAGATGAGTGCGTATCTACATTTTTGGTATTTCTCTCTTCTGCAACAAGCGTAAGAACCTTTTCGCCTGTGCGATTGATAGCCATAATCTCTTTTGCCCTATCAACTGAGATAGTAACCAGATTGGCTGGATAATTTGGCGCACTACTGTATGTAATTTGGCGTTTGAATACATCTTGTTTGAAGAAATAGTATGTAGCATCTAGCGTCTCGAGGGTCACATCCTTTGATGGGAAATCTTTTTGCGCATCTACATACATCGGTGCCTCGAAATTTACGCAGCATTTTATTTTTGCACATTGTCCTGCCAGTTTAAGCGGATTGGTGCTAATATCTTGATAACGAGCCGCTACAGTGGATACGCTCACAAAATTACTCATCCAAGTGGTGCAACATAATTCGCGACCACACGGACCGATACCGCCAATGCGACCAGCCTCTTGGCGCGCTCCAATCTGTTTCATCTCGATGCGCACACGAAACTCCTCGGCAAATACCTTAATCAACTGACGGAAGTCAACACGCTCATCTGCAATATAATAGAATATCGCTTTGCTAGCATCGCCTTGAAACTCCACATCACCAATTTTCATTGCTAATTTAAGATTATTTGCAATCTGGCGAGCACGAATCATAGTGGTATGTTCGCGCGCTTTAGCCTCTGCGTATTTCTCCATATCGGCAGGTTTCACCTTGCGATACACACGGCGCACCTCGTAGCGCTCCATATTGATACGGTTCTTTTTTATCTGACTGAGTACTAAACGACCAGTAAGAGTAACGATGCCAATATCGTGACCTGGGTTCGACTCCACCGCCACGGTGTCGCCTTTGGTAATTGGCACGTGAGCACTATTGATAAAATAGCCCTTGCGAGTATTTTTAAATTGCACCTCTACCAAATCTGTATCTAGTTGCGACTCAGGGATATCAGCCAACCAATCTACAACTGGAAGTTGCAGATTGGTGTTCCCCTCAAACCCCTTTACACCAGGGTTACTACCGCCATTATTTAATGTTATTTCGTCCATTTTTTTAGTTTTATCTCACACGCTACTACTATGCACGTGGTTTTTTTAGTAATTTATATAGTACTATCTCAAGATGAAATAGAATTATTTTAGCATTTCCGTTTTGCGCTATCTGCGCCTCAGCAAGAGCCAACTCCTCCATAATTTCCACGATATTGCACTCGTGAATAAATTGTGCAAATTTATCGGCAAAAGCCCTCTCCTCACGACTTAGATAATTGAGTTCTGGCGAGTTAAGACGAAGTATAAAATTCTCTCGTACAAGTCGTTGTGCATTTTGCATAAAGCCCACCTGCTTTTCTCGTCCGAGAGCATTCATCTTATCGAGCCACGCACGAATCTCTTTGATATTCAAATTCCACGCCAGCCGCATCATCTGCACAAAAAGTTCAAAATTTTGTTTTGTATCTTCGCTTTGGTCAATCAAATCGAGCAATTTGTGCCAACTCCCCATAGCAGATCGCACGATAAACTCCTCTTCTGCGCTATCCATTTGATATTTAGTTGATAAAGCCGAGCGCATCGACTCTTTATCGATAAGAGGAACAGTTACACGTTGACAACGACTCTGTATCGTAGATATCACATTATCAGGGCTATTAGTAACCAAAAAGAAGATTGTATCAACTGGCGGCTCCTCAATCACTTTGAGTATTCTGTTGGCGCATTCGTCGGTCATCTTCTCTGGCAACCAGATAATAAAAATCTTATATTCGCTTTGATAGGGTTTAAAGGCAGTCTTTTTTATAATTTCGTTGCCCTCCTCGGCATAGATAGCACCCACTTTACCCTCTGAAATTATAGACATCCAATCGTTGATACTTAGGTATGTAGAGTCGATTAACGCCTCACGAAACGAGTCAACCACATCATCGCACACAGTAGTTCCGCGCTCTTTGCTTTTGAGCATCGGGAATACAAAATTCAAGTCGGGGTGAGCATATTTATTAAACTGCACACACGAGCGACAGGTGCCGCACGCATCTCCATCTACACGTTGGCGACAAAATATATATCTTGCTGAAGCGAGTGCAAGCGATAATTTGCCCACGCCAGCTGCCCCTGCAAACATTACAGCATGAGGCATACGACCAGAGTCAACCATCTGAATAAGACGGCTTTTAACCTCATTTTGTCCAACGATATCTTTAAAAAACATACTTGCCAATTATAATTGCACAAAGTTACAACTTTATTTCCAAACTATCAAATTTATTTTCAATGAAAAAAATCAAAAAATATTTGGTAGGGAATTTATTTTTTACTACCTTTACCGTCGGATTGGTGCACAAAGAGACAATTCCACTTTTAAAAATATAAACATCTACAAACCAAATAATTATGAAGAAAATATACACTTTACTTATTACACTAACTTCGCTTTTACTATTAAATGCAACACCATTTTTTAACGGAACTCCATCTGATTTTGGGTATACAGAGTCGGACAGTACGTTTGTTAGCACTCAAACTATCACTAAATTTTCTGCTTTTTATCAACACGGCTCGGTATATGTGGAGGGTGTGAATGATGGCGAAATTGTGGAAGTATACAGCTTGACAGGCTCTCGTATAGTCTCTGCACTTATTTACAACGGCAAAGTACCTGCATTTGATTTGGCTAAAGGTATCTACATCGTTAAATGCAACAATCAAACTTGCAAAATTGTTGTGAACTAGATATATAACAACATAGTTTATACAAAAACCAAACTAAAGGGGACCTCTAAAAACTCCCCGAATTAAAAAACAATTGTTATGAAAAAACTTAGATTATTAGGATTTGCGGCAGTAGCCGCTTTGGCTGTATTATTTACAATGTCGTCTTGCGAGGACTTGATAACAACTTTCGACGAAACACTTCTACCTGGTAGATGGCAAGAGGATACACTTTTTGAGGTGTACAACGAAGATGGTACTGGTTACACATGGGATACAGCTGATGACGTATCAGAATCAGAGGCTCAAACTTTTAGCTGGGAAATTGAAAGCGGTTATTTCCTAATCCAATATCACGATATGGAAAGCAGCGAAGCTACTATACCTAAAACATATACTATCACAAGCTTGTCTGATACTGAATTTGCTTATATGGATAGTTATGGTACTACTCATACTTTTGTGAGAATAGACTAATATTTAAGGTCTATCCCCCTTACAATCAATCGACTTAATTTTTTATTAGGGGAGTTTCTTTTGTAAAAGAATCTCCCCTTTATATCTATAAAAAGAGTTTTTTAATCCCCTCAATACTGTTATGAAAAAGAGTTTAAAAATAATTGGCATTACATTACTATCTATTATAGGTGTAGTGCTCATTGTTGTATCTATAGCTTGCTATGTAGTGTTTACGCCAGAGCGATTAACCCCAATCGTGCGCAACAATGCACACAGAATAGTAACATGCCAAACAGAGTTAGAGCAAGTAGACCTTACATTCTTCTCTACATTTCCTCGTTTTGCATTACAAATATCTAATATACAACTTATAAACCCGACAGAGGGAGCTGCAACTGATACACTACTTGCAGTTGAGACTATCTCGGCAACAGTAAATGTTACTGAGTTTCTTTTTCATAACAATGTAGTTATTGACCAACTACTAATCAAAGATGGGGTGGCTAACCTATTCACCGACTCTACTGGCACAATCACCAACTATGATATTATGGTGCCATCGGAAGAGGAGACTGACTCTATCGAAAATGAGAGCAGTTTTTCGCTCAATCTCATATCGCTCAACTCTATAGCAATAAAAAATCTAAATGCTTCATATATCGACCTATCATCGGGCATTGATGCAAAAATCAGAGGTTTTGAGACTACCCTCAACGGCGAAATGGAGGGAGCAGATGCTGAGATACAAGCTAGAATAGCAGCAGAAGATGTAGAGGTGCAATATAATGATTCTACTATTATAGGTCTCAACCTCAACAAATTAGGACTAACGGCTGATGGTAATCTAAAAGATAATCATTTTATAGGTGATGTAAATTTGGCTCTACCAAACAGCACATTTGTAATGGATAACGACACATTACTCAATCAACAAGCACTTACGCTAAATGCGCCACTAGAGGTGAATCTCGACATAATGCATATAGCACTAAAAAACAGCTTACTCGCTATCAACGAGCATAAAATTGCAATTGACGGACCAATACAACTAATGGATAGCGGCGACATAAATATGGAGGTAACGCTCACAAGTAATGTATGGGATATTGAAGAAGTGCTACAATTAGTTCCAGAATCATATAGCGATATATTGACTGATTTTAAGAGACTTAACGGTTCGATGGATTTCTCTGCTCAAGCATCGGGTACATACAACGACAGCGTGATGCCGATTATCAATGCAAAATTAAATCTCAACAACGGTGAGATAATATATAGCGATTTCTCTGAATTTCCACTAAGAAATGTATCTACCACGCTGAGTGCCATAGTTGATATGAACAACCCAAGCGCAACAGAGGCTAGTATCCACACTCTACACGCCGAAACTGGTTCGATGAGTTTTGACATAAGCGGCTCGGCATCAAATGTAATGGACGATCCATATTGCGATATCAACTTAAAAGGTAATTTGAATTTGCCTGAACTAAAACCACTCCTTCCAGATGATATGAACGTGGAGATGACAGGGCGCACAAATGCTAATATCACTGCTAAATTTTTGTTGAGCGATGCAATGGATATGAAGCTAAACCGCCTTAAAGTGAACGGAAGTATTGCATACAACGCACTTGATGTGGTGTATGAGGATAGTATGAAAATCCGTGATACAAAAGGGGTGATTGAACTCAAACTACCGAGTACTAAGACAAATAAAAAATTCAAAGAGTTAGGCGAAATTGCAATAAAAGGCAGTGATATGAATTTTGAGATGGTGGAATTTATGAATGTAGACCTAACAAAACCAGAATTAGGTGTGAGATTTGGCGATTTTAATGATACCACTCAATTCTACACTGCATATTGTACTTTTGGTATGGATAAAATTGTTGGGGCGATGGATACTATCAATTTTGATGTGGAACAACCATCAGGTACTGCTATTTTATCTCCTGCAAAACGCAACAAAAAGAACCCATCATTAACTGTATCATATGCTAGTAACTCTATTGATGCAAATATGGGTAGCTACTTAAATATCGACACTAAACGTATTGCAATTAGCGCAACGACCGTATATAACGATAAGGAGGAGAGTATGCTATTGAAATGGAACCCTACAATCAATGTGGATTTCAATGATGGCAACCTCAGTATGGCAGATTTTGGTGCAGATATTAGCATCCCAGCAATAAAATTTGTATTCCGCCCAGATATTTTTACAATCGACACATCTCGTATCGTAATTGGCGAATCGGATTTCAACCTCTCGGGTGAAGCCTCTAACTTACGTAAATATCTTAAAAAGAAAGACCTACTTGTAGGTGATTTCTATTTTATATCGGATAATACCAACATCGACGAGTTGATGGATTTGGTGAATGGATTTGGTGGCGATGATGCAGAAACGACCACATCAACCGATGAAAACGTGGATTATGCAGCTGCTACCGCTACAGAAGCGACTACAATCGAAGAGGAGGCAGCTAATCCATTTATGGTGCCAAAAGGTATAAATATCGGACTCACCACCAAGTTGCGCAAAGCTAATTTTAGTGGCAACCTGCTAGAGGATATAAACGGCAAACTGACTGTTAGAGATGGGGTTATCGTGGCAGAACAGATGGGTTTCACCAGCGATGCTGCAAAAATGCAGGTAACCGGTATGTATCGCTCTGACCGCACAAACCACCTTTTCTGCGGTGTGGATTTTCACCTTTTAGATATAGATATCAAAAAATTGATAGAGATGATTCCATCAATCGATACCATCGTGCCTATGCTTAAATCATTTGATGGTAAAGCTGAATTTCACCTTGCGGCAGAGACTTATCTCGATGCTTATTACAACCTAAAAATGTCTACACTGCGCGGTGCAGCGGCTTTGGAAGGTAAGGATTTAGTGTTGATGGATAGCGAGCTATTCTCTACCATATCTAAATATATGATGTTTAGCAAGAAGACCGAAAACGTTATCGACTCGCTATCAGTGGAGATGACGGTATTCCGCAGCGAAGTAGACCTATACCCATTCTTGATAAGTATGGATAAATGGCAAGCGGTGCTATCTGGAAGACACAATTTGGATATGAATTTTGACTATCATATATCACTCACCGACTGCCCTCTCCCTGCACGATTAGGACTAGATGTGAAGGGTAATTTCGATGATATGAAATTTAACCTTGTGCCTTGTAAATACAAAGACCTCTACAAACCAGAGAAGGCAGGAGTTACAGAAAAACAGATATTGAGTCTGAAGAACGTGATATCAGATTCTCTTAAGAAAAATGTAAAAGAGGAGACTCTGGAGGCTGTGGCAAGTGAAAACAATGAGGGGACTGAAGAGAGCACTGATGCAGAAGAGGCAGTGGAAGTTACAGAGGAAGAAGAAGTTACGGAAGAGAGCTCAGAGATAGAGGAGACCGCAGAGGTAGAAGAAAGCGAGACCGAGGAAGTGATGGCTGAATAAACAGTGATGGCTGAATAAATTATGGACTCATACTCAGAATTTGTGCTAGCGGAAGATGATGGCATAATGTCAGAATTATCCGAATTTATTGAAATTCCAACTGGGGGCTTCAACCGCATCTTTAAGGTAAAACGCTACGGACAGTGGTTTATCCTAAAGACCCTCAAAGAGGAGCATCAGCACCAACTTATGTATCGACAACTCTTGAAAAAAGAGTTTGAACTAGGGGTGCAATTCAACCACCCCAACGTGGTGCGATATATGACCTTTGAGAGCCACACGCCATACGGCGCAGGGATATTGATGGAGTATGTAGATGGAGGGACCCTTAAAGAGTATATCTCTACTACGATGGCAACGGACAGACAACAGAAAAAGATTGCCAATGAGCTACTTGCGGGAGTGAGCTATCTGCATAAGTTGCAACTAATGCATCGCGACCTCAAACCTGCCAATATAATGATTGCTCGCAACGGCAATAATTTAAAAATTATTGATTTCGGACTCTCCGATGCTGACTACTATGCGATATTAAAACAACCAGTTGGAAGTGCAGGATATTCTCACCCAGATACATTCAAGGGCAACGAAAAAATCTCAGGCAAGCACGATTTATACGCTGTGGGAGTGATACTCCAAGAGATATTCCCAAATAGACTAAATATTTACAATCGTATCGGGCGCAGATGTTGTAAGAGCGAATTTAAGAATGTAGAGGAGATTTTCAATCAACTAGAGTGGAACTCTAAAATCAAGAGATTTGCAGCATATACTACAACATTTGTTATTGTGCTACTTGTGGCATATGGTATTTTCACACAAAGCGATATTTACACCAACAACACCCAAATAAAGCAGGAAAAAGATGCAAAAGAGGTGTGGAGTGAGAAGATTTGCGCGGTGATGGATAGCTGCTGGAACAATTTAGAGCTACGCATCGACACAAACACCTGCCTATATAGAGAGGAGCTCACGATGACAATGAGTTATACAAACATAGAATTGGGTGAGAAAATACAGAATATAATACCGAGCGACAGCGTGGATAGGGAGTTAAATATTTACCTCAATGACTTGTATAAGCAGAGATATGCAGAGAGGGCTAATATATTAGTCAAAAAACTAAAGGCTATCCCAGCTGCATCAGAACTCTTTCAAAAAGGTGTGATTACACTTGAGGAGTATAGAGCTTTTGCAGAAAAATTAAGTCAAAATTGATAAGAGTTTTTTAATCTACCCTCTAAAATAAAGACCTGAAACAACGGGATTAAATCCTATCTGTTTCAGGTCATAATTATAATTACAGAAAAATAGTAAGCGTCTCCGCGATACCGTCTTGTAGTATTTACAAGAACTATCTACCTTTGTGTCGTAATACTAAAATGATAAATTATGATTTTAAACATTGACGACAACGTTAAGTTCTACTGCTA
>JAWXTU010000099.1:0-8399 GCA_044433285.1 bacterium | reverse complement strand
GGTTAAGGGGGGGGGGAGAAGCTCCAAAAACACCCCGAATATTTCATCGCCACAAAGGTAATAAAAAAATCTAATATAACACCTTGCACAGCCGAATAAAAAATATTATCTTTGCAAAACGAATAAAAATTCAGAATAAATTTAAAATCTTAAAATAAAACAGTTAAAAATGAAACAATTAAAAGGAATTTTTGCAGTATTAGTATTTTTGCTTTGCATAGGTAACGCACAAGCACAACGACAATGGGACAGAGAGCGCGAGGCTCTTATCGAAAACATCGGCTCGCGAGATGGCATCACACTAGATGGAAAATGGAGATATATCGTAGATCCGCTAGAAAATGGATATTACGACTACCGTCTCAGACCGTATAACGATGGATTTTTTCAAAACACTCGCAATCAAGACAAATATCTTGTGGAGTATAATTTCCGCACCGCCGACCAAATCAACGTGCCAGGCGACTGGAATTTGCAAGACCCAAAACTATTCTACTACGAGGGTAATGTGTGGTATGCAAAAGATTTTACAATGACAAAAGAGGAGAACCGCAGATATGTAATATACTTTGGTGCAATCAATTACCACGCAATGGTGTGGGTAAATGGCAAACGCGCAGGCGAACATATTGGGGGATACACCTCATTTAATTTTGATGTAACAGATATATTAAAAGATGGTGATAACCACGTGGTGGTAAAAGTAGACAACCGTCGCCACAAAGATGGAGTGCCTACTATTAATATGGACTGGTGGAACTATGGCGGCATCACTCGCAGCGTATATATTGCATCGCTGCCTAAAATCGGTGTAGATGATTACACTGTAAGACTGGCTGATGATAAAACAGATTACATCTCTTTTGCAGCTAAATTAAACGAGGCAAAAGCAGGTGTAGAGGTAAATTTCTCAATTCCAGAGCTTAAAATCAGTCAAACTGCTACAACTAATGAAAATGGTGAGGCGACACTCACTGTAAGAAATAAAAAAATCGCCTTTTGGTCGCCATCGTCGCCAAAACTATACGATGTAGAGATAAGTTGCAACGGCGAAACCCTCAGCGACCGCATCGGATTTAGAACCATAACTACCAGGGGCAAAGAGATCTTGCTTAATGGCGAACCAATTTTCTTAAAAGGTATCTCTATCCACGAAGAGGCACCATTTGGACAAGGGCGCGCTTGGTCGGCAGAACACGCAGAGACACTACTTGATTGGGCTAAAGAGATGGGTTGCAACTATGTACGCTTGGCTCACTACCCTCACAATGAGAATGCGGTGCGCAAAGCCGAGGAGATGGGACTAATGGTATGGAGCGAAATTCCTGTCTATTGGACTATCTCGTGGGAGAATGAGCCAACATATCAAAATGCTCAAAATCAACTAGAAGAGATGATTTCTCGCGATAAAAACCGTTGCGGCATTATTATCTGGAGTATTGCAAATGAGACTCCACACGGAGATTCTCGCGATAAATTCTTAAGCAAATTATCAACTCGCGCTAGAGAGTTGGACAACTCACGTTTGTTGAGTATGGCGATGGAGGTAACAGGAGATAAAAACGGAGTTAACACCCTCAACGACAATATGCACGAATATGTAGATGTAGTGAGTTTTAATCAATACGTGGGTTGGTATCGTGCCACTTCTGATGCTGCACTTGATATGGTTTGGGAGATACCTTATAATAAACCAGTAATTATAAGCGAATTTGGTGGTGGAGCACTACAAGGACTACACGGCGACAAAAGCGAGCGTTGGACAGAAGAGTATCAAAACTATCTGTACGAATGCAACTTAGCAATGCTAGATAAGATTGATGGTTTGGCTGGTATGTCGCCTTGGATTTTAGTGGATTTCCGCTCTCCTCGTCGTCAGTTACCAGATATACAAGATTTTTACAACCGCAAAGGATTGATTTCAGACAGAGGCGTAAGGAAACAATCATTCTTTACAATGCAGAAATATTATCTGAATAAGAAGTAATATTTTTGGGGAGTTTTTATAAGCCCCCCTTAAAGTCCCAGATAAAATTATAAAAGTCTACGAGAAACTTTTTAAAATCACAGATAAAATTTAAAAAGTCTACGAGAGCTTTCTAAAAGCTTACGAGAAAATTTAAAAAATCTCCGAGAACTTTTGACTAAAAAATATAAAAGTGGTGTTTTCAGCTATTGAAGACGCCACTTTTTAGTTAGATAATAGTTGAATAAACTCACTATTTCGCAATTTCAGACAAAAAAAGGCAACAAATCACTTACTCAAAATCGCAATAGATATTAAAATTCTGTTACTTTTCAGAGGTATACCCCTCTAAAAATAGGGGTGTCGATAAAAAAAAATATACTTTTTATCAAAATAACCCCCAAAAAATTTGGTGGGCAGTAAAAATAGTTGTAATTTTGCAGTCATAAAACAGTAAGGTAATTTCTATTAATATGGGGAACATCAAAAAACACCCCCGAATATAAAAAAAACGATTTATGGAATCACAAAGATTTGTAGCTTTAAACGAGATTATCACTCGCGAGAAAATGAACTTCACTCCTCGCAACGAAAAAATTTCATCATATTTTGGATGTGATGTATTTTCGCTAGACGTGATGCGTACATATTTGTCAAAAGACATTTATGAAGATGTATGCAACGCAGTAAAACAAGGTAAAAAAATCGACCGTAAGATTGCAGATGCTGTGGCAGCTGGTATGAAATCGTGGGCTATTGAACACGGAGCAACCCACTACACTCACTGGTTTCAACCACTTACAAATGGTACTGCCGAGAAACACGATGCTTTCTTCGAACCAGTATTTGGTGGTAGCGGATCATTTGAGAACTTCAAAGGTGAACTACTTTTCCAACAAGAACCAGATGCATCGTCTTTCCCTAATGGTGGATTGAGAAATACATTTGAGGCTCGTGGTTATACCGCTTGGGATCCATCATCGCCTGCATTTATATTTGAGAATACACTATGTATCCCAAGTATCTTTGTTGCCTACACTGGTGAGGCTCTTGACTACAAAGCACCACTTCTTAAATCACTCTCTTTGATGGACAAAGCTGCGACTGAAGTATGTCAACTATTTGACAAAGAGGTAAATAAAGTAAGTGTATCGCTTGGAGCTGAGCAAGAATATTTCCTTGTAGATGAGTCGTTGTATTATGCTCGTCCAGACCTATACCAAACAGGTCGCACATTGATGGGACATATTGCAGCAAAAGATCAACAACTTGACGACCACTATTTTGGTGTGATACCAGAACGTGTTACAGCATATATGAAAGATTTTGAAGAGCATGCATACCGCTTGGGTATCCCTCTCAAAACCAGACACAACGAGGTAGCACCAAATCAATTTGAGTGCGCACCAATATTCGAAGAAGCAAATATCGCTATCGACCACAATACCCTATTGATGAATTTGATGATGATTTTGGCTCCGAAACACAAACTCCGTGTATTATTCCACGAAAAACCATTCAGCGGAATAAACGGATCGGGTAAACACTGCAACTGGTCGCTCATCACAAACAAAGGCACAAACCTATTCTCGCCAGGCAAAACGCCAAAAACCAATATGCTTTTCCTTACATTCTTTATTTGTACAATTAAAGCAATGAAAAATTATGGTTCAATGGTAATGGCTTCTGTAGCAAGCGAATCTAACTCGCACCGCCTTGGGGCAAACGAAGCACCACCTGCAATTATGTCGGTATATACTGGTAGCAAACTCTCTGCAATTCTTGATGAAATTGAAACAAGAGTATCTAGCAAAAAGATGACACCAGACGAAAAGACTGAATTAAAACTTAACATTGGCAAAATTCCTGAAATTTTACTTGACAATACTGACCGTAACCGTACATCTCCATTTGCCTTTACAGGTAATCGTTTTGAGTTCCGTGCACCAGGTTCATCTGTCAATTGTGCAGCTCCGATGACAGCTATTTCTACATGTGTTGCCGATCAATTAGTGGAATTTGCTAAGAGCGTGAACGAATTAATCGAGAGCGGTATCAAAAAAGATGAGGCTATTTTCCAAGTACTTCGTCAATATATCATCGACTCAAAAGCAGTACGCTTTGAGGGTAACGGATATAGTAATGAGTGGATTGAAGAGGCTACAAAAAACAGAAACCTTGAGAGCATTTCGAATGTTACAGATGCTTTTGACCTCCTAGTTCGCGAAGATGTATTAGGGCTATTTGAAAAATATAATATATTGTCTCGCAGCGAGTCAGAGGCTCGTCACGAAGTACACAACGAGATATATTTCAAACAGATACAAATCGAATCTCGTGTATTAGTAGATGTGGCAGCAAACCATATTATCCCAACCGCTGTAAGTTATCAAAACGTATTGATTGAAAACGTAAAAGGGTTGATGAAAATTTTCCCTAACGAATACGAAACATTAGCAGCAGAAGAGATAAAAACAATCAAAAAAGTAGCTGAATATGTAGATTTGATCCGCAAAAACAGTAAAGCGATGATTGAGGCACGCAAAAAATGGAACAACGTAGAGTCAATCCACGAACGCAGTAGAGGTTACAACGACGAAGTTCGTCCGTACTTCACTATTGTGCGCGACTCTATCGACAAACTAGAAATGATTGTAGACGATAGACTTTGGCCACTACCAAAATATCGCGAAATGCTAGTAATATACTAGAGGGTAGATATTTATCTGTGAAGATAGAAAAACCTTCAATATAATAAAGGGGACCACCAAAAGGTCACCTAAGTAAAGAGATTGTATCTATAATCTTAAAGTAAGTAATTTTTTTGTAATAAGGTAATTTCTGCGAGAGCTCCAATTGGAGCTCTCTTTTTTTTGCGTATATATAACCCAAAAGGAGACTTCTACCCCCCCCCGATAAACAAATCACTATGGCATCAGAGACGAGGCTAATAATCAAAAGATTACGCCTTTACTATAAACGTATTTAATTGTTTATGTAACAAAAATATTTTAGAGCCGAATATAATCATCTTTATTATTGTATATTTTATAAATTTTTATTAATTTTGCAAGCTCTAACGTATCTCTTCAAAAGAGATACATAACAACAAACAATACTAAATATAAAATATGAAGAAATTATCAATTCTTTTTCTTGCCTTATGTTCCTACATAGTGAGCCTCACTGCACAAGAATCTGAATCTGTAGCAAATGCGACTGCTGACTCAGCAGTATACTTCGCAACATTCTACTTCGAGAGAAATAATTGTGAATGGATTGAAAAGTATGAGTATATCAAGGTGGGCAAACTACTTAATTGGGCTAAAGAGAATAACTCGGCATTAATTGACATTAAAGGTTGGGCTGAACAGAGTGAGACAGAAAACATTAACGCTCGTATAGCTTTCAAACGAGCTAAGGCAATACGTAGCTATCTTATTCAAAAAGGTATTGATTCTTCTCGTATTACATTCGAGAGCATGGGGGCGGACCCAAATACTGACACCAATAAAGCTCGCAGAGCGGAAGTAGTGGCATATATACGTGCTGCAAACCAAGAGCAAACGAGTTCACCCGATTTGTCGAGAGGCGAAGAAGAAATAGAGAATCAAGTCAGCAATGACGTGATTGCTGAACAAGAACCAGAAAATAGTACTGAGATAGTAAAAGAAGAGGATGCGACAGAAGAGACAGTACCGGTGGAAAATATCGAGACTACTGAAACTACAGAGCCCACAGAGATTACAGAAATAGAGGATGCTAGGGCGGCGGCAGAGCCAATCGAAGATATTGACACAGAGATGCAGGTAGAGCTAGAAACTGAACTAGAATCAGAATCAGAAACAGTACCAGAAAAAGAAACAGTACCAGAAAAAGGAGAAACTCAGCCTGAAACAGAAACTGAACTAGAACCTGAAACAGAAGAAGAAACAGAAGAAGAAACAGAAGAAATAGAAACTCAGCCTGAAACTGAAACTAAACCTGAAACTGAAACAAAAGCAGAGCCAGAGCCAGAAACTAAACCAAAATCAAAAATAAAAACAAGATATAAATATAAATATGATGAATATGATGAATATGAAGAATATGAAGATGAATATGAAGAATATGAAGATGAATATAAATATGAAGATGATGAATATGATGAAGACCAACTTCAATACCTTTATCTCGAACCAGAACCAGTCATAGATCCGTTGAGCTATTACGTAGGAGGAGGAGTTGGATTATTGCCTATGTGGTCTACATTTAGTGGCACAGGATTTAATCTGCACCTATTTACAAATGTGGAGCTCACGAAGCTTATCTCAACCGAGTTATTATTCGGATATAGTTATATAAATATGTCGGCTACAGACTGTTGCGAAGATTTATATTATGTTGATGGAGAGCGGTACTTTACCCCCGTAGCAGGTATGACAAGCTACCGATATTGCAATCTAATCTCGAAAGTTGATATGTTATATTTTACAATCAAAGTAAACTTCAATGTCGTCTCTCTATTTGTTAATAAAAGTGTTTGGAGTTGTATGGTATCACCCAAAATTGGCTTTATTCACAGTTGGGTGAATATCAAAAATGATGGAGTCTCAATCAGCAAAGAGAGTTCACCCCACTTCGGTGTTGGGGGCGACCTTTCTGTCGGCTATATGATAAATAATAATTGGGGAGTGCGCCTAACCACTGGTATAGAGTACTTGACAGGCAATGGTGTAGACGGTATGCCACAATATGAGCATAATAGCAACACCATTTTGAATACAAATGCAAGTGTAATCTATAAATTTTAAGAGATATGAAAAGATATTATATATAGCGACATTGCTTCTATTTTTTGTCTCTTGCAATAGAGATGAATGTACGACAATAAAAAAATACCAAAAACTATTGCATAGTTCATAATAATAGAGTACCTTTGCAGTGTAAACAGCATTACAGCTAACTATTTAATAATCAACAACAATTATGCAAAACATTATTGGAGAACACCAATTTAAAGTTTTCTCAGGCACTGCAAGTCGCTATTTGGCTGAATCAATTTGTAATGAAATTGGTTGCGAAGTAGGTAAATGTACTTACGAACGTTTTTCTGACGGAGAATTTTCCGTATGGTATGACGAAACTGTACGCGGTAGATATGTATATATCGTACAAGCTACTTTTCCGAATGCAGATAATCTAATGGAACTACTACTAATGATTGATGCTGCACGCCGCGCATCTGCTTACAAAATCATTGCTGTAATTCCTTATTTCGGTTGGGCAAGACAAGATCGCAAAGATAAACCTCGTGTATCTATCGGTGCGAAACTTATTGCTGATATGCTTACCAAAGCTGGGGTAGACCGTATTATTACTCTCGACCTACACGCTGATCAAATTCAAGGGTTCTTTAATATCCCTGTAGACCACCTCTATGCAAGCACAATTTATGTGCCTTTCTTGAAAAGCCTAAAACTTGACGAGTTGGTAATCGCATCGCCAGATGTGGGCGGATCTAAACGTGCACACACCTACTCAAAACACCTTGATGTGCCTCTTGTTTTATGCCATAAAACTCGTGAAAAAGCTAATGTAGTGAGCAATATGCGTATTATCGGTGATGTGCAAGGCAAAAATGTGGTGATTGTAGATGATATGGCTGATACTGCAAATACTCTTTGCAAAGCGGCTGACTTGATGATTGAGAATGGTGCTAAATCTGTTCGCGCAATCGTTACTCACCCTGTGATGTCGGGCAAAGCAATTGAAAATGTAATGAACTCTAAAATGACTGAGCTTATCTTTACAGATTCGATACCTTTCGACACTACTAAATGCCCTAAAGTACGTGTTATCTCAATAGCTGAAATGTTTGCAGAGACTATCAAACAGGTATACAACAACGAGTCTATCTCTGAAAAGTATCTACTGTAGTATCTCTTGCTGTTCGGCTTGAAAAATTTGTTTAAATGTAAAAGGGACTTCTAAATTATATCATTATGGATCTGAAAACATTAGGAAAAAACATTCGTCGTGCACGACAATCAAGAGGATTAACTCAGGAGTGTGCATCTATAGAGCTTGGTTGTTCGCTCAACACTTATACAAAAATAGAACGAGGAGAGACAAACGTCCCGTTTTTGCGTCTAGTGCAAATTGCTGAATTTTACGAGGTAAACCTCACCGAACTAGTAAAAGAGGCGAATGAATCTAATGCTAGAAACATCTCGGCAGAGTTGAGCGATATAAAAAATGATCTACTTACGATAAAAAATATGTTGATCAATAGATAATGAGGTAATAAATATCGATAGCTCCCTAACGACAATAATCGAGTAGGAGGAAACGAAGTAGTTTTCTCCTACTTTCGTTTCCGACCTCTCACACCACCGTACGTGCCGTTCGGCATACGGCGGTTCCCTAATTACGATAGCCCATAACTTTTGTA
>JAWXTU010000098.1:0-8465 GCA_044433285.1 bacterium | reverse complement strand
GAGGAAGCTGCAAAGGTTATTTGCGATGTGTTTGCAGGGCAACCACCTCGTGATGCATCGTATATGATAGACCCTGGTGTCGCAAAAAATGGTGAGTTGGTTTACAAGGAGCAGTTTTTAGGATTTAGGAATAATCCTATAAGTCGTTCGCTTACAGATGATATTGTTCTGAGTAACATTCAGAAGATACAGCGTGCGCACCATATAAAGCCCTCGCAGTGTCTCGATGGCAGGTATAACTTAACTATTGAGATGGAGACTGGTGTGGGTAAAACCTACACCTATATAAAAACTATATTTGAACTGAATAAGCGTTACGGTTGGTGCAAATTTATAATTGTTGTGCCAAGTGTTGCTATACGTGAGGGTGTATATAAGTCATTGAAGATGACTGAGGACCATTTTGCTGAGGACTATGGCAAAAAGGCTAGTTTTTTTATCTACAATTCAAAGAACTTGACAGATATTGAGGGTTTTGCAAGTGATAATAAGATACGTATTATGGTAATCAACTCGCAAGCATTTAATGCTACGGGTAAGGATGCAAGACGGATTGATATGAGACTTGATGATTTTCGTTCACGCCGTCCGATTGATGTAATTGCTGCAACAAATCCAATATTAATTATCGATGAACCGCAGCGTGTAGAGGGTAAAGATAAGAATAACAAAACACGCATAAGTCTAAAGAAATTTAAGGCTATGTTTACGCTTCGTTATTCTGCAACTCACTATGCCGATAGTATCTACAATATGGTCTATCGATTAGATGCAATGGAGGCTTATAACCGCAAGCTCGTAAAAAAGATTGCAGTTAAGGGTATTACTGTAAGTGGCTCAACAGCAACAGATGGCTATCTATACCTCGATGGTTTTAATCTATCAAAGGATAGTGCGCCAACTGCAAACATTGGCTTTGATTATAAGGGAACAACAAGAACTCGTCAGGTAGTCCGTAAGCTATCTGTGGGTGCTAATCTATACGATTTATCCAACGGACTGGAGGAGTATAGAAATGGTTATCTTATAACTGATATTGATGCTCTTGCTGAGATTGTGCGGTTTGAAAATGGTATTACTTTACAACTCAAAGATGTTATTGGTACAGTAAATGATGAACAGATACGTCGCATACAGATCCGCAGTACCATTATAGCACACATAGAGAAAGAGCGTGCTTTGTTCCATCTTGGAATTAAGGTGTTATCTCTGTTCTTCATTGATGAAGTAGAGAAGTATCGTGTCTATGGCACAGGGTACAGCAATGGTATCTATGCTGATATATTCGAGCAGGAATATCAAGATGTAGTAACTAATTATGCTAAAGATTTATTCGAGGGTGAAGAGTATTACAACTATCTTAAATCGACAGTTGCAAGCAAGGCTCATCACGGTTATTTCTCAAAAGACAAAAAGGGCAACTATATAAATTCTAAGACAGACAGAGGAACAACAGAGTCTTCAGATCAGTCTGCTTACAATCTTATAATGATCGAAAAGGAGAAACTGCTTGATAGGCGTGAGCCATTACGTTTTATATTCTCGCACTCTGCACTCCGTGAGGGGTGGGATAACCCTAATGTGTTCCAGATTTGTACTCTTAAACAGAGTTCATCTGACGTAAATAAACGACAAGAGGTTGGTCGTGGTTTGCGCTTGTGTGTTAATGGCACAGGAGAGAGAATGGACTCTTCTGTATTGGGTGATGATGTTCATCGCATAAACCGACTCACTGTAATTGCTAGCGAGAGCTATGATTCTTTTGCTAAGAAATTACAGTCTGAATATGCTGAAGCAATAGGAGATAGGGCAGTCAAGGTTACGACATCGCTATTTACTAATCTTACTTTAAAAGATACAATTGGTAATGAGAAAGTGGTTGATGCAGAAATGTCTCAAACAATATATGATTCCCTGCTTGAGAATGGATATATTAAGAAAGGTGAGTTAACCGATAAGTATTATGAGGATAAAGCAGCAGGTAGAGTAGAATTGGACGAAGAGATTACGCTATATACCAATGCAGTAGAAAATGTACTAAACTCAATATATAATCCAGATACTTTAAAACCTGAAAATGAGGATAAAAACAATGTGGAGCTTAAATTTGAGAAGGCGAAGTTTGACAGAGCAGAGTTTAAGAAACTTTGGGCTTTAATCTCTCCTAAGAGCTACTACACCGTTCGTTTTGATGAACCTGAGCTTGTGAAGAACGCTATCAACTCACTCAATAAGAGTTTGAAGGTGCGTAAGATTAATATTGTTATCACCGATGGTGAGATGAACAAGATAGATTCTAAAGAGCAACTAAAGAAAGGTGAGGCATTTAAGGTATCAGACAAGGAGTCTGAGATGGTAGATGTACACGCAAATAGTAGCGTGAAATATGATATTATCGGTAAATTAACAGAGAGTACAGGGCTAACACGTAAATCTATTGTTGAAATTCTTACAGGCATTGAATCTGAGGTGTTTAAACAATTTGCATATAACCCTGAAGAGTTTATCATTGGTGCAGCAGAGCTTATTAATGAGCAAAAAGCATCAATAGTAATTCAAAGAATCACATACAATAAACTTGATGAAAGTTATGATTCATCAATTTTTACTGAACCTAAACTAAAAGGTAAAATGGGAGTAAATGTTATGAGTACAGAACGACATCTTTACGATCACGTTTTGTATGATTCTAAAAGTGAAAAGAATTTTGCAGAGGAGCTTGAAACTCACAAAAAGGATATTGCCGTGTATGTAAAATTACCTAAAACATTCTTTATTAGTACTCCTGTAGGTAAATACTCACCTGACTGGGCTATAGCATTTGAGGAAGATAGTGTGAAACATATCTATTTTGTAGCAGAGACAAAAGGTAACTCTAATACGCTACAATTTATGAGAGAGCACAATTTACGAGGTGTTGAAGATGCAAAAATTCAATGTGCAGAACAACACTTTAAAGCGATAAGTAGTGATGTGGTGAAATACGATGTAGTACGAAATTATGAGGAATTATTAAAGATTGTTGGTTAATAATAATGCTCATTTACTAGCATCTTTAAGAACTGATAATATAATAGAGGTTGGCGAGAAATAAAATGACAATTGAAATAAATATAAGAACTTTATAAGAATTTTATAAGAACTTTATAACAAGTTTTAAGCTAATTATTTAGATATCTGGGTGTTATATGTTGGGGTTCTTGTAATTATAAAGATTCAGATCAAATTCTGCTACGTAGCGTAGCAGAATTGCAGAGGTCGCACTATAATTTAAGATTCTGATTCAAAAACTGCAACGCAGCGTTGCAGAATTGCAATGTAAACACTATAATGTAAAGATTGTAGGGTAATGTGAAAAAATAACTATTTTGTACTGTTAAAAATGCCATATCATTTTGTTGACGTCAACAAAATGATAAAACCTATCGAAGTTATTTAAAATGAGAGATATAACATTATGCCAACTCTTTAGTTTTTGTTATAAAATATAATTTGCATATGCAAAAAATTATTACTACTTTTGTACCGTAAAAAAATTACGAACACGAATAACCAATAAATACATCTAATAAAATCCTAAAATTATGATACAAAAATTTAGAGTGTCGAATTTCAAATGTTTTGAGAAAGATTTTGAATTAGATTTTACGCAAACGAGAGGATATGAGTTTAATCCAGAGTGTGTGAAAAATAACATTGTAAATAATGCTATTATTTACGGTCATAATGGTGTGGGGAAGTCTAATTTAACGCTTGCCATATTTGATATTATAGCACATCTCACGGATAAAGAAAAGAGCCCAAAATTGTATAATAATTATCTCAATGCTAATAGTGAGTGTGATTGTGCAACATTTCGTTATGAGTTTTTAATTAATTCTAAAGTAGTTGTTTATGAGTACAAAAAGAAAGATTATACAACCATAATATATGAGCAGTTATTTATTGATGGTGAGTCTGTTATTAAATTTGATAGAGTAAATCAAACACAAGCTGAAATATTATTGGCAGGTGCTGAAAATCTTAATACAGAAATTACAAATGCAGAATTATCGGTTCTTAAATATGTTAAGAACAACTCTGAACTTATAAATAATGATGTTAACTCAATATTTAAAGGCTTATTTGAATTTGTTGATAAAATGCTGTTTTTTAAGTCTCTTGATTTTAATGCATATCTTGGACTGCAAGCAGGTGCAAATGATTATTTATTAGATATTATCGAAAATAACAAAGTAAAAGAATTTGAGAAATTCTTAAACGATGCAGAGATTGAGTGTGAGTTGGTGGTTTTAGAAAATGCAAGCAGTAATAAAAGTATTTATTTTAAATTTAAAAATAAATATCTTCACTTTTTAGAGGTTGCATCTACAGGAACAAAATCTTTAGCTCTTTTTTTCTATTGGTATCAGAAAATTCAAGAGAGTAAAAAGGTCTCTTTTCTTATGATTGATGAATTTGATGCGTTCTATCATAATGAAGTAGCTTGTACTATTGTCGAAAAATTAAAGATGTCTGGTGTGCAGTTTATTCTAACTTCGCATAATTTATCCAATATGTCTAACGACCTTCTTCGTCCAGATTGTTATTTTTCGATGAATAAAAACGAGATTACTTCTTTTGCTAACTTAACAACTAAAGAATTGAGATTTGCGCATAATATAGAAAAAATGTATAAAGCAGGAAAATTCGATGTCAAATAAGATTCTATTTATATTTGAGGGCGATAAAACTGAAAAGCAAATCTTTGAAAGTTTATGTAACCATATATTTGCTGTAAATGCAAATGATGTTGTTGTCTGCGTTTTTGGGGCTGAGATATATCAGCTTTATAACCAAATTATTGATATGGATGAGGCTGATTTTGTTGATGTAGTTGAAATAATAAAAGAACGAGAACTACAACGAGGTAATAATACATTAAAAAATTGCTCTCGAAAGGAATTTTCTGAAATATATCTTTTCTTTGATTATGATGGTCATGCAATAGGTGCGGACGATGCTAAAATAGAAGAACTACTAAGCTATTTTGACGATGAAACTAACAACGGGCGCTTATTTATTAGTTATCCTATGGTTGAGGCTTTAAAGCATCTAAATGACTATCCATTTAAAGAAAGATGTGTAAAATGCAAAGAGAAAATTAATTACAAAAATCTTGTGCAAACTGAATGTAAGTATCCATATACTGATATTACACGCTATACGAAGGCAGTTTGGTCAAATATAATAAACGAACATCTGAATAAAATGAATTATATCGTAAATGATAACTATATATTTCCAGATTGTCAAATACCTCAAAATGAAATATTCCAGAAACAATTAGATAAATTCATAACATTAAATTCTACTGTAAGCGTTTTAAGCTCTTTTCCTATATTTATTTATGATTATTTTGGTAATCAAAAAACTCTAAAAATTATCACTTAATTATTATCTATGGCAACAAACAAACACGCAATAATACGTTATCAAGCATTAGATAGATGCTTCAGTAACTTTAGTCGCAAATATTATATGGACGACTTGATAGATGCGTGTGCATCTGCTATATATGAGTTTACGGGTACTCCAGATGGTGTGCAGCGCAGGCAGATTTATGATGATATTACCTTTATGGAGAGTGAGATAGGGTATTCAATTCCACTGGTTCGCCATAAAGATGGACTAAGAACATATTATCGCTATGAGGATAAAGATTTTTCGATAAATCGCCAACCTCTATCTCGCTCAGAATCAGAGCAATTAAGGAGTACGATGTTGATGCTCTCAAGGTTTAAAGGATTGCCTCAGTTTGACTGGCTAGATGAATCATTGGCTCGTTTTGAAACAAATTTTAAACTAGAACATCAAGATGCTGAGAATGTAGTGTTCTTTGAGCAAAACCCATATCTAAGGGGTTTAGAGCATTTTTCGGGGCTATTCGCAGCGACAATCTCACATCAACCTCTTAATATTGAATATCACCCAGCATTCGGTCAGGTGCAAAATTACATAATCCATCCTTACGCCCTTAAGCAACACGCTTCTCGTTGGTATATAGTTGGTTTGTCGGTAATTAATGGAGCTGAGAATAGGTTACTTACCCTCTCAATAGATAGGGTGGATAGGTTTGAGTCTATTTCTGAGGAGTTTATACCCAATGAGACAGTAGATTTAGAGGAGTATTTTGATGATGTTATAGGTGTAACTATTAGTGAAAACTTTAAACCTAAACGTATTCAACTAAAAGTAGATACCAGAAGTTATAACTTCATCGCCACAAAACCTATACATCACTCTCAAAAATTGATAAAAAGCGGTGACGGATATGTTGTCATTGAGCTGAAAATAGCATATAACTATGAACTGGAGACAACGCTATTGGAGTTTGCCGACACAGTCGAAATATTAGAACCTCAACACCTTAGAGACCGCATTAAAAGCAGAGCTGAAAAGATAATTGCCACAAATAAATAACCTTGTGCAGATAGAATGCACAAACAATACCTACCTTTGTGCCATAATTTTAAAAATAATACAAATATGGCACGTACAATTACAGTTAGAGGAAAAGCAAATTTGTCTGTATCTCCAGACACTATTATTCTTAGTCTTAATTTCCATGAAGTAGAAGACGAATATAATTTTGCCAGGGAGTTATCATTATCAGTATATAATCAAGTTTTGAAAGTTGCTGAAAATAATGGACTTACGGTAAAAGATGTTAAAACGGTATCATATTCAATTGAATCTGAGTATGAG
Source organism: bacterium (assembly GCA_044433285.1). GTDB lineage: Bacteria > Bacteroidota > Bacteroidia > Bacteroidales > Paludibacteraceae > Aphodosoma. The sequence goes on along the minus strand of JAWXTU010000098.1, from coordinate 1,718 downwards.
GATGTTAGGATTCGTGATAAATGGACGAAACAGTTTATTGGATATGGTTTAAGGCATAAAATAAAAATTTTATTAGATATTAATGATGCATTGGTGCTAGGTAATATCATTATGGGTGTGGATAAATGTAAAATTAAACCAAAAGTTTCAATCGCATACACCGTTAAAGATACTACAGATGCTAAAGAACAATTATTGGCTTTAGCCGTAAAGAGTTCACAGAGCAAAGCTATTGCTATAACTACTGCCGCTGGTGTAGAGTTGGGAGATGTGCAATCGATAGATTATTCGTGGAGAGAGATGCACATTATCTCTGAACGTCATGACATGGTATATGGCGCTAGCTTGTGCGAAGAAAGCTCACCTGCAATGTATTTTACACCAGAAGATATAGATATTTCTGATTCAGTTACAGTTATATGGTCAATTAAATAATAAAAAATATGTTAGGAGCGATATTTGGAGATTTTGTTGGTTCAAAGTATGAATTTAACAATATAAAAACAACTGATTTTGAGTTGATTGCAGATGATATGTCTATCACCGACGACTCTATATTAACAATTGCTGTGGCTGATTGGTTGTTGCAAAATTCTCTGTCGAAAGAGAGACTTATTAGTATTATCAAAGCGTATGTAAAGCGTTATCCTCACCCTATAGGTGGTTATGGTTGTAGTTTTGATAGATGGGCAAAAACAGATGACATAAAACCATATAATAGTTGGGGAAATGGCTCCGCTATGCGTGTGGCTGCTGTTGGTTGGGCTTTTGATACGCTTGAACGTACAGAGAATGTGGCTGCGCTTACTGCTGAAATTACACACAATCACCCTGAAGGAATTAAAGGTGCACAGGCTGTGGCTGCTGCAATATTTATGGCTCGTAATGGATCCACCAAACGCACTATAAAGCAATATATCTCTGATAAATACGGCTACAATCTCAATCGCTCTTGCGATGAAATTCGTCCTACATATTCATTCAATGAAAGTTGTGCAGGAACTGTTCCAGAGGCTATAATTGCTTTTTTAGATAGTGAGGATTTTGAAAGTGCTATTCGCCTAGCAATATCTCTAGGTGGCGATAGTGATACACTTGCTGCTATTACAGGAGGCATTGCTGAGGCTTTTTATGGAATGGAGAGCACTTTGCCTACAGATGGAAGTGGAGATACTGTCAATATAGAAGAAAATTTTGTGTGGCGTATTCCAAAAGACCTACAAGATGTGATTGAGCAGTTTTACCAAGAAATACTTGGAAAGAGATAAAAATATCTTTGTGCAGATAGAATGCACAAACACAACCTACCTTTGTACCATAATTTAAAAAAAGGTACAAATATGAAAAAACGTAGACACTTTCAGAATTTCGACATCGCAGGTTTCTCTTATTGGGATGGAGCGATAGTTTTCAATGAACTTAAAATTGGTACTGAGCTTGAACTTGAGCTTGAACTTGATAATCGGTATGACCCTAGGGCAGTGGCAGTTTACTTTGGAGAGGCTAAACTAGGTTTTGTGCCTCGCACTTGCAATGATGCAATATCAAAACTTTGTGAAGCAGGGTATTCATACATTTTTGATGTACGTATCAATCGCATATTATACTACTACCCCAAATTAGGACAGTTTCGTAAGACAGTTTGTTGATTGAAAAAAAATGCTTATATTTGTGCACAAAAATCATTAAGAGAAATGAGAAAACAACACAGTGCAGAA
>JAWXTU010000097.1:0-8513 GCA_044433285.1 bacterium | reverse complement strand
AAATTAAGAGACTTAGAGAAAATTAGAGAACTTCTAAAAAATATGCTTTCGATACTAATACCTACATATAATTATGATTGTTATGCACTGGTAGCATCGCTACATCAACAGTGTAAGATGGCGTGTATCGAATTTGAAATAATAGTCTCAGATGATTGCTCTACTCTTCCAATGCCTAAATTGAAAGAGATAGAGCGACTTGATAACTGCACGTTGATACGTCAGGAGAGTAATTTAGGACGATCAAAAGGACGAAATTTTTTAGCATCTATCGCTCAATACGATACCCTACTGTTTTTAGATTCTGACTGTGTGCCTGCAAAAGATGATTTTATTGAGATATATATAAAAAATATAGGGAAAATTATTCTAGGTGGGAGAGTATATAACAGACCTCAATCTCCAGAACACACCTTACTACCTTTATACGGTAAAAAAGAGCAAAATAACGACACCCTAGCTATATCAAATTTACCATTTACCTCACCAAATTTTATGATACCGCGCGCTGTTTTTAACGATGTAAAATTTGATGAAGAGTGCACACAATATGGACACGAAGATACACTTTTTGGTATTGAATTACAGCGCAAAGGGTATACTTACTACCGTATAAATAATCCTGTAATACATTTAGGCATAGAGGATAACCTCACATTTTTACATAAAACTAGGTTAGCAATTGATAGCTTACTCACGATAGTTCAGAACAAAAAATATCCAGAGATTAATAACATCTCACCGCTATTGCGCCTATATGATAAATTAGATAAATGTAGGTGCACTACTCCATTTGCAGGGATATATAAGAGGTATCATCAACGATTAGAGCAAAAATTGAACACAGCCAGTCCAAGTTTAAAACTATTTGCCTTATACAAATTGTGCTATTTATGTTACATTACAAAGCACAAATGACAATTTGACATATCAAACTGCCACAATTTCATTTTTAAGGCGTTGGCATAAAATATGTAATATATATTACGAACGAAAGTTTCAAATTAAAACAGATAATAGATAACAAAATAACAAACTAGAACTATGAACATTAAACCATTGGCTGACCGTGTGTTGGTAGCACCAGCACCAGTCGAAGAGAAAACAATTGGCGGAATTATTATCCCAGATTCGGCAAAAGAGAAACCACTAAAAGGTACAATCGTAGCTGTGGGTGGAGGAACTAAAGACGAAGAGATGATTGTAAAAGAGGGAGACACTGTACTTTATGGCAAATATGCGGGTACAGAGTTGGAATTTGAAGGTGAAAAATACCTTATTATGCGTCAATCGGATATTTTAGCAACGCTATAAGCAGTCTTAAATCTTCAAACATAAGGGGAGATTTAAAAAAAAACAACCTTAAAGGTATTTTAAATTTTCAGAGTGAGGGAAAGATTTATCCCTTAGTATAAATTACGAGGGAGATTAAAGAGTCTCTCAAACCAAAGAGAGGTAAACAAACTCTCAAAATTACTAGACGATTAAAAAAAAACAGATAAAAATCAAACAAAAATGGCAAAAGAAATTTCATATAACATCGATGCCCGTGATCAACTAAAAAAAGGGGTTGATGAATTGGCAAATGCAGTAAAAGTAACACTAGGACCAAAAGGTCGCAACGTAATAATCGAGAAAAAATTTGGTGCACCACACATCACAAAAGATGGTGTAACTGTAGCCAAAGAGATTGAACTAGAGGATGCAATTCAAAATCTTGGTGCGCAACTAGTGAAAGAGGTGGCATCTAAAACAGGTGATGACGCAGGTGATGGAACAACTACAGCAACTGTGCTTGCACAATCAATTGTAGGTGTAGGACTAAAGAATGTAACAGCAGGTGCAAATCCAATGGACCTAAAACGTGGTATTGATAAAGCTGTAGCTGGTGTAGTAGAGAGCATCAAATCTCAAGCAAAAGAGGTGGGCGACAACTACGATAAAATTGAACAAGTGGCTACTATTTCGGCAAATAACGATGCTGCAATTGGTAAACTTATTGCAGATGCAATGCGCACAGTATCAAAAGATGGTGTAATTACAATTGAAGAGGCAAAAGGCACTGATACTACAATTGACGTGGTAGAGGGTATGCAATTTGACCGTGGATATATCTCACCATATTTTGTAACCAATACAGAAAAAATGGAAGTGGAGATGGAGAAACCATATATCCTAATTCACGACAAAAAAATATCAAACCTAAAAGAGTTGTTGCCTGTTCTAGAACCAGCAGTACAATCTGGTCGTCCACTATTGGTAATCGCAGAAGATGTTGATTCTGAAGCACTAACTACATTGGTGGTAAACCGACTACGTGCGCAACTAAAAATCTGTGCAGTAAAAGCTCCAGGCTTTGGCGACCGTAGAAAAGAGATGCTAGAAGATATTGCAACACTAACTGGCGGTATTGTAATCTCAGAAGAGAAAGGGATACAACTTGAGAGTGCTACACTAGAGATGCTTGGAACAGCAGAGAGAGTAACTGTAACAAAAGATAACACAGTAATTGTAAACGGTGCTGGTAGCAAAGAGAATATCAATGCTCGTGTGGCACAAATCAAGGCACAAATTGCAGCTACTACATCTGATTACGACCGCGAAAAACTTCAAGAACGCCTTGCTAAAATTGCTGGTGGTGTAGCTGTATTATATGTAGGTGCAGCATCAGAAGTGGAGATGAAAGAGAAAAAAGACCGTGTAGACGATGCCTTGTCAGCTACTCGCGCAGCTATTGAAGAGGGCATTGTTCCTGGAGGTGGTGTAGCATATATTCGTGCAATTGCAGCAATAGAAGAACTAAAAGGCGATAACGACGACGAACAAACAGGTATAGAGATTGTGAAAAGAGCAATTGAAGAACCACTTCGTCAAATCGTACTTAATGCAGGAAAAGAGGGGGCAGTAGTAGTACAAAAAGTGAGCGAAGGCAGCGATGACTTTGGATATAATGCTCGCACAAATGTATACGAACCTATGTTTGCAGCAGGAGTTGTAGACCCAGCAAAAGTAACACGTGTAGCCCTTGAAAATTCTGCATCAATTGCAGGAATGTTCCTTACAACAGAGTGTGTTATTACTGACAAGAAAGAAGAAAATCCAGCACCAATGATGCCACCTATGGGAGGCGGAATGGGAGGTATGATGTAAAAATAACAAGGGATTTTTAAAAGCCCTCAAAATAATTTTCAAATGAAAAATAGTTGGCAAATATTAACGATACTACTGGCGGTTGCGCTAGTAGTATTGTCTGTAAAAATAGTTATCCTCGACAGACCGACAGGACCTGCACCAGAAGAGATGCATCACCATAGAAATAATAACAAAGGTATGAAAAAAGAGATAGAAAACATAGATCATGCAGATATTATATATAATAATATAATGACACGCAGTAGCGTACGTTCGTACACATCAGAGCCAGTAAGCGATGAGATGATAGAAAAACTACTTAGAGCAGGTATGGCTGCACCCACAGCGCGCAATATGCAACCTTGGGATTTGATGGTAGTAAACGACCGTGCTACACTAGATAAAATATCTACTATAATAAGAGGTGCGCATATGGCAGCCAATGCACAAGTGGCAATTTTGGTAATGGGCACACCTGCAAAAGCATCAACACCAGACTATTGGATTCAGGACTGCTCGGCTGTAACAGAGAATATCTTACTTGCAGCGCACGGAATGGGACTTGGCGCGGTATGGTGTGGAGCATTTCCAGAAGATGGATCGGGTAAAGTAGAGGCGATGCGTGAATTAACTGGTGCACCAGAAGGCACTTATACATTGAGCGTTATCGTTATCGGACACCCAGACAGCGAACCTACAATTAAAGACAAGTGGGACCCAGCCAAAGTACATTACAACAAATTTTAGAAGACTTCTAAAAACTACTCTCTATGATATACCGCATAAAATATATTGTAAACATAATCATTGTTTTCCTACTCTTTATCGCCATTGCAATACAGCGAGACGGTAAAGCAGTTGGGCACGACTTTACAGAGACCAAATCTGTTATAGCAAAAAGCAATGAGGCTGTTGATATGAGCACCCCGATTGAAAATTACACACTAAATGGTACACGAGTAATAAATACAGTTGTACTGGGCAAAGATGTGATTGGATATAACGGAGTAACTCCGATAGAATTGCATGAAAAAGATGGTATAATCAAAGAAGTTGAATTTTTAGATAACATAGAGAGTCCTAACTTCTTTGAGTTATTGATAGAAAAAGAACTTGCAGCTAAATGGGAAGGAATGCAGCTATCAGAAGCGGCGAATGCAAATATAGATGTTGTTTCTGGAGCCACGATTAGTTCTAATGCCATTATAAAAAACGTGCAACTAGCAGCTCAATACGGAGCTGATGTACCACCACAAGCGCAGGCACTTAAAGTTAATTGGAAAAATCTTATCGGGATATTAGTTGTAATTATGGGGGCTATTATTACTTTAACTCGCACAAAAAACAAGAGATTAATAGTAGCTCAAATGATTTTGAACGTTGCAGTTTTAGGTATTTGGTGCGGTAGTTTCTTATCGCTCACCGCATTTACATCGTGGGCTGCAAACGGTATTAATTTATCAATATCGACAGTAACAGTAGCATTGCTATTTGTAGCAATTTTGATGCCACTATTTGGTCGCAGAGGTTCGTATTGTCATATGCACTGTCCGATGGGTTCAGCACAAGAATTGATGGGTATGTTGCCTGTCAAACGACTAAAAATCAATCCAAAGGCAAATAAAATCCTCAATAAATTGCGCTACTATATTCTAATGGTGTTACTACTGCTGATGTGGTGTGGTGTAGGCTTTAACCTGATGAATTACGAAATATTTTCAGCATTTATAATTCAAGCAGCCTCAACTGTGATATTTATTTTTGCTCGTCTATTCCTAATTTTATCTATATTTATTCCTCGTCCGTATTGCAGATTTATTTGTCCAACTGGGGCATTACTCACCATTTCACAACAAGAGATGAACGACGTAGTAAAATAAGCGGATAGATTATAAATCAACAGCATAAGATATACAATCTCCCTACATAATTTCTTATGCAGGGAGATTTTTTTGATTATACCTTTTGGTATAATACCGATTGGTATAAAATCCATTATACCTTTTGGTATAAAATTTATTGCTCAAAATTTGGTAATTTCATTTAAATAGATTAACTTTGCAGAAAATTTAACGAATTATGAAATCACCTTTTCAATATGGAAAATTAGCAGAAGGGAAAACCTTTGTTAATAGAGTACAAGAGAAACACGAACTAAAATCAAATCTATATTCAGGTATTAACACAATGTTAATATCTCCACGCAGATGGGGTAAATCGTCGTTGGTTCGCGAGGCAATGGGCGAACTTATCAACGAACAATCTAATATCAAAATCTGTTACCTAGATACATTTTCAGTGCGTAGCTCACACGAATTTTATTCGATGTTTACACGAGAAGTGATAAAAGCCACCTCATCATCACTCGAATCATGGATAAGATCCACCACAGAATATTTAAAATCGCTATCACCTAAAATATCAATAGGAGCCGATCCATTAACTGATTTCTCAATATCATTTGACGTAAAAAATATAGAAGAAAACGAGATAGAGATATTAAATCTACCGCAAAAAATTGCAGCAAATAAAGGTATAAAAATAATTATTTGTATTGATGAGTTTCAAAACCTCTCTACCCTCTCTGATTACGATACATTAGAGGCTAAAATGCGTACAGTTTGGCAACACCAAACAGATGTAAGTTACTGTTTATATGGCAGTAAACGCCATATGATGATTGATATATTTAATAGCTCATCTAAACCATTTTATAGATTTGGACAGATAATGTTTTTGAATAAGATAGCTACAGACGAATGGGTAAAATACATTGTCGATAGGTTCAGTAGCACAGGTAAAGCTATATCTGAAAAACTAGCAGAAAAGATTGTGCTATTAGTGAATAACCACTCGTGGTATGTGCAACAGCTAGCCCACTTTGTATGGTTATCAACAGAAAAGGAGGTTACCGACAAGAATATTGACAACGGGATTAAAGACATCATTAACAACAACTTACCTCTATATATTTCAGAGTGCGAAAATCTGTCAGTTACTCAACTGAATATGCTTGTAGCGATTTGCAAAGAGGAGAAACAGTTATCGAGCATTAAAACTATGCAAGAATATTCATTAGGCACACCCCAAAATATAACTAAAAACAAGACCATCTTGCAGAGCAAGGATATACTTAATAAAACGGTTGATGGATTAGAGTTTCTCGACCCAGTATTTGAGAAATGGTTTATTTTAGAATTTTGTAGGGGATAGAATAGAGGATATTCTAAACTTACTAACTTTTAGGAATAAATCTTAAAATAATTAAGAATCTCCTTATAATTATCCTGAGCTGTCAAGCAAGTATCTAGTAGATAACCTTTTACCGTGCTCCAGTTTTGTAATCCTCTGTAATAAAAGAGTTTTAACTCTTCGGTAATAATAAATGGTGAGATATTATTAGCTAAACACTCCTTAAACATAATAAGTCGCCCGACACGACCATTTCCGTCTTGAAATGGGTGTATGCTCTCGAATTTATGATGAAAATCAATTATATCGTCAAGAGATTTCTCTTTTAAATTATTATACTCTTTGATAAGTTGCTTCATCTCAGATTTTACCTCTTCAGGTGGTGGTGTTTCATTACCACCCACCTCGTTGGGTAATTTTTTGTACTCTCCAACCATAAACCACACTCTCGAAGCATCTGAAGTACCACTTTTTAGAATAGAGTGCAACTCCTTAATCATTGCTTCTGATAGACTAGTTAAAGCATTATCAATACAATAATCAATAGCTCGAAAGTGATTCGTTGTCTCAATAATATCATCAACATTTACAGCCGCATCGGTAATGCCAATCGTATTAGTTTCAAAGATATAGCGGGTCTGCTCCTTGGTCAAACTACTTCCCTCTATATGGTTTGAGTTGTATGTTAAATCAATTTGAGTGCGGTGATAGATGCCCCCTTTATATTTCATCTCCTTTTGCTCCCTGAGGATATTAAGAAGAGGAAACTCTTTAACTGATATATATTCCATAATATTCTTACTTAAGGGGATATTCTGTAGCTGCTTATCGGCAAATAAATAGTCTATTTTTGCTGCAAAGATACTACTTTTTGCCGATATCGGCAAGTAAATGATAGGAAATAATATAATTTTAAGATAAAAAGGGGAGATTTTTTAGCAAACTTATAGTATGCTGGCAAAAAATCAAGCTATAAAAAACAGAAAACCTCCACTAGTTGATTATCGATTGGGAGATGAAGTTGGATAGTTGAGTATCTTTAAGGAGTGCGACGAGTTTGAGGGCAAACTCTATTGCAGTGCCTGCGCCGCGAGAAGTGATGATATTGTTGGATACCATTACATTATCGGTGGTAACAATTGCTTTTGTAAGGAATTGTTCGAAGCCTGGGTAGCAAACAGCATTGCGACCTTGCAGAAGTCCTAACTTACCCAGAACAGATGGTGCGGCACAAATAGCTGCTATCCAACCATTTTGGTTGTTGAAGTCCGTTAATAAATCACATAACCCAGTATGCTCGCCAAGATGCTTTGTACCTGGCATACCACCAGGGAGTATTAACATTTGCGATTGAGAAAAATCCGCATCTGCAAATAGGATATCAGCCTCTACTGCAATATTATGAGCACCAATTACTCGTTTGCTAGGCATAATAGAGACCATAGAGACCTCTATATTTGCACGGCGCAAAATATCGACTGTTGCCAAAGCCTCAATCTCTTCAAAACCATCTGCTAGAAATATATGTACCATAATGTTTTAGGGGGAGCCCGATTTTGTGGAACTCTTTAGGGGAGCCCAATTTAGACTTTTAAATTAATTCATTACAAAAGTGTATGTGATAGTACCAATAGCGACACCTCCACCAGTAGAGAACCTGTTGCGTTTTGCAGCTGCAAGAGATTCATTGCGAAGAGATTCATCAGTGATAGTAGTACCATTAGCAATTGTGGCAGAGATAACTACCCCACTTGCATCCACACGAATTTGCACTACAATTTTACCCTCCTGACCACCATCATATGATGGTTGAGCAATCGAGCCTTTTATATCGCGACCAGAGAGACTCCATGAGTTACCACCCTGCGAACCCTGTCCTGCAGGATTACCCTTTATGCCATCACCAGAAGTATCACCGCTACCACTACCCGTATTTGCAAATGCACCACCAGCAATTGAGCTCGCTCTATCCGCTTTAGCTTTTTGTTCAGCCTTGAGAGCTGCTTGACGTTCCGCCTCCTCTCTTTGACGTTGTTGTTCAGCAGCCTCTTCAGCCTCCTTACGACGTTGAGCATCAACAGCCTCTTGCGCTTCGCGTTTTTTCTTTTCCGCCTCCATCGCCACAGATGGATCCTCTTGCGTCATCAACTCCTCTTCTACAACCGCTTGCGGTACAGTAGGAGTTGGCG
>JAWXTU010000096.1:0-8518 GCA_044433285.1 bacterium | reverse complement strand
ATCTGTAAGCGAACGACTTATAGGATTATTCCTAAATCCTAAAAACTGCTCCTTGTAAACCAACTCACCATTTTTTGCGACACCAGGGTCTATCATATACGATGCATCACGAGGTGGTTGTCCTGCGAACACATCGCAAATAACCTTTGCAGCTTCCTCTTGAAACTCTTGATGTTTAAATTTTATCTTCACTTTATCTAATGCTTAATTCTTAATTTCTTCTTCTAATTGCATAAAGAGGTCAAAATCACTTTGATATAATTGATCTTGTATGACTTTATATATATCAAATTCACTTTCGGCTTTTTCTTTTGCTATCTCCACTGATATTTTACCAGCGTGTGTTAATATATCTCTGTCATCTGCTATCAAGAATTTGTCTAGTTGTGTAATCCAATCTTTCATATACATAACTTGCCTTCTTTTAGTTCTTAGTTCTGCTAAATCAAGATAAGCAGAAACTATTAGATTTAGGCTTTCGAGTTCTTCGTTAGAGAGATAGTTTTTAGCAATTGCTACGTCTGTTTTACGTATTCTACCTTTCGGTGAATTTTTCCAAGATGTTAGTCCCATATTATCTTTCTCGTGGTCAGCTCTTGAGTATATAATTTCAGCTGCTGTTTCTCCTGCTATTGCCCAGTGCAGTTTATTTTGGACTGTTGCGAAGAATGTTTTTGTTATTTCGCTATTGACATCATAGTCGGCACTACATTGTGAGTAAATATCTGTGATTTTCTGATAGAAACGTCTTTCGCTACTTCTTATATCACGTATACTCTCTAGAGTTTCGTCAAAATAGTCTTGTCCGAATATATATTCAGGTTGTTTCAGTCTCTCTGTATCGAGCACTGACCCCTTTTTAATATACTCTTTTAGAATATTTGTTGCCCAGCTTCTAAAAAGTATAGCTCTCTCTGAGTTCACCCTGTATCCCACAGCAATCACAAGTTCGAGATTATAGAAATCGACCTTGCGATTAATCATTCTGTTGCCTTCTTGTTGAACTATTTCCATTTTGGAAATAGTTGTATCTGCTTGTAGTTCACCAACTTCATATATATTTTTTATATGTTTGGTTATCGCAGGCACACCAACATCGAAAAGCGATGCGATAGATTTCTGTGTAAGCCATAAGTTCTCTTGCCTAAATAACACTTCCACTTTAGGGGCATTATTAGCATCACGATAGATTATCACTTCTCGACTTTCGCCCTCTCTAATAATAATATCTTTAGTTTTATTATTCATAATTTATATCTTATAATTTCTCATTAAATAACTCTAACGCTAGTGTCAGGAGCTACTGCTTTGAATATCTCGTAGACATTGATTTTGTTTGCTGAATTTGCAAACGAGTGATCACGGAATAGCGCACGAAGCGGTTTGCGAGATGCTATTTCTCGTATTGCTTTCTCCGATATATTTTCATCAAAACAGGCGATTATATCTATCTCATCTGTTAGTGGTGTATCTACCATATGAACAGTATAACCATCTATCTGCTCAGCTGTGTGAGGATATGTTAGCTCAACACCCCAATCAAGCAATGCACCATATAATAGGTCTATATCTGTACGATCTTCCTTGATGTTGCTTACCATTGCAAATATGTCATCTTGATCTATTGCATCTGCCGAGTAGTAAACATCGTTCATATTTGTTGTGTCTGTCTTGAAGACTCTGAAACCAATATCCAACTTATTTTTCTTTTCAGCGAATAAATCCTTGCCTTTATTTTCCTCTACAATCTTTACTCCTGCTCTGCGAATACGCTCCTTGCCTATCTCGCATATATTTTTGTAGCCCGCTTTGCGAGCCTCACTCTTCTCGTCAGTCTCTTCGGGTAGCTGCACCATTATGAATTTGCGATTACCTCCATCTTCTGCATTTAGCTGCATTACAGCGTGAGCAGTTGTTGCTGAACCAGAGAAGAAATCTAGAACGATAGAGTTATTTGATCTTACATAATTTAACAATCTGTAAATTAATTCATATGGCTTGGAATAATTGAAATAATTATTGGTGTCAAACAATTTTTTCATTCCTAAAGCAGCATTTGCATTCATCACATCATTTATAACATTTTTGTGAGGAGCTGCTCGTTCAATAGATTTATCCTCATTATCGACGTTTAAGTAGTTTTTATAACAAACAGACCAGCCACTTTCCTTTGTTTTTGATTCTCTAAATTCAAGAAAATCATTCTTTATTGCCCATTTGATTTTTTGTTTACTCCATTTCCAAATCCAGCCATCATTATAGAATTTTAATCGTCCATTAGGATATGTGATAGTACCATCTGGGCAAATAATGCCATAATTCAATGAGTCACTATACTGCAAACCACCTCTGTCAAGATTATCAATATAATATTGTCCTCTTTTATCATAATGTTCATCTTTATATTTATATCGAGTTAAGTCGTATGAATCAGTATTTTTACTAAATGTGTATTCATAGTTACTTTTATCCTTACAATAGACTAAAATATACTCTGTGATAGTTGCTATTCCTTTAGCATCAGATGCTCCTGTTTTTTTATGCCAAATAATACTAGTTAAATATGATTGAGCCCCAAATACCTCAACACAAATCTTTTTAAGATTCTCAACCTCGTTATCATCAATAGAGATAAAGATAACACCATCATCAGTGAGTAGATTGCGAGCAAGTTGAAGGCGTGGGTAAATCATAGAACACCAATCGGAGTGGAAACGTCCGTTGGTCTCTGTATTTTGAAAGAGTTTGTTATCATCTTCATCATACATTCCTGCTTCTTCGTTATATTCATCAGCACTCTGTTTGAAATTATCACGGTAGACAAAATCCTTACCCGTATTATAAGGTGGGTCGATATAGATCATCTTAATTTTGCCAAGATAGCTTTCTTGAAGTAGCTTTAACACCTCAAGGTTATCTCCCTCTATATACATATTCTCTGTAGTATCGAAATTCACACTCTCCTCAGGACATGGGCGCAAAGTCTTACGAATAGGAGTAGCAGCATCTATCATCGCCTGTCGCTTACCAACCCACGTAAACTCATATCGCTCACGTTCATCATCTATTATTTCGTAATCTTCAGAACCTGCACTAAGTATCAATTTCAGTTTATCAAAATCAATAGCCTTTTTTATAACACTTTGATTATTAAGGATTTTACCCCCCCCCCTCAAATTTGAGGGCACTTTTACTTCCGTAACGACCTGCGGAAACATCTCCGCAATTCTTTCTACATTATACTGAGTCATATCTTTTGACTCCATTTTTAGTTTATTCATTGTTGTTTATTCTTGAAAGTCTACAAAATTAATTTTTAATATGTTATTGTCTTGTATGATGTTCTGAAGTATTTGTATTGGGGTTGCTACACCATATCCTAAATCATCATAGCCACAACCCTCACTAATAGGAGCGCTAAATGCAACACCCACGATTGAACCATATTTATTAATCACAGGACCACCACTATTTCCGCCTTTAATCTTTGCTGTTACCAACATAAGCTGCGTATCCTTGTAAGTGCCCATCTCCTTAGCTATAGCAGCGATGCAGCCAGTTGTAGGGGTTAGACGTAACTCTGCCTTAGATGATATAGTTGCTTTTTCTGCTGTACAGAAGTTAAAAAATCTTGGAATATTTGGATAACCCATAACTAGAACATCGTCTAAAACATTTGGTTCCTCCATATAAACATCCGTATGCTCTCCTGTGCGAATATAGGCAACATCAATATATGGATTGCTACTAATATATACAGGAAAACTTTTTAGCTGTTCAGCACTATAACCTTGAATTGAAATTTTGCTCCCATCTTGGACACAATGACGAGCAGTTATAAGACCCTTAAAGAATCTAAATGCAGTCCCCATAGATGGTGTTCCATCTTCTTGGTATGCAATTATTGGCAATACTTTATCTGTATAATATCGGCGAATATAATCAAACCCATAAACAATAGAATTGTAATAATGGATTTTCATTTGCCTGTTATTTTCCCAATTGACCTTGTCTATGCATTTAAAAGAATAACTAGTATGTAAGTCCATTACGCCTCCCCGACAGTTGAGGTGCAAGATATTATTATCATAAAGCTTATTGCAAATTCTCACAACTACATAATGCGCAACGGCACAACTACCATCAGGATTCTTTCGTTTATCTTTAGCTACAAATTCTCCTATCGTCACATTTACATTATTCATAAAATGCTCTAGTATCTCTACGACTAGTTCTGGGAACCGCATATCGTAATTATAAAATTCACTCATACCTATCTTTAAGTTTCTTAATCTCAGCCGATATTGCTATCTGCTTGTTAAACTGTTTCTCCTTGCGTTTCTTGGCTTGAAGTTGGGCGATTTCTCTCTCTATCTTTTCCTTGCGTTGCTGCTCTGCAATATCTTCGACAATACTCTCAGATGAACACTCTTGTAACTTTGCCCCTGCTATTTGGCGCACGAAATTTTCATATACAACATCGAGGTTAAGTCCCTCTAACTGTAATGATATATCATCATTATTAAGCCAATCACTGACAAAGGTTCTAACTATCTTAAAACTACCAAACTTACTTGCATTAGGCTCTTTGTAGCTTGCAAGTAGTTTTACTTTACTATCATAGTGCAACACATATAAAACATAGACAGGTACATTTCTGTCAATCACCTCAAAAACCTCTGGTGCATAGCTTTCGCCCTTAAGGTAGACATTAAAAATAGCAATCTCTTTTACTCGTTCACCTTCTTCAATATTTATCGTTGTGGGTGATAGTTTATTTTGCCAAACGAAGTAATCCACGTCATTCACAAAACTGCGTTTAACTGCAGGAGATAACTCCAAATGAGAATAAAACTTCTCCTTTGGCATTCGCTTACCGTATATTGTGCTTTGAGGTAACTGTGTCATACTATCTAATTATTAAGAAACAGATTAACTCAAAATCATCTAATCCTTTTATATCACACGACATAGCAGTAGTTGTAGAACTTCCGAAGAAACTATCTAACTCGCTATCCTCACTAACTCCAATTATAGAATTTATAACATCACCTAATAGATTAGAGTACTTGCGCATATTTCGTCCATCCTTTGTTTCTGCATTAAAAACATCACAAAGTTTATGATTTTGCTCACCTTTCCCTTTGCAAATCAGACGAATTTTATCTAATGCCTCTTTAGTCTCTAAGTGGTTAATAATCACCTCACCATCATTTGATATATAGACAATATAAAATGGGTGTAGGCGATTTTTATTATCAATATTTACGCTATTTGAGCGGTTTTTTAATATGTAAATAGCCCCTTGTGGTGTATCGTTATCGGCAGAAACTACCGCCTCTATACCAAAAGGAGTGCGATCCATATTTGGGTGGTCTTTGATATAAGCTAATAGATCCAAACGGAATTCATTCAATCCCAAATCCATTATGGAGATACCAGTAGACATATCTTCGATATCAACTACTTCGTCTTGCAGGCGTTGGAGTTGTTGTTTACGGTACTCCAGATCCATCTTCTCATCATCACTGAGTAGGTTATCATCTCCAGTAGCTGTCATATCCACAATCTTCATGCGAGTTTCAACTCTTGTTTTTAGATTGATATATTCATCAAGAGTTAAATTGGGCCAGAAGTTTACGAGTTGTATCACCTCATTGCGACTACCAATACGGTCTATACGTCCGAAACGTTGGATAATCCTTACTGGATTCCAATGTATATCGTAATTTATCAGATAATCGCAATCTTGCAGGTTCTGCCCCTCAGATATACAATCAGTTGCAATAAGAATGTCAATATCTGTATCATCGTTAGGCATCAATAATACCTTATCTTTTGATATGGGAGAGAAACAAGTAAGGATAGTATTTAGGTCTGATTTTAACCGTTTTACAGTTGTTCTACCCTCTACAGTACCTGTTACCATAGCGGTGTGTAAACCAAATTTATCCATCACAAATTGACTTACTTCTCGATATAAATATTCCGCAGTATCAGCAAAGGCGGAGAATATTATTATCTTTTTATTCTCTTTGTTTATTGGATTTGATATTTTATGCTCTATACTATTTAGTAGAATTTGCAGTTTTGAGTCATACTCTGGTGTTATATCTTCCACCATAAGAGATAGTAGCTCAAGTATTTCAGCATCTGCTTGTAATTCTGTACGCCAACTAATATAATCCATATCAGCCAGATTTATTTTCACCTTATTGCCGATAGTAAAAAGATCGTCAATATCTATATTCTCTGAATCTGAATCCGAATCCAAGAGTGATGATATATCTGTTAAATCTAATTCTTCTGATTTATTTTTATCAAAGTTATCAATCGTAGCGATAATGTTTTCTATAAGATTTCGCATTCGATTGAGAGTCAGCCTAAATGAATAAACCGAACTCTCCATACGCTTCATTAGATTTATTGCCATTAAGCGCTGAATACCTTTTTCACGACCTAACTGATTGAGGCTACTGTTTGTATCCTCATTATTAAATAGTTCGGGGTATTTGTACTGTCTGCTTGATAATATATTTTGTGTTGGGCGATATATAGATAAATTTAGCTGCGACAGCTGATTAAATATCTCATTGTAACCTATTGCCTCTTTGAGGTTTGTGAGCGATGGGCGCAAAGATATAGGCTTCAACCGTTTCGGAAATTGCCCTATATCTGATGTGTCGTAATACTTCTCTATATGTTTGCGCGAACGAGCAATAGTAACACTATCCAATACTTCAAAAAAATCAAAATCTAGCTTAGAAAGTAGGTTTGAGGCTGTGCGATTATAGGGTTCCAACTTCGACCATCTATTAAATGCAGTTTGCGCACGCTTGAAAATCTCTTCTATAGAACGACTGGTATTTAATTGTTTATCAAGATTGGAGCTATCCCCCTCATATGCCAACTGTAGTTGGTTTTTGAGGTCGTTGAAACGGTTGTTAACTGGTGTAGCAGATAGCATTAAAACTTTAGTTTTGACACCTTTGCGTATTACTTGGTTCATCAGTCGCACATAACGATTTTCTTTTTCACCCTCATCTGCATTTATTTTACCTCCATTTCTAAAATTATGCGACTCGTCTATAATTATCAAATCATAATTTGCCCAATTTAGCCTATCAAGCTCTAATCCATTTGAGACACCTGAAATGCGAGTGATATCTGTATGAAACAGAACATCGTAATTTAATCTATCTACAGCAATAGGATTATTTTTGTAATTATCTTTGAATGTATTCCAGTTGTTAGTCAGCTTTTTAGGACATAACACCAACACCGATTTATTTCTATTCTCGTAATATTTAATCACCGCCAGAGCAGTAAAAGTTTTACCCAACCCCACACTATCAGCCAAAATACAACCGTTGTATTTCTCTAATTTGTTGATAATGGCAAGTACCGCATCTTGTTGGAAATTATAGAGCATACTCCATATCTTACTATCCTTGAATCCTGTCGCTTCATTAGGTAGTACATCTTCTGAAATATCCTCTAAAAATTCATTGAAAATATTGTATAGAGTAACATAGTAAATAAATTCGGGCGAATTTTCTTTATAAACCTCTGATATACTTGCAATGATCTCATCAGTAACATCCTCCATTTTTGTTTTATCGCGCCAAAGTTCATTGAAGATTTTAAGATAATTATCGCTATATGGAGTAGGTATTCTGGTAACCAGATTGTATAAATTATTGCCTCTATCGCAACCAAGATCTGAGGTTGTGAATCCCATTACAGGTTGATATGTATAACTTGATGTTTCATTTTCGAGATGCAAAAAGCCAGACATATTTTCATTTGTTACATTTGATTTAAATGTAACTTTACGCTTTATCCACTCCGCACACTCTCTGGCTATAGCCTTTTGTGATAGCTCATTACGCAATTTTACTTCAAAATCAGAACCATAAAGATTGCGCTCACGCCCTAATCTAGGTATATAAAACTCTCGAACCTTTTTTGATGTTTTTTCGGATACAAATGTAGGTGATGTGAAGATAAATCGCAGTTCTTCGATATTTTCAAGTTCTTTTTTTAACTCCTCAAAAGCATAAATAGAGAAACACGATGCTGCGAACGATAAGCGACTACCTTTTGAGACAGTGTGCTTTAAATCGTTTGCTAAATTATCGGATATGTTATTGATAACTTTCATCTATTTATTATTTTATAAAAGTTCTTATTTATAAAGGTGTCGAATTAGACACCTTTGGCAGATTTTATCCCCCCCATCATCAAAACAACATAGTCGATTTGAGTTTTTTGATTTGGGCTATTAGTTCGGCTGGTTCGTGGATTTTGATGTTGGATTCGTGTTGGAGTATGAAATACTCTAGCTCTTGCGTGATTGGCATATTGAGTTTGATATTTACGCTACCGTCAATCTCCTCTTGCTCAATGCGCTGCGATGAGTGGATAGGGTTGTTGCGTATCTCATCTGCTATAGACTCGTTGATCCAGAGTCTGACTAGTTCGCCTTTTGATGCTTTGCGCTCGTTGGCTATTTTTA
>JAWXTU010000095.1:0-8560 GCA_044433285.1 bacterium | reverse complement strand
TTTTTATGATATTACTCCCCAATTTATTTTGCTCCTCTGTAATCTATCTAATTGTATAAGCAAAATCTTGTTTTTCTCATCTTGCATCTCTGGGTCAATGTCAATTATATCTTTAGCAACAAAACGAGCTGCCTGCAATATTTTACCATCGGTAGCTAAATTTGCAATCTTCAAATCAAACGGCAAACCACTCTGTTGCAAACCATCTATATCACCTGGTCCACGCAAATTCAAATCTGCCTCTGCAATAACAAAACCGTCAGTAGAATCGCACATTATCTGTAATCGTTTTCGTGTATCGTTAGCCAACTCATATTTCGACATTAATATACAGTAACTCTGATCAGCACCACGCCCTACTCGTCCGCGCAACTGGTGCAACTGACTAAGCCCAAATCTCTCAGCACTCTCAATAACCATAACGGAGGCATTTGGCACATTCACACCCACCTCTATCACCGTAGTTGCCACCATTATCTGTGCCTCTCCATTTATAAATCGCTGCATCGCAGCATCTTTATCCGCTGGTTTCATCTTACCATGTACCATTGCTATCCTGCAATTCGGAAATTGTTGCTGTGTATTCATATACCCCTCCTCCACATTTTTCAAATCTAGCTTTTCACTCTCATTTATAAGAGGATAGACTATATAAATTTGTCTACCTAAATCAATCTGTTTTTGCAAAAAATGTACTAACGAAGCTCGCCTATTATCAAAATAATGATATGTAGCTATAGGCTTTCTTCCCGGTGGTAGTTCGTCTATCACACTCACCTCCAAATCACCATATATAGTCATTGCTAGTGTACGAGGTATTGGAGTTGCTGTCATCACTAAAATATGTGGTGGCTGTATGTTTTTATTCCACAATTTAGCACGCTGTGCAACACCAAATCTATGCTGCTCATCAATTATTACAAGTCCTAAATTTTTAAATTGAACTGTATCTTCAATCAAAGCGTGTGTGCCTATAATAATTTGCACTTCACCACTCTGCAAACCATACAATATCTCTTGTCGCTTTTTCTTTGTCGTACTGCCTGTTAAAAGTCTAACCTCTACACCTAAACTGTACAATTGATCGGAAATACTAGCATAATGTTGTGTAGCAAGTATCTCGGTTGGGGCCATTATACAAGACTGAAAACCATTGTCTAATGCAATCAAAGATATCATCAATGCCACCATAGTTTTTCCACTACCCACATCACCTTGCAACAACCTATTCATCTGTTTACCTGTGTTCATATCCGCCCGTATCTCCTTTATAACACGCTTTTGTGCCCCTGTTAGTTCAAATGGGATACACTCCTGATAAAAACGATTAAAATAGGCTCCTACACGCTCAAAAATATAACCAGAATACTTAATTTCCCGCAATTTTGTGGTGCGCATTATTGACAATTGGATATAAAAAAGCTCCTCAAATTTCAGTCTGCTCTTTGCTCTATTCAACATATCCATATTTTGTGGCTTATGTACCTGCCTGATAGCCTCATCTCTCGATAAAAGCGCAAATTTTCTCACTATATCGTCTGGTAAAGTTTCTGGCATATGAAAACTTTTATCCGAAATAATGTTATATATCACTTTGCGGAACATTGTAGAGTTTAACGAGCGTGTTTTCATCTTCTCTGATGTATTATAATGCGCCTGTAAACCGCTGTTACGCTCTATATTATACTCACTCAAATACTCCACTTCTGGATGAGCTATATTCAGTTTGTTCCCAAATCTACTCGGTTTGCCAAATACTATATATTCTGTATTTACCCTTAATTTCTCCTCTACAAACCTCACACCTTTAAACCAAACCAACTCAATTTGTGCAGTTCCATCTGTAAAAATAGCTGTCAATCGCTGCTTTCTGCCCTCGCCTTTTTTGTCAAATTCCAGAAATTTTCCTTTAAATTGCACATAAGCCATATTCTCATTACACTCTCTCACAGTATAGAACCTACTGCGGTCAATATACTTATACGGATAGTGCGTGAGTATATCCCCAACAGTTCTAATGCCGAGTTCTGAGATGAGTGTATTGGCTCTACTTGTGCCAACACCTAATACATAACTAATATCTGTGTCGAGGTATAACATCGCAAAAATTTAAAATACAAAGATATAAAATAAATGGGATTTATAAAAGAGTTAGAGAAAATTTTCTTAACTTTGCAGAAATTTTTAGTTTTTCATCGGGGTGTTTTGATTTTTCTAAGAAGAATGTTTTGATTTTCCTGAAAGGGATGTTTATTTTTCTGCGGAGTGTTTTAACAAGTCCTCTCTACAAACAATCACAAATTGTATATCATTTTTATATGAATTATATTATTTTTGTTACCTCTTTTTTTACAGTATCTTATTCTATATTAATAGTTTACTATAACTGTGGCTTTATCAAAAATAAAAGTAAAGATATTAATTTAGAAAAACAAAAAGCAAATCAAGTAATTCTAAAAAAAACAAATCAAGTAATTCCCCCCACAATTACTCTACTTGTTGTTTGTAGAAATGAGGAGGATTATTTGCCACAACTATTAAATTCAATAGAAAATCAGATAGTATTACCCACAAAAATTATACTTATTAATGACCATTCTACTGATAAAACCGAAGATTTATTATCATCTTTTGCAGCAAAATATAATAATGTAGTAATACACAAAGCTAATGGATTAGGAAAAAAACAGGGGATTAAGGAGGGGTTGCAGTTTGTAGATACTGACTATATTATGTTTACTGATGCAGATTGCATACTCTCTAAATCACATTGTAAAATTGCATTTGATTTTCTTAGCAAAAATAATAGTGATATGCTAATTGGCGGTGTAAATTTATATGGGGATAAATCTATTTTCTTGGATATGCAAAAGATAGAGTACGCTTCTCTTCAATCCTCTACAGCTGGATCTGCTCTAAATCACTCATCTATAATGTGTAATGGTGCAAATTTAGTTGTACGCTCTTCTGAATATATCAATCGTATAAATGATATTAATTTTAAAGAAAACTCTGGAGATGATATGTTTATCTTACACTCTATGAAAAGAGATAATAAGAAAATAGAATACATAATAGATAGTGAATATATTGTCTATACTAGAGCATCTAAATCTATCTCTGAATTTATAAATCAACGTCTGCGCTGGGCATCTAAATCATACTCTTACAACGATCTGTTTACTACTCTATCAGCAATAAATATTGCAACAATTAATATAGTTATTATTCTATTAATCTTAATATCTATATTTAATTCCGCATATTTATATCTACTTCTTGTAATTTTTATTATCAAATGTATTGTAGATTTATCTTTAATTGCCACATACGAAAACAGATTAAATATAATTTTTACACAGAACAAATTTATCCTTTTTTTACTAACTACTATATTATACCCTTTTTACAGTTCTATTATAGCAATAACATCTCTCTTTTATAGGCTGTTAGGCAAACATAAATCACCACACTGGAGATAAATTTATGCAGAAATTATATATAATTACAATATTTATAATTAAAGATAGGTAGAAATATAAGATAGTGTTCATAAAAAAGGTGCGTAAATTATTCATTTACACACCTTTTTTATATTTAAGCGGGGTTTTTAAATATCCCCTAAGAATTATCTTCTTCTAATTATTTTACTAACGCTTGGAATGATTCGTTTTCCTCGAAGTTGATAAATTCAACATCGTTAGCAGCTCTAGTTTTAAGAGTAACATCAGCGTTGATAGCTTCTGTTAAGTTAGAAATAAGTGCGCTTTCGTCGTTAGTACGAGCAGCTACGATTGCTTTAAGATAAGAAGTTGTAGCATTTGCATCTTTGTTGTTAGATAAAGCTTTGTTTGCAGCACCATTATTTTTATTCAATATATTAGCAATAGCTGCATTATTTGAATTTGATTTACCAAATAAATCAGCAGCTTTTTTGTAGTTACCTTTCATAATAGCGATAGCACCATTTGCATTATTAAGAGCTTCACCAACACCACCAGCATTACCTAAAAACTCTTCAGCTTTTTCTAAATCGTTAGAAGCCAAAGCAATAAGACCGTTGTTATAGTTTACTTCAGCAACGTTACCATTGATTTCTCTTGCTTTAGCAAATGCACGAGCAGCCTCTTTTACTTTACCATCTTCGTAAAGAGTAACACCTAAATTATTAAATGAACGATAGTCATCAGAATATAATTCAGTAGCTTTTCTATAAATTTCAATTTTAGCTCTAGTATCATTTACTAAAGTACCTGCATAAAGCAACTCTTCTACATTTAATTGAGCAGCATCAGTTTTAGCTAATTCAGAAATTTCTTCATCTGATTTACCAATAACATTAACTGTTACAGTCATTTGTGAACGACGAAGTTGTGGAAGGATATTCTCTTCAATAGTTTTAAATGCTACTGATAAGTTTTTAATTTCTCTCTCACGTTGTTCTGGATCTTTATGCATAGAAAGAACACGAAGAATTAAGTTTTTATCTTCAACTGAAGACTCTTCAACTAATCTTCTGAAACCTTCCCAGTCTTCTGCAGTTAATTTAGAATCGATAGAAATATCTGCTTTGATTTTTTTCAACTCTTTGTTGATAAAGCTAGAAGCATTTTTACCACGATTGTTAGATACTCTTTCATTCAAATCCATAGCACCATCAGGAGAAGCATAAGAACTAATAGTTACACCATCTAATTCACGATTTTCTGCATTTTTCAAATCTTTAATTACATTTGTCAAAGCAACTATATCTTCTGTTTTTGTTTCTGAATAACGGATATTTGATTGATTAATTAAGTATTTAATCTCTGCATCTGTGTTCTCTTTGATGATACGTTGGAATTTATCAGGAGTTATTAATGCAACTAGATTTCCAGTTGCTGGTTCTAATGAAGTTAATAATGGAGTTGTATTTACACCTCTTGCCACTTCAACTGCTTCAAGAGCATACTCTTTATTACCTGATGATACAACAGCTTCCATAGTTAATACTGAATTTTCCATACCAGCTACATAAGCAAATTTAGCTGTTTGTGTATAGCTACCACCTGTTTTGTATGTAACTGTTTCGTTGTTATCAGTTACTTTTTCACCTTGAAATACTTTTGGCTCTGCTTTGTAAACTTCACCTGTAGAAGTTGTAAGAACTGGAGTTACTGTAAGAGTAAGTTTTTTAGTAAAGTATTTTTCAGGGAATGTACCATTAATAGTAAATTCTACTTCACCATTTTTATACTCTAATGGAGCTGGATTTGCTGTTAAACCATCTAAAAATTCTTTAGGTAGTTTACAACTGATAGTTGTCAACACTACTAGTGCTAAAGTTAGAAATAAGTTACCTCTTTTCATAAAAAAAATTTGTATTTAAGTTGTTAATATTATTACGCTAAATTTATTTGCAAATATACTATTTTTTATAATTGCATAAGTATCATTTGTACAAAAATTTTCACTTTCTTCCTATATTATATAAACATCTGTATTTCAATAATTTAAAAATATAATATTTACTCATATACTATTAATATAATATGTAACCTATAAATTTTATATTTTCTTAACACTATTTTTAAGTAAAAATACTTACTAATTTTACAATTTTATCCTTGTTCATTACAATTTTTTATCTCCTAAATTTTAATTTTTGTTCGATCTGTTTTTTATAAATCCACTTTACCAAGAACTATAATTATATTTATCTTCTTTTTCTTTAAAATTAAAAATAATAATGATATATATACTATGTTTAATATGTTAGTTATTCTATTTATTTAATTATATACCAATCAATTAAACCTGTTGGTAAATAAATTATTTTTTGTATAGTTTTTTACCCATAAAAAATATGTCCTTCAAAATTTTTTTATACGTATTTAAATATTTCTATTATTCAAATTTATACTAAACAATTTATAATTTATTTACTAACACTTTTTCAACTACTTCTGTGGATAAATTAAGTTTGAGTAAATTTTATATATTAAAAAATTTATTGTACCTTTGTGCGTTAATTAACGCACGTATATGAATTTCAAATATGATGTTATTGTAGTAGGAGCTGGACACGCTGGATGTGAGGCTGCTTGTGCTGCTGCCAATTTAGGTAGTAAAACACTTCTTATCACTATGGATATGAATAAAATAGCACAAATGAGCTGTAATCCTGCTGTAGGTGGTATAGCTAAAGGTCAGATAGTTAGAGAGATAGATGCTTTAGGTGGTTATATGGGTATTGTTACAGATATGACTGCTATTCAATTTAGAATGCTCAATAGAAGTAAGGGACCTGCTATGTGGAGTCCTCGTAGTCAATCAGATAGAGCTCAATTTATTATTAAATGGAGAGAGATACTTGATAATACAGAAAATTTGGATATTTGGCAAGATACTCTTACCTCGCTACATATAGATAAAGATTTGACTGTCAATGGTGTACGAACACAAATGGGAGTTGATTTTTATGCTAAATCCGTAATTCTTACTGTTGGTACATTCTTAAATGGTTTAATGCATATTGGTTCTACTCAGATAGAAGGTGGAAGAATTTCTGAACCATCTTCATATGGTATTACGGAGCAGCTAAAATCATATGGTTTTAAATCAGACAGAATGAAGACAGGTACGCCTGTTAGAATAAATGGTAACTCTATAGATTTTGATAAAATTCAAAAACAGGATAGCGAAGATGATTTTCATAAGTTTTCTTATCTCGATTTCAAACCGCGATCTCTTCCACAGCAACCTTGTTGGATTACATACACCAATGAAAAAACTCACGAAATTCTCCGTTCAGGTTTAGATGATTCTCCTCTTTATAATGGTCAAATAAATAGTATTGGTCCTAGATACTGTCCAAGTATTGAGACTAAAATTGTTACTTTTGCCGATAAAGATCAACATCAACTTTTTATAGAGCCAGAGGGTTATAATACCCAAGAATTTTATATTAATGGTTTTTCTTCTTCTCTTCCAATAGATGTTCAGCTTAATGCTCTGAAAACAGTTGAGGGGCTAGAGAATGTAAAGGCTTATAGACCTGGATATGCTATAGAATATGATTTTTTTGATCCTACCCAACTTACACATACTCTCGAAACAAAAATAATTAAAAATCTTTTTTTTGCAGGTCAAATTAACGGTACTACAGGTTATGAAGAGGCTGCGGGACAAGGTTTGATTGCTGGTATAAATGCCCATTTAAAATGTAATGGCGATTCTACTTTTACCCTTGCAAGAGATGAGGCTTATATTGGTGTATTGATAGATGATTTAGTCATTAAAGGAGTTGATGAGCCATATAGAATGTTTACATCTCGTGCTGAATATCGCATACTTCTTCGTCAAGATGATGCAGATATGCGACTAACGAAGAGAGCCTATGACATTGGTTTGGCAACTGAAGAACGTATGAATTTAGTTAACACAAAGAGAGAGGCAATAGATAATCTCATATCATTTTCTAAATCGTGCCAAATAAAACAGGCAGAGATTAATGATTTTTTAGAGTCTGAAAATTTATCTAAGGTATCACAAACTGTAAAATTATACGATTTACTATTACGTCCGCAGTTGAATATTTCAAAAATGCAGAATGTTATCACCTCTTTTAATGAACATATTTCAACAATAGAGTTAAACAGAAGAGAAGAAATTTTAGAGGCAGCTGAGATTTTAATTAAATATTCTGGTTATATAGATAGAGAGAGATTGATTGCTGATAAATTAAAAAGATTAGAGCATATTAATATAAAAGATAAGTTTGACTATTCTACTATTCAATCTTTATCTACAGAGGCTCGTCAAAAACTTATAAAAACTAATCCTACAACAATTGGTCAAGCTAATAGAATACCAGGTATTTCACCAAATGACATTAATGTGTTGTTAGTTTTGTTAGGCAGATAAATAGGATTAATAAAAACAGTGTTACACGTGGAACAATTATAAATAAAATAGTATTATGAAAATTGAAGAAGTAAAAAACACAATTCGTGATGTGATTGATTTCCCTATTCCTGGGATAATTTTCAAAGATTTAACAACAGCTTTCAAAAACCCTGAAAGTATGAAGTTTTTTGAAGATGAAATGTATGAACTTTATAAAGATAAAGGAATTACCAAAGTGATTGGTATTGAATCAAGAGGTTTTATTATGGCTCCTGTTTTGGGGAATAAACTTGGTATTGGTTTTGTTCCAGTAAGAAAAAAAGGTAAATTGCCTGCTGATACAATTGAGATGTCGTACGAAAAAGAGTATGGTGTGGATATAATCGAGATGCATGCTGATTCATTAAATCCAGATGATGTAGTGCTTATTCACGATGATTTGTTGGCAACTGGGGGTACTATGAAAGCTGCTTGTGATTTGGTGAAGAAGTTTGGTATAACAAAGATTTATGTAAATTTCTTGGTAGAATTAGAGTTTTTAAAAGGTAGAGAGGTTTTTGATAAAGATATTGAAGTAACAGCTTTGATTAAATATTAGAAGAGACCGAAAAATCTCTAGAATTTTCGATGAGAGTTTTCTTGATTTTCTTTCTAGGAAATTTTGAAGTTTCCC
>JAWXTU010000094.1:0-8675 GCA_044433285.1 bacterium | reverse complement strand
AAATTATTATTCTTAACATCATCTATGTCGTAGATATTGCGACCATCGATAATAAGAGCCATATTCATAGACTTATGGAGTACACCCCAACTAGGTAGGCGGAATTGTTTCCATTCAGTAACAAGTAAGAGTGCATCAGCATTCAAGGTTGCGTCATACATATCTGTTGCATATTCTACAATATCTCCAATAATGCGGCGACACTCGTTCATTGCAACAGGATCATATACTCTAATTTTACAACCTGACTCTAAAAGTAACTTAATTGTGACAATAGATGTAGCCTCCCGCATATCATCTGTGTCTGGCTTGAATGCAAGACCCCAAATCGCAATTGTTTTTCCTTTCAGTTCTCCATTATAACAGTTTAACAACTTATTGAAAAGTACGCTCTTTTGGTTATCGTTCACCTCCTCAACTGCCTTCAAAACACTCATCTTATATCCGCTCTTTTCTGCGGTTTTAATGAGTGCCTTTACATCCTTAGGGAAACAAGAACCTCCATAACCACAACCAGGATAAAGAAACTTACCCCCAATACGACTATCTGAGCCAATGCCTTTACGTACCATATTAACATCAGCACCAACAATTTCGCATAAGTTTGCAATATCATTCATAAAGCTAATACGAGTTGCCAACATGGAGTTTGCCGCATACTTAATCATCTCTGCCGAAGGAATATCTGTGAAGATAACACGGAAGTTGTTTAATAAAAATGGACGATATAACTTAGTCATTAACTCCTTAGCCCGATCTGACTCAACCCCAACTACCACTCGATCGGGACTCATAAAGTCCTTAATTGCTGCACCTTCCTTCAAGAACTCAGGGTTCGACGCTACATCAAATGGTATATCTACACCTCTCTTGTCTAGTTCTGTCTGGATTGCCTCTTTTACACGTTTAGCTGTTCCGACAGGAACTGTCGATTTAGTAACAAGGACAATATATTTATTCATATTACGTCCTACTGTACGAGCAACATCTAATACATATTGAAGATCAGCACTGCCATCTTCATCAGGGGGTGTGCCTACTGCGCTGAATATTATTTCAACATTATTTAGACACGTTGTCACATCAGTTGTAAAATTTAGACGACCCTCGCGGTGATTGCGCAGAACCATCTCATCGAGTCCTGGCTCATAGATAGGGATCTCACCATTTTGAAGACTCTGTATCTTTTCCTCGTTAACATCTACACAGGTTACATTCACACCCACCTCGGCGAAGCAAGTACCAGAAACAAGTCCAACGTAACCAGTACCAATTACTGCTATATTCATATTTTACTATTTTGTTTAGTTTTTATGTAAGAGCTACAATATAGAAATTGCGTTATTTGTCATATTGTTAATCAAAAGGTTACTTTTTACATAACTCTTCGCATTCAATCCCATATCGTGTATTTGAGTCTCTGACACAGTGTTGAAGAATTCGACGCACTGTTCAAGACTGTGGAAAATAACACCATTTACACCATCCTTAATATACGAATATTCAACACATTGAAATGTATCCTCAGAGCGACTGAATGTTGTTATCGGGAGTGCATAAGCCATTGCCTCGACTATTGAAAGGCCAACCCAACCTGGCTGAAAGTAAATATCTGCAATTGTGAATAATTCATGTTTTAATGATTGATCGTAAACAGCGCCAAAATCATATACATTGGAGTATTGTGAAAAATCAGGCTTGTATTTTCCTGATCCAATAATTATCAAACCTATATTTTCACTATTGACACGCTTCAAGGTCGCTTCTAAAAGATCAACTCGTCTATAAGCACTCTCAAAACGAGCACAAAAAATTAATATCGTAGATTGTGTTATATTGTATTTACACTTTAATTTTTCCTTTGATAATACCTCTACATTAAGGATAGACTCAACGGATGAGACGGTATTATTTAGTGCTACAATCTTTTTTGAATGGAAATGCTTTCTCCAAATACTTGCCTCTTTGTCTGTGTACACCCAAGCGCCATCAGCAAGAAACAACATAAGTTTTAATTTCCAATCAGGCGTGACCTCCTCTTTGATATACCTCTTAACAGAGATCCCGTGTCCCCAAATTATTATCTTTTTTCTATGAAATATTTTTGTAAATAGGAGCACCCACGTTGTAAAGTGAGCGAAATGCCACATTAAAACAATTGTTTTATAATCACGCTTTAAAAATGGGAATATATTATAGAACAGAACTCCGCATATTTGTTTGTTATATAAGTTAGTTGATTTAGCCTCCCCTATTTTAAATGAACTTTGTTCGGCAACACCGCTATTTTCATAGACATATACATCACTGAAGATACGATCACGTAAAGTCTGAAAAAAAGCCTCTCTATAATGTGGTATAATCGGTTGGAGAATAGCTACTTTTTTCATCTTTGAGCTATGTATATTTGACGTGTTCCTTCGTGTATTGAATCGAAAGCAACCATACTACCATCACAATTCCATCTTGGATGAAGATCACAATGTAATCCCGAACGAGTAAAACTAAATAAAGATTGAGACATATATGACAAGATAAGAGGATCTACACCATTGGTGTATTGGTCAAAAAGGGTAATATCTGGTTGCGTATCTATCATTCTAAATTCACCTATATCTTGTCTAATATTTTTATCAAACTCATAAAAGAAGAGGGTTCTACAGCCATCTGACTTCGGATATGTATCGTTAATAATCAAATTTCGATCTGTTGGGCAGAACATTGGGTGCCCATCTTGTTCGATGATATTAGTATCTATTTTTGATAATGATCTGCTCTCATCATCAGTTATTAGCATAAAACTCATAGACATAGCTGATGACTTTTTCATTATTTTTCTCATTATCCCCTTTGCAACACCTAATATTGGAGCAACTAATGGATTCGAAAATAATGGATTACTTCGTAAAGCATCGACACCACCACCTGTACGACCCCATATAAAAATTGCATCATCATCTTTCCAGTCAAAATGGCTTAAAAATCCAGAAGCCATACATCTCAGCTCTTCTCCATTAGTTCCAACGGTCATTAAACGAGTTCGCAAACCACCATCTGGTAAAAATACGCGATGAAGAAAGGCGAGCCTTTTATTTGACGGATTTAGTACAAGATGCGTTACATAGTGATGAGAACCATTATCAACACTACTACTTTTTTCGCACGCTGCAACTTGCGCTATTGAGACAAGAAGTTTTGTTTGATTAGTCGCTATTTCAGTTATAAATATACCATCAGTTGTTGGTATTGCATCAGATACTGTTTTGTCATCCAACCCGATATAACCATATCCCCCTAACCGATGTAAACGAGAGTAATTTATTCCAAAAGCATATTTAGAATCAGATGTTACACAATGACAAGTTGACTCTATTGAACCCAACTTCTTTTGACAACTAACATCATAAATATCTGCTCCCCAACCATTACCTACCTGATTATTAACTATAAACTTATCATTATCTAACCATTGCTGGCGTGCACCTTGAGGGTAATTCATTGCATTCGTATATCCCAAATTGACGTACTCCTGAGATTGCCAATTCGAGTACCCAACTCCAAACTGTTCTGCTGGAAGTGGCGGACGATTGATAACATCTGCCTCTAATGAGAGAAGTTTTTCTCCTGACTGATTAAACGCTACAATATCATGAAATCCAAAAAGATGATGCTTAGGACTATTTGTTGCTCTTATAATATTCTTCATAATTTTACATTTTTAATCCACTTATCAAACTCCTTTGCACGAGTAGCCCATGAGTGTTCTAAAGGATCAATACTCGTTTTAGTGATACCCATACTAACTACACTTTCAATTTGCTTAGCCATTTCAGACGAGTTGCCTGGGCTATAATAATATCCATCATCCTTAAATATTTGATACGGCTCGCCAATCTCGCAGGTAATAATTGGTTTTTTATATGGAAGATACATATATAATTTACTTGGGCACCTTGCCCAATCTTGTACGGTGTCATTCATCGGTGAGATGAATGCTGTTGCTAATGAGAAATAAGACGCAACATCCTCTTCTTCGATAAATCCAGGCATATAAATATAATTTCCAAGATTGTTGTCATCTACATATCTTAAAGCCTCTTCATAATGACGACCTTTACCAAGAATTAGAACTTTAAAAGAGTTGTTTTGAGCTGCTATCTTAACAGCATCAATAATTGTAAATACCCCATAGTTCTTTGTAACGCTTCCTAGAAAAACAAATGTATTACAACCCTCAAAATCTACATACTTATCATTACTATAATCTACGTCTACCACATTAATAACAGACGGATTATATGCGTACGGAAAATAGAGCATCGGGATATTACTTAATATCTTTTTCTCCCTTTTTAGATATGTATTTTGCAAATACTTACTTGCATTTAGAATAGCATCCGAATACACAATTGAATAATATTCAGTCATATAACACATAAGTTTCTTAATGCCTCTTATGTCAGGAATGCTAGATTGCAACTCAGAGTGTTCAACTATTTTTTTAGATGAGTGCATCATACCCACCACATTCCTGAACACAAACGCACAAATATATAGATAATCAGGATTAATCCTTTTTATAATTTTATTCTTCTGAGCGACCTCATTTAGTGCACTACCATGTGAGAAATATACAACAGTTATTCTCTCATCACATTCTAATGCTACACGATGATGATTCTCCTCTGTGTCTTCCATGACAATAGATACATCCCAACCCAAATCACTCAATGGATTCGCTAAGCCTAGGGCTCTCTTTGCAGTGGCTATACTCTTAATATCACCTGTTGTGATAAAGCAAATTTTGTTTTTCATCTATTATTCTTTTGTTTATTTTAAAAACATATAAAGCTGTCAGAAAAGACAATACAATTGGAATTGATGTCTTAAAGTGTGCTGCTGGCGAAAATGGAACATTCCAAATGATATTAAAAATAAAATATGCTGTGACATATATGTATATACCTTTATCTAACAACATTTTTACACCAAGATTAAACACATAGCCCAATAACCATAAAAGAGCCAATAGGGCGCAAATTCCATATGAGGCAGCATAAGCTCCTACGACTGAGTGAGCTGGGATTTTCCCACGAAGATCGAATCCATCTATAGGCTCATCTGCACCTTTCAGAGTGTATAACAATTTAGTATATTTCATCGATGGATCCTCTGCTCCATAACCATAACCAGTCAACGGCTTATCCATAAAGGCAATAAATGGAACAAACGAATCTGTGCGTCCCTGCATCAGCAGGTTAATTGGATTGTACGGATTCTCGACTTCTTTCAACTGAGCTGAGTTGCCAACACTGTCTAAGCTTCCATTCATCACCGCAGGGACATACAACAATGCATAAACCGCATATAGCAAAATAACTAAAGTAGCTCCTACCTTATATATACTCTTTGCTGTAATACTACGGTGTCTCGAAATGATGTAGGTAACAGCACCTATAATAAATATAGTCAAACCCGAACTTCTTGCACCTGTCATAATAAATATGCCGCCAACTAAGGCAATCAAATGTGGCCAATAACGTTTGAATATCGCCCCCCTAAATTGCAGCGTTGCAAATAACAATAGATTACTTAGGATTGGAATCAGAGTAAATTTATAATAGCCAAATTCACTACCTTCAATCTCAGAGAGTCTGTTAGGCATAATTATATATGACAACGCCGTACCCAAAAAGAAAAACTTAACGAGACTAGGATTGCGCACAAATCTGTAAAAGAAATAGAAAAAGGTAAAGGCAGAACTAACAGTTATAGCTACCCCCTTAACTTTATCAATCATTGTTGTGTCAGAAAAGAACTCTGCAAATACTTGACTTATAAACAAAAAGATATATAAATGTAGAATGTTTTTTATAATTCTATTTCTAAAATCAATACGTCTAATCCACACAAAAGATGTCAGCATAATAAATATACTGCTGATTGACAATTCACCGCCAATACTGATAATAACACGATTGAATAATATCAGTAGAATAAATAATATTATCTCTTTTAGTTCAGACTGCTTTATATTCCCCATTTCTGCTTTAAACTCTTTAACTTTTCAGCGTCCTCCCCGCTCATTGTACTAACACCAAACACCTTTAATCCATTAAATGAAGACTCAAACAACTCATCAAGCAGACTTAAACTGGTGTGCTCATCAGTGCGGTAAAGAGTCTGTTCATGAATAATGATTTGTTCTTTCGAGAATTTAACTCCAACAATCTTAGCAGGTATTCCTGCAATAATGGAGTAAGGTAAAACATCCTTATTAACCACCGCTCCTGCTGCAATGATTGCCCCTCTACCAACTGTCACGCCAGTCAAAATTGTCACATTAGCTCCAACCCAAACATCTTCACAAATAGTTACATCAGTCTCTTTGTCATTTATGTGACTATGTCCAAGTAAAAATTGTGGTATCCCGACCGTTGAGGTATGGTTCCCTGTAACAATTGTCACATTGTAAGAAAGCACACTATGTTTTTTTATAAATAACCGACCTGTTCCTATAATAAAATTTGCACATGGGTTTATACGGCACAAATCATCAATATACACATTGCTAATATTCGTTACTGACAATGGAATGCCAATCTGAACTTTAGGACTACACTTACCCCATTTTTTGCAGTTTCTAACGCGTACATTGCATTTGTACCACTCTAAAAGAGCACTTCTGAAATGTATTAGTGTGCCAAAATATTTATATAAAAATGATTTCATAAGCTATGTTTAATTATTTTTTTGATTTTAAAACCGATGAGAGCAAGATATTTGTAATAGTAATTACACTTATACTTTTGCTTCAAGATCTTGTCTAATGGCTTGTTGTGTGCCGCAAATACAAGTAGTTGACCATATAGCAACTTTTCCCATATAGATTTCTCCGAGAAATCAAGATGATAAGTAAAATCTTTTTCGATATAATTTAACGACAGTCGACTAAGGTCTCTAAATTCAGCAGTATAAATAAGTATTGGTGTTGATTCAAACGAGATAGTGCACTGTTTACATAGCTCTAATACAGTATATAAATCCTCGAATCTATTCAGAGTCTCTGGAAATGGATTCTTGACCAGAAAACTTCGTCTAATCATCGCACAACCCATACGCATACAATATTTATCAAAATAATACCACCTTAAGTTACTTTTCACAATCCCTTTGCAACTATCTTTTCTCTTCAGTATACGACTCCCCGTTTCAGTCTCAACATAATAATTTGCCGTTGATATATCTGTATTATACTCTTTCTGTTGGGCGTATAATATATCCAAATTATTAGGTAACATTACATCATCAGCATCCAGAAATATTACCCATTCTGATTTAGCCATCTTTACGCCATAATTTCGAGCAGATGATACCCCTCCATTCTGTTTATTGTGTAATTTTATTCGACTATCAGTAAATAGACCAACTTTCGATTCGCTATTATCAGTAGAACCATCATTTATAATCAATAATTCAAAATCAACAAATGATTGTTTTAAGACCGACTCTATAACACCTGCGATACATTCTTCTTTATTATACAAAGGGATAATAATGGAAATCATATACTATACTTCTTAATTGATTGAAAACTTTTGTTTGATGGTTTTTATTATTAATTCTCGCTCAGCCTCATTGCATCCAATAGTATATACCGTAATAACAGTAGATAGAATAGCAACAATACTTAACAGAATAAATGATCCAAAAGAGTGCGAAAAGTACATTGATAGAACCAATGGTATAATAGTTGACATTACCGACACTAAAAACACATTAGAAATCACCTCCTTAACAAATTTCAAAAAAGGTAGGCCTACCATCCCTTTAAGCATGAATAATTGCACTAATAAACTCATTGATAAAATAACAATATTAACGACTAACACAGCCTCTGGATATAATCCCATTCGTAGTAACACATAAGACATTGGCAAACTAAAAAGCGTAACGCACGCATCGGCTATCTGATAATTACGAATATCTCCAGTAGCTTGCATTAATGTCAAAAGAGGTGTCATTAAAGTGGTTATCAGAGAAGATATTATAGACAATTGAACAAATACTATCGCATATTCTGGCACGACACCCAGCCACAAGCTGAGTATCTGATTGGTACTTATAAGTATAGGTAAAGAGATTAAAAACATCATATAATACGACAATCTTGCCCCCTGAAATACCAAAGTCATCACTCGATCTTTTTCATCACTAGCATAAGTTTTTGTTATTTGGGGATTCAGAGCCATCATAAAACTGCCCGAAAACTTAGTCAAGGCACCTAACACTTGTGTCGATATACCCTTAGCGGCATTGACAGTTGGACCAAAAAACATATTCAACACGATATTACTACCATGTTCTCTCAGTGTATATGACAAAACACCTACCGAGTTCCACCCTGCGAAAGCAAGCATTTCCTTAAATATACCTCTATCAAGAGTAAATACAAAAGTTTTACACTCATCAAAATTTCGTTTGCAATAAACACCATAGATAATCCGAACCAATAATGACACGCCAACAGTAAGAAGTGAATATAAAATCAATCTATCAAAAGATGAGACAAGCTGAATTCAACCTGCAAATGCAACTGAATTCATATTAATAATTTGTTTAAATTTTTCATTTGGTGTGAGGTATCCGAGTCTTTTACGAGGACGATTATTTAG
>JAWXTU010000093.1:0-8750 GCA_044433285.1 bacterium | reverse complement strand
TATTACACTCTAATTTACTAGAGCTTGATAGCGATTTAGACCTGATTTAGTTGCCTCAGTTTTCTTTGATTTTCCAACTCGATGAAACACAGTAAATTCAAATTGCTGGCAAGTATTTATAGCTTAATACTGCCATCTTTAACTTTCTAGACTCTCGCAATCTCTTACAATAAGGTTTTATGTGGTGAATTTATACTTTGCAGGAACAATCAAGGTAGCATAAAATAGTTACTGAGCTACCTTGATTGTTATTTTCTTTGTGATAATCGTTCTTCTATTATAGGGAGATATTTTTCGTTTATTTCAAACCCTATATAGTCTCTGTTATTCATTGCTGCGGCAACGCATTCTGAGCCTGAGCCTGCAAAAGGAATTAAAATAAGATCACCCTCATTACTAAAATGTTTTACAATTCTATTGCTTATGCTTAGTGGCTTTTGTGTTGGATGGTCTACTTTCTCATCGGCAAAACGTTTGCCTGCTAGAACAGGGAAATTCCATACATCGCCAGCTATACGCCCTTCGGGATTTGGAGTCCAAACAGTTCCATCCTTTTTTGTTATCTTATTTTTCAAACGTTCCTGACTTTTATAAGGTTCTCTAATCTGATGAAATATATACTCATTACTCTTGCTAAACCACAATAGAGGTTCATAAAAAGCAGCAGGTAGTTTAGTGTATCCTGAGAAACCATTCTCATAATACCAAATGAATTGCCTTCTATATATCATTCTCCTTTGCATTAGATACACTTGTAAATAGCACAAGTAATTATGAATACCATAAACGAATATAGACCCTGTTGGTTTAAGTTTGGCTATACATAGATCTAACCACTCTTTACACCAAATATTCCATTCGTCAATGTCATTCCAAACTTTGCTCCTAGGACCAAAATTTTTCCCAATATTGTATGGAGGATCTGCAATAATTAAATCAACAGACCCATCTTCTACTTGT
The DNA here is from genome assembly GCA_044433285.1 of bacterium. GTDB lineage: Bacteria > Bacteroidota > Bacteroidia > Bacteroidales > Paludibacteraceae > Aphodosoma. The sequence goes on along the minus strand of JAWXTU010000093.1, from coordinate 7,790 downwards.
TTGAGAAGTTCGATACAATCACCTAAGTATACTTTATTTCTTTCCACCTTTCTGATTTTTAAATATTAACACATATTGGTGATGTACGTTAGGTACAAAAGAATACGGATAACCATAAGGATATATACTTTTGTGTCGTTGATATAATATCTTTATACCTTTTAAAATCAGCGGAGTCGTATTCTCTAATATATTTGCCAAGTCAGAATGGAACATATAGTACTTTTCGGACTTTCTAAAGTCACTAACAACAATAGCGAAATACTTGTCTTTCTTCACTATTCTTGAGCATTCTGAGAATACAGAGCATAGGCTCTCTAGGAACTTATGATAGTCATCTATATTTGCAAGGTCGTTCTCACAATCGCTATACTTTGTGTCCAAATCTTCAGCTTCTCTCAACTTAGCCTTGTGATCTTTTTTGTCTAGTATATTCCAATAAGGAGGACTTGTCATTAAAAAATCAAATGTATCATCTGCTAGTTCCTTAGTAATAACAGACGAGTCACCACATATAACCTCCTGTAACTTCTTGTATGGCATATCATCAGAAGTTTCAGTTTTAATTCGCTCAACACTTAAAGATGCGTATTTAGGATTGAGTTCGATACCTAGACCTCGTCTATTCTCAACACATGCAGCTTTAAGAGTGGAACCTACACCAACAAATGGGTCAATTACATAATCGCCCTCTTTTGTGAAAAATTTTATATGTCTAGCAACATCTTGATACGAGTATGGTGCTGGATGAAGTTTCTCAATATACGTGTCTTTATTGGAAGCTCCAAGCCCTTTCTGCGAAAATACTGACACTGTTTCAGGTAGCCACTCTTTTGATGATAAATCATTCAAAGCATTGCCTAAATCATACACACAATCACGATCTTTTATATATAGAGAATTGGCTTTTGCGACATCCCCTTTTGTATGATATAGATAGACCTCTTTGCTGTTTCTTATCCAAGAGGGTATATTATTATCAGTTGGATTAGATAGTAATTTCCTGAGTTTAACCTCAGCTTGCATATTTACATCTACATCCTCAATTGGGACAAAAACTTTCTTCTCCTTTTTATACATAAATTGTTTCATTCTTACTCTTTTTGCTCTAAATAATTTAAAAATGCTTCATTAACAACATCCTTGAGTTTTTGCCCTGTGGATGCTGCATACACCTTCAGCCTACGATGTAATTCTTCCTCCACAATAAACGAAGCCACTATTGTTTTTGCGGATTTCTTTTTGCTTTTTAGCTCTTGATTGTCCTCCATAATTTCGCCATTTTGACTACAAAGATAGGATATTTTATTATTATAAAAAATATAATAATAAAAAAATATTCAAGTAAAAAATACAACTCGACGAAATATACTGTATATTTGTATGTTAACAATAATAAAACGAATAATATGGCAGGGGTATTTAGGTTCTCAAATGCAGTCTCAGACATAGATAAATTTATAAGCACTTATAAGAGTATATACAACCATTTCAGGGATTTGCCCGATGGTGAATATTTCGACCATTCTGATGCTGCAATATTTATGGCAAAAAGTGGTCTTGCGTCATCACTGGGTGCTATCGGAGAGGAGGCTCTTCGCAGATCTACTAGAGATGATAAATCAAGAGATCCATTATTCAATCAGCATAAATCTTACAGTGAGATGTTTCGAATGTTAGGATGGTATGAGCCAGGATCACAAAATACAAACTTTGCATTATCGGAATTTGGCGAGTATATTAATGACGAACAAGGAGATGCACTAAATAATTTAGTCGCACTTAACACTATTCATATCGCGAGTCCTAATCCTCTTACTAATGTCAAGGGGAATAATATTCTACGCCCGTTTCCACTTATTCTAAAGCTTGCATCTAAACTAGGTGGATTGATTCATCGTGATGAAATTATCGTAGCTGTTCTGGCTTGTGAAAACGATAAAGCACCTAATATAATTGAAAACTTAACCGACTATATAAACACGACTAGATCAAAAGGCAAACAGGGATTGGTGGATGAAATAGAGTTTTTGAAAAAAAGAAAAAACATTAAAAGCAAAGACACTCTTCCAAATTATACTCGATTCCCTATTGCTGCGCTAAAATGGAATAATTGGATGCAATCAAAGTGGGTAAAAGGTATTTATGGCGACAGAGCTTGTCTAATGTTAGAGATGACACCAATAGGAGAGGAAAAATCCAATGAATTATCTAGTGCCATTGATATTCGATATAGCGATATTGCAAAGTATGATGAGCAAGAAATAGCATCTTTCGTAATATGGTCTAATTTGTATCAGTTAGAAAAGATTGGATATGATATGACTGATTACGCTGAAGCCGCAAATAAATTAAAGGGCATGGCACGTAATATATTTAAAGATTTTGAGATTGATAAATTTAATAATATGCTATTTTTTGGATACCAAGAAGCTCCTAGGTATATATTAAACAAGGGTAATGAGATTTTAGATAAGCTATAATGAAGAAACTTAGATTAAAAGATGTCAGCGAAGCAAAAATGTCTGATATATTCTCAGATGCTTTAGCCTCAAACGATAATAAGGCTGATTTTGTTTCGGATTGTAAAAGGAAATTGGAGTTTCAGACTATTGAATTTTATGATACCATCGGTGTTGTTTTGAGATATATTGGCTTCTCAGATCCACGAATAACAAGGGAAGGTGATGTTAATTGCAGAATGGATGCCATTATTGTTGATAATACCAGTTCCATACCTATAGAAATAAAATCTCCACGAGAAACTATGGAAATCAATATAAAATCAATACGGCAAGCATTTGAAAACAAGGTTGTAATTTTATCTCGCAAGTTTCATCACACGACCTTCGATACAACTAGTCTCGCTATTGCATTTAACTATCCGCCAATCCGCTCAGATGTTTACGAACTTATAAATAACATAAAGCAGGCGTTCGATATAAACATAGGAATTATTAATATAGATGATCTATTGGGACTAGTTTATGATTGTAATAAAAATAATCTCGTCATAAATCGAGAGTATTTTAATAATTTTGCAGGTAAATTTGAATATGAAAAAGCTTTCACGCAAACACCACAATAGTAATACATACTACACGCTGTCTGATGGCATTGTGTCAAAGGTCTATAATGATGGATTTTCTGGATTGATATTTGACACAGGGAATATAGAGAGAGGAGTATGCATCCATTGCGACTCAAAATTATGTGTTCAATACTTACCAAACGAATTAGAGAGTAAATTATTTGCAAGTTTCCCTCACAACACTAGCAACAGAGTTTGTCCTACTGATGCAATAAAAATCTCAGATGATGGGAGTGTTTATATTGACGAAACAAATTGCATAGTCTGTGGATTATGTTTATATCGTTGTCCAACGGCAGCCATACAGTTAGATATTGCAAATAAAAGATGTTCAATTAACACAGAAAGCCAACATAAAGTTATATCAACCAAAGAGGATCAGTCATTAGCTATACGAGATTATCAGAAGCTCCCTCAAAATATATCATTCAATAGCATTACTGAAGAGTTTGCCATATTCTACACATCATCATTGCAGAATAAGTCTATTAAGACAACAGACATAAGTGAAATACTAGTGCGAAATTCATTGTTGAATCTTGGAGTCATATGCAATACAAACGCTTCGGGTAATAATCATATTAGAATCGAATTCTTTGCAGAGTCAGGTAAGTCTATTATTGTTGGTGAATCTAATATAAAGAACTCGGATTCTCTTGCTGTAACACGAAGAATATTAGATGACTTGTCAGTATTAATTGGCAGATATGGTTTCTCTCAAGAACAAATTATTCCTCTTGCTGTATTGAATGGACTACCAAACAAAAGAACGGATTATTATGAAGTTATTGAAGATGTAAAGAACGTACTTGGTATCCAGATAAACACTATTACATATCACATACTATTCATACTAAACCTATTTTGTTTGAATGTTGATGCAGAGTGTCTCGCAAAGTTTATTGTTACACGAGATACTTCGACTTTGCTTGATTGTGTTAAAGCTCTCAAAAATGACATAGAGCAGGTGGATAAAAACATCAACGGTGTGAATTATCAACCTAATAAATAAAGAAATGAAGCTGCAATGGTAAAAGGAGATAAAGATGCATCATCAATATGGTCTGGATATATTTTTCAGGGTAACGTCGCTATATGTAGAGCTCTTGAGAAGATAAATGAGATCCAGGAGGCAGGGGAGGATATTTGTGACACATACCAACTTAAGATAGAACAAGAAGAAGATTTTTCTATTATAACTAACTTGACACAAATATTTCAAGTTAAAGCATATACATCGCATAATTACTATAATTATGCGGAGGCTTGGAAGAGCCTAATGAGTAGATATAGCGATAATGCCAATAACAATTATCTTATTGTTCAAAAGAAGAATTTTTTTCATAAGAGTGTCGACTTTAGTAAAGACGACATACCCAATAAAGAGTTGCTAAAATCTAATATTATTGATGGTGTATACACTCTTGAAAATATTCGCGAGCTAACCTGCTCGCAAATTAGTAAAATAATGGGGGCAGCGGGTATGGATGCTAATCCAGAAAATATTGAATTAAAGCATAGTTATTGCTGCATGCAAATTAATGACTTAATTAAGAGGCGGCATCAGACAAAGAAGATAGAACAGATTCTTTTAAAAGATATTTTGGAATGGGTTAAAAGTAGTACCATCGTAACGACCGAAGAATTAGCTTGGTATCAAGCTGAAAAACGATTGATGGATGTTTTGACTGATATAGCATTATCGTTAGATTGTGACGAAGCTAATGAGATTGAAAAGATTGAATTGAGTAAAGTCAATAAAGCAATATCTGCAATTGAAGCATTGTCAAAAGATGAGGTTAAGTGTTTGCTTAAGGATAATCTCTCTCCTCATTATCCTCTAAATGAGAACAACCTTTTATCATTTAATGGTTTTATAAATGAGGAATCTATTCGAAGTGTTATAGGGAAAGCCATTAGGAAGATAAAAGTTCATATTAATCCGACTGATTTTACATACAATATTAACAATGTTGGTGAGAATACCTTATATCAACTCACATCTCATAATGGGACATATGATATCACAGACCGTTCTGATAGTAGAATATTACAAAAAGAGTGTGAAAGGATTTCAAAATCTCCAATATGCAATGATATAGATTATTTTATTACTGGAAATTTAAATATATCTAAAGAAGAGGTTAGCAAACGCATTATTGAGTCAAGCAAAGCTCCCAAAGAAATTGACGATAATAATAGGAAGTTTGCACGTATAAATGATATAGAATTTGGGTTTGTATCAGTGGAAAAAAGTATAGAAGAAATTAACAATATTGAAGTAGGGCAATGAAACAACTAATAGAAAAATTAGCAATAGACTATGGGCTTAATGTTGAACCAGTGGGCTCAGAACAGCTAGATATGCTCTTTGCATATTATGAAGATAAAAATGATTTTTTCTTATTCGTCATAGAGAATATGGTTGATTTGCACGAAAAGTTAAAAACAAATGACAATAAACAAGAATTAGAGCATGCTATTAATAATTTGGTCTACACTCTTTTACAAACAGAAGATTTTCTGAAATTTAAAGAGCGATTTATAGAACATAATATATCGATAGTAATAGTTGTGTCAGGTGTCGTAAAAGAAGAGGAAATTGGCTTATTTAAGATCGAAGAAAATGTATACACATCAAAGAAATATGTATTACACTATGATAAAGATAATCTGAATGTATTATTGTCAAAAATTGGAAACATAGAAGATGTGAAAACATTAGATCTAGTATTAAGTAATCTAGTTAAGAGTAATAGTGATTTATTGAAAGATACTAATAGTGAAGGCAAATGGTACGAACTACTATTAAGGCTTTTTATTAAAATCCCTTTTTTGAATTATAATAAAACAGATATTGGCAGTGAAGAATTGGTTGCGATTGAAGAAACCATTTCAAATTCCCTTACAGATGAACAGAGAAAGTTAATTTCTGAGATTCATAAAATTGACATCAAAAAAATAGATGCAATAGAGACGCATATTTTACAAAAATACCAACTTTGATAACAATGGTCAATATGAACAAATTTAAAATAGATTCATTAAGTATTAAAAACTTCAAAGGTATTACCAGCTTAAATATAAGATTTGACGAAAAAAGCATCGTTGTTCTGGATGGTCCAAATGGATATGGGAAAACGACGATCTTTGATGCTATAGATATTATTCTAACTGGGTTTCCTCGAAAATATAAGAGCGTAGATATTGATGGTCGTAATACATACGATTGTAGTCCAATACATAACGATCAGACCAAATCGATGGAATTGTCATTAACGCTGAAAAATTCAGATGAAAGCATCTGTATTACACGATGTTTTGGTGCTGCCACAAAAGGCAGATGTAAAGAATATAATATCAAGAATGTTTTTGACAGCTCTACTCTTTATATCAATAGTGATTTAAGTAGACAGTCTGATTTAGATAATATAATAAATTATCCTTCCATTGTTGATCATTTTAATGTTCTTAATTATGTAGAGCAAGATGAGAATACATTCTTTGTTAAAAAGAATCCAAAGGATAGGTATGATGATCTTTCATCTATATTAGGAGCGCATAACCAAGTTGCCGAATTAGAATGTATTCGCAAATACTCTGATCAGATAAAAAAGATTATACATAATAAAGATAAGCGAAAGAAGGAGATTGACAAGGCTAATAAAAATGTAATATACTCGCAAGGTACAGATGTCAAATATAGCAAATTGTTGGTAACTCAAGATTATGCTTGGGATAAGGAGTATATACCAAATAGTAACATTGAAACACATCAAGAATATCTTAAAATTATAGGCTTGATTAAAAAATTAATCGAGAATAAGTATATTATTGCTAATATAAAGTTAAGTGATAGTTTGCATAATTATATTAATAATGAAGAGTTTTTGCAAAAGATTACTACGAAGTATTGGAGTATTAACAATTTTGAATTATTGCAAAAAGAAGATATTGAGAGAAAAGAATTAGAGAGGAGTAATACAATAATCACTCAAATTTTATCTGCAATTACTAAGGTAGAGTATGAGACGTTAATAGAAAAAACAATATTGGATTTTTTGCAATTAAAAGATCTCAACGTTGATATAGATTTACTCAAATCAGAAGTAGAGTCTATTATCTCATTAAAAGCTTCCTTAACCACTCATAATTCAATATTGTCAAATCTAAAAGATAGACAACAAGAATTGATTAAATTATTCTCAGATAATAGAGAAATTATAGGCTTGGTAGATGGAGAATGTCCTACTTGTGGATTTCAGTGGTCAACTTCGGTTCAAATGTTAGAAGAGATTCAGAAAACATCAGATAAAATTTTTCAAGTATATAACAACACAAACAAAGAGCTTGAAATAAAAAAAGAGACATTTAAAACTAACTATATTGCCGAGGTTCAAAATTCACTCTCTAAAGAATTAGATGCGAATAGTGAAAGAATAAAAAAATTAATAAGTCTTGCAGAGTTCAGTCAATTAAGTAGTCGTCACAAAGAATACAGCCGTGAATTTAATGCTTTTCTTGGATTGTTTACAGATGATTACAAATTGCAGGTAATTAGCATAGTTGATTATCCAGAATTAACTGATGAAGTATCATCCAAAAGTCCTAAATTCAACTTGTAAATGCAACTGAGGAATTGGAAAGGTTGCAGGGAATGAGATAAAATATTTTTTCAGAGAGGAAAGAGAGATAAAAC
>JAWXTU010000092.1:0-8810 GCA_044433285.1 bacterium | reverse complement strand
GCCTATTTTACCTCTTATATCACTCATTTAGCCCGCTAAACTCGCGATATGCTAGTCAAAATAGTTCTAATAATTTTTCAAAAATTTCTACAAAGCAGTTTATAGAAGTCCCCTTAAATATCCCCTTATTATTATTCACATTATTATTCACATTATTATTACAGCCCCACAATTCTCATAGATAATGGTTTTAAAAAGAAGCTGCTAAAGCGATTTTAAAACCATCTGCAAAGATACTTAAAAAATTTCGTATCCGCAAACCTTGATTTTGAGGGTGCAACCTCACCTGCATCTTTAGTCCCACCAATATAAAATCAGGTTTTATTATTATCTAATAAAACCTGATTTTGTATCTGACAATCTGCCTAATTAATTAGACAGACCATTAAAATCTATCCTTTAGGGACTCTAAAAACTCCCCTATTATTTTTTTGCTTTAGCCGCTGCTTTCTTCGCAAGCTGACGTTGTCTGAATTCGTATACTATTGGCGATGCAACAAATAGAGTTGAGTAAGTACCAACGATAACCCCTACAAGAAGAGCAAATACGAAACCACGAATTGTTTCGCCACCGAAGATAAATATTGTAGACAACACAATTACTGTAGACAACGAAGTAGAGAATGTACGGCTCAAAGTAGAGTTCAACGACTCATTAATTTGAGTTGATATATCACGTTTTGGATATAGATTTAAATTCTCACGGATACGGTCGAAGATAACCACAGTATCATTGATTGAGTAACCAATAATTGTAAGGATAGCTGCGATAAATGCTTGGTCAATCTCTAATGAGAATGGCATAATACTATAGAATATAGAGAATATACCAAGAATCATCAATACGTCGTGAGCAAGAGCGATAACTGCACCAGCAGAGAACGCCCAGTTGCGGAAACGCAATAAGATATACAAACTGATACCAAGAAGCGAGAAGAAGATAGCCCAGATAGCCGACGTTTTAATATCATCTGCAATAGTAGGACCAACTTTTTGCGAACTTTGAACACCGAATGTCTCACCGCTATCATCAAGAGCAGCAGCACGACGAACGCCATCATTTACAATATAACGCTCTACAAACATAGAGTTAGTTACATCTTCTGCCATCCACTCTTTCAAACCATTATAAAGCATCAATTCAATCTCTGTATCGATATTTTCGTCGATAGAACCAACCTCGTAGTTGGTAGAGATACGGATTTGTTTGCTATCACCCATTGTAATTACAGATGTTTGAGCATCTACAAATACATCAGATAGTTTTTCGCGTATATCTTCTGGATTAATATCACCCTCAAAACGCACTACATAGTTACGACCACCTGAGAAATCGATACCTTGTTTCAAACCTCTGAATGAAAGAGATACGATTGTGATAAGTAGAAGAGATGCTGATATGATATAACCAATTCTACGAGCTTTTACGAAGTCGAAGTTGGTATTTTGGAACCAGTTTTTAGTAATATTTGTAGTAAATGGCAAGTTGCGCACTTTATCTTTTTTATCCATACGCTCGTAAACCAAACGAGTCAAGAATACAGAACTAAAGAACGAAGTGATAATACCGATAATCAAAGTAGTAGCAAAACCTTTGATAGGACCTGTACCAAAATAAGCAAGGATAATACCTGTGATAAGTGTTGTAGCATTAGCATCAGCAATTGCTGAGAATGCGTTGCTATAACCATCAGCGATAGCCTTTTTGAATCCTTTGCCAGCTTTCAACTCTTCGCGTATACGCTCATAGATAAGCACGTTAGAGTCGACCGCTGTACCAAGAGTAAGTACAAGAGCGGCGATACCAGGCAACGTAAGAACTGCTTTGAACGATGCAAGCACCCCGAAGATGAATACCACATTAATTAACAGTGCACCATCTGCGATAAGTCCAGGTATAAGACCGTAGTAAGCAATCATATAAACAAGTACAAGAATAAATGCGATGATAAATGACATCAAACCATCTTGAATTGCTTGTTCACCAAGAGAAGGACCAACTACGTCTTCCTGAATGATACGTGCAGGAGCAGGCATTTTACCTGATTTAAGCACGTTAGCTAAGTCTTTCGCCTCTTCTGTAGTAAAGTTACCAGAAATTTCTGAGCTACCACCAGTGATTTCACCATTTACAGTTGGGAATGAATATACATAGTTATCAAGTACGATAGCAATTTCTCTACCGATATTCTCTTTTGTTAAACGAGCCCAAACTTTAGCACCCTCTGCATTCATTTTCATGTTTACATTAGCAGCTGAAGAGTATTGACCGAAATCGGCACGAGCATCAGTGATAACATCACCCTCTAGTGGAGCGCGACCAGTGCGGTCGGTAGATTTGATAGCGATAAGTTGATAAGCCAATTGAGAAGCATCTGGATCGATTGCTTTAACTGACCATTTGAATTTCATATCACGTGGGAAAATCTCTGCCACTTGTTTCATATTCAACATCGCATTTACTTTTGACGTATCTGAAGCAAGTGCAATACCTACTAGTGGACCACTTGATTGCATTGGTTGCAACACAGTGAACAGTGGATATTCGCGACGCATTTTCTCTAAATCTTCTTCCGAAGTCTCTTCTGCATTAAGATCAGCAGCCAAAAGATCTGCGATAGAATCACCCTCTATAAGAGTAGTATCTGCTGCTACTTCAGCAACTAGCGGCTCTTCTACAACTGTCTCAACTACCTCTTCTGCAACCTCTTCAACCACCTCAGCCTCTTCTACAGCAGGCTCGAGAGATTTGTTGTAATCGCGGATAATATTATTTGCTTGTTCTAAATAAGGTGCAACTTCAGAATATTTGTAGGTTTCCCAAAACTCTAAGTTTGCTGACCCTTGAAGAAGTTTACGAACACGTTCTGGCTCTTTTACACCTGGTAGTTCAACCAAGATACGACCTTCAACATCAAGGCGTTGTACATTAGGTTGCACCACACCAAAGCGGTCGATACGAGAACGAAGTACGTTGAATGAGTTATCAATTGCACCGTTTACCTCATTTTGAAGAACAGCGATAACTTCTGCATTTGTAGCTGAGCTAGTAATTTTTTCTTTTAAAGTATATGTACTAAAAATACCTGCTAAACGAGCGTTTGGATCTAGCTTTTCAAACTCCTCTTGAAATATTTTCAAAAAATTATCGCCCGATTTTGCTTGACGCAAACGGCTGTTTTGAAGAGCTTGATTGAATGTAGCATTAGTGTTGTAATCAGATAAAGCACGTACGATATCAACTACCGATACTTCAAGTGTTACGTTCATACCACCTTTAAGGTCAAGACCCAAATTAATCTCTTTTTCACGGCACTCTTTTAGGGTATAACCTAACCACACTTTCTCACCAGAGACAGAGTCCATAAAGTTGTAATACTCGGTTGTATTTCCTTTTGCATACTCTTTAGCTTTTTTGTCATAATTACGAGTTACGACGCTAAAAGAGAGATAAAAAAGACAAACCAACAGCAAAGCTGCTGCAAGTATTCTTACAAATCCTTTGTTTTGCATGTCTAAAAAAAATTATTATATTTGTATTTAAATTATTACTTCACAATAAATTACACACAATAACAGAACCATAGAAGCCAATTTACGCCTCACAGTCTATTATACGGGCTGCAAAGGTATGAATAATTTTTGAATTAACAAAAGATTTTAACGATTAATTAATTCCGATAGTGCTAAAACCCTTTCTTGGATAAATTTATTCTAATATATAAAGGAGTATAGGTAACTTAAAGATATCAACAAAGCAGTTTTTAAAAGTCTCCTATAGGCAATATTAAATGTATATTTTTGAGCTTATTAATAAATTATCCGAATAATTGTAGTATCTTTGCACCGTTAAGAAATAAAACTATAAAATTATATTTATGCGATTGAAATTTTGGATTAATAACGCCAGACATATATCTCTACCTCAAAGCGTTACACCTGCACTATTAGCCGTTAGTATGGCTGCTTTCCACGACGGCTTTTCGTGGTTACTTGCGCTTCTTGCCGTAATTGGTGTGGCTTTTGCGCATCTTGGAATGAATCTTGCCGACGACTATTTTGACTACAAAGTGGGCACTGGCGAAAAACGCGTTAAAATGGCGTCGGACGGAATACGTGCTCGAATAGCAAAATATGATTATTTAACATCTGGAGCGGCTACTATTGCTCAACTGCGCACCGCTATAATTGTGTTTTTGCTTATTGCAATTGTGTGCGGGGTGGTTATCGGCTATTTTAGGGGCACTCCAATCTGGATTTTGATAGCAGCTGGGGGATTACTCGGCATATCATACTCGGGCGGTCCGCTAAAATTGGGATACCACGGTCTGGGCGAATTGGTGATTGGTACTATGTTTGGTCCTCTACTGATGATTGGTACTCAATATGCTGCATCGGGCGTGTTTGATTGGAACATCATAATAGTTAGTTGCGCTGCGGGGCTGCTGGTTACAAATATCGTCTACTCGCACTCTGTGATGGATAAAATTAGCGACGAAAAGGCTGATAAAATGACTTTCGCTCGTCTTTTGCGCACCTCAAAAAATGAATTGGCTGCCTCAGCAATATTTAATCTACTACCTTTTATATTAATATTTACCGGTGTGGCACTGAATATTCTCAATTGGAGTTATCTGGTGGTGGTTATTCTCTTGCCTATGGCGATAAAACTGTGGCAATCGTTACGGAAATTTGTAACCGACGACAAAGAGGAGATTGTACTAAAATTCTGGATGGGACCTATGGGGGATTTTGACGCCTACAGAGAGGCTGGTATTGAGTGGTTTATGCTCAGATGGCTTTTGGCTCGCAATTTAGTCACTTTCTTCTCGCTTATTATTATCATAATCAATATAATATCAATATTCCTATAAAGATGAAACTTTCGCAACTATTTTATATGGGCTGGTGGTTTTTCGGTGCTCGAATTTTAGGGCGCACCCGACCGCTGCAAACTGTGCTTTTTATTACCGACCAATGCAACTTGCAATGCAAACACTGCTCTGTATATGCCAAACACAAGCCAGATATGATGACCTACCAGCAGGTACGCGAGCAACTAGAATATTCATATAAACAGGGTTCGCGTTTTGTTGATTTTGAGGGTGGCGAGGTGATGCTTTGGCGCGATGGAGAATATAGAATTAATGACCTTATCGACCTTGCTACCGAAGTGGGCTTTTTCTCTGCCACTATCACTACAAATGCCCAAATGCCATTTAAAGGGGTGAAAGCCCACAGTATCTGGGTGAGCTTAGATGGTGTTGGAGAATTTCACGAAACGATACGTGGAAAGGGTACTTTTGCACGACTAGAGAAAAATATTGCCGAATGCGGACATAAAGACCTAAGCGTGAATATGGTAGTGAATAAATACAACCACACGAGCGTAATAGATACTATAGAATATGTAAAAAATAACCCTGCGATACAACAGATATCTATCAACTTCTACACCCCTTTTCCTGATGCAGAGAATATGATGATTGACTGGGATAGACGACACGAAGTGATTGACGAGGTGATAGCTCTAAAACGCAAAGGGTATCCGATAATGAACTCTGTATCTGGACTAAAACTAATGAAACACAACAAGTTCAAACGCCGCTGCTGGGTAACCAACTTTATCTATGCAAATGGCGAACGCTCTGCCACTTGTATCGGACTTAATATGGGCATTTGCGACGATTGCGGACTCTGTATGGCAGGCGAGATGAATGCGGTTTTCTCGTTTAAATTAGATACTATTTTTGCGGGTTTAAAACTTAGGGGATAATATTATGAAACTACTTAGATACGCTACATTATTAATTGCAATTCTACTCTGCACACCTGTTAGCTCTAACAGCTATAAAAATGAGGTAACTAAATCGTTGCGCAAATATCTTGATAGTTACAAGGCTATTGGCAGTATGAGGGTGGTAAAAGAGGAAATAGACAGCAACAATGAAATATATCGTGTGGAGATGAACGATGATTTCGCATCGTTGCCATTTAGATACGAGCTAATCGACTCTATTGAAATTATAATAAAAGATATAATCAAATCTACATTACCAGAATACGAGGTGGAGGTGATTGCTAACAAACACAATATTAGAGATTTAATACCAAATTACTACCTCACAAAAGAGGATATTGATAAGAGTAAAAATGTAAAAACAAAGAAGAAAGTAACATTTATATCTAACAAAAATCAACCTTACGAAATAACCAAAGGACTTAAAGACAGAAACATAGCTCTGTGGCAAAGTCACGGCTTATATTATAGTCAAAGTGCCGACCGCTGGCTATGGCAACGTGCACGAGTGATGACGACTGTAGAGGATAAATATACAACATCTATAGTGCTGCCATACTTAGCTCCGATGCTAGAACGTGCTGGTGCTAACGTATTTATGCCGCGCGAAAGGGATTATCAGACCAGAGAGGTGATTGTGGATAATGATGGTGGTAATTTGTGTAAAGGCACATATTCAGAAGAGTCGGGCAGTTTTAAGAGTGGAGGGAGTTCGGGTTTTGCCTATAAACGCAGCTACTATGTAGAGCAACAAAATCCATTTACAGAGGGGACTTATCGTCTGCTCACTACAGATGAAGATGGAGATGCTACCGCCACTTGGACACCCGAAATACCTGAAAGTGGGTGGTATTGGGTATCTATCGCATATAAAACAGTAACAAATGCAATACCAGATGCAAAATATACAGTGCGCCATGCTGGCGGTGAGACAGAATATACTGTTAATCAACGTATGGGTGGTGGCACATGGATATATCTAGGTCAGTTCTATTTTGAAAAAGGTAAAAATGGCAAAAACGCAAGTGTATCTCTCTCTAGCAAAAGCAATTATAAAGGTCAAATAGTAGCAGATGCTGTACGTTGGGGAGGTGGTATGGGCAATATAGCTCGTCGTCCTGCCACAGTGGAAGAAAAAAACAAACTAACACCAACTCAACAGAAGAGGTTCGCCTCTAAATACGAGAAGAGCATATACGAGACAAGCGGTCGCGCTAAGGTGTGGGAGGCTGGTCGCTATTGGCTGCAATGGGCTGGTGCGCCCAGAAGGATATATAACGAGTCGGTGGGTATGAATGACTATTTCGACGACTACTCTTGCAGAGGTACGTGGGTAAACTGGCTCAATTATGGTTCGTATAATGCACCTGACTCTGTGGGGCTAAATATCCCTATTGATGTGGCTCTAGCATTTCACTCTGACGCAGGTACCGCTCTCGATTCTATCATCGGAACTCTAGGAATTTACACAACAAATGGTGGACTTAAAACTCCTATTGAGGAGTTTCCTAACGGACAAAACCGCGCCACCTCTCGCGATTTAACAGATATTATCCAAACTCAAATTGTGGAGGATATCAGAGCAACTGTTAATCCTAAATGGACTAGGCGTAATTTGTGGGATAAAGCCTACAAAGAGAGTCGCACCTCTAATGTGCCTGCGATGTTGATAGAGTTGCTATCGCACCAAAATTTTGAGGATATGAAATATGGTCTCGACCCTAGATTTAAATTTATGGTGAGTCGCTCTATATATAAAGGTGTAATTAAATATCTAGCTTACCAACTCGATGAGGAGTATATAATCACTCCGCTACCGATAAATAGTTTCGCTCTGGACTATGAAGTAAATCAAAAAATTAATATGAGTTGGCGACCAACTGTAGATTCTCTTGAAAAGAGTGCAGTGGCTACTGGTTATGTGGTATATTCTCGCAGCGAGGGGACTGGTTGGGATAATGGTGTATATGTAGACTCGTGTGGCTATTCTGTTAATATACCATATAATAAGGTGATGAGTTATAAGGTAGTGGCTGTAAACAGAGGTGGGGCTAGTATGGATAGTGAAATATTGTCGGCTTATGTGTCGCCTTCTGCTTATAATACGGTGATGATAATAAATGGGTTTGATAGAGTGGCTGCACCAGAGGGGTTTCAGTCTGAGAATTTTGCAGGATTCCCGAATTGGTTAGATAGAGGCATCAGTGATGGTACAGATTTGGGGTATGTAGGTGCGCAGAATGATTTTGACTATAACAACAAGTGGATTTCTGACGATGCTGCTGGATGGGGACAGAGCAATAGTAACTATGATTTTACTCCAATTGCAGGAAATACGCACGATTATCCATATTTACACGGTAAAGCAATTGCGGCAGCAGGCTATAATTTTGTATCTGCATCGCGCAAAGCGGTAGAAGATTCGGTGGTATTACTAGACAAATACCCTGTGGTAGACTTGATTTTAGGCGTGCAAAAGGAGACTTTTTGGGGAGGCAACAAAAATAGTTGTGAGTTTGAAACTTTTTCTTTAAATTTGCAGAGTGTTTTGCGCGATTATACTTTGGGTGGTGGTTCGATACTTGCATCTGGTGCTTATGTAGTTACAGATAGTTGGTATGCAACATACAACCGTGAAGAGAAGAGGAAATTTCTCGAAGAGGTGCTAAAAGTAAAATGGCGCGCTGATAAAGCTGCACAAGATGGAAAGGTAAAATCATCGTGGTCACCGCTGAATTTGCTACTCAAGGAGATAGAATTTTCGCAACAACTAAATGGTTCTATCTACGCCGTGGAGCACCCAGACGCTATAATGGGAGCTGATGCAAAATCATTTACAGCTATGCGCTATATGCAAAATAGCAATAGCGCAATAGTGGCATATGATGGAGAGGAGTATCGCACCATCGTAAGTGGCTTTCCGTTCGAGACTATAATCCACGAAAAACAACGTAACATTTTTATGGCTGTAGCACTGAAATTTTTACTGAAATAGAAAAAAGGGGAAGGG
>JAWXTU010000091.1:0-8872 GCA_044433285.1 bacterium | reverse complement strand
AGTTCTAATCAGAAACTATAATAAAGTTCAAATTAAATGGGAGGAGCTAGTAATTGTCCGGAAACCCCGAGACAGAAAATGATTAGTATGATGTATCTGGTGCTTACAGCGATGCTTGCATTGAATGTATCGGCAGATATTCTAAATGGATTTACAATGGTAGATAACAGCTTGTTAAAAACTATTGTTAATTCTGATAAAAGGAATGAAGGACTCCATACAAAGATGGAATACCTATACGAACAGAATCCACAAAAAGTTGGCGAATGGCTTGAGAAGTCTAAAGCTTTAAAAGTGGAATCTGATAATATGTACCAAAAACTTCAGGATGCAAAAATTGCAATTATAGCATTGGCAGACGGAAAAGAGGCAGATCCTAATGGAATTGTCCTTGAAAAGAAGGATAATCTTGATGTAGCTGGAGAATATGCGCAACTAAGTACAGGGGGACAAAGAGGTAAAGAATTACAAACAGAAATTGAGTCATACCGTGAATTTATAAAGAGTATGCTAACTGATCAACCAGAACGTGCTGCTATTTACGATGATATCTTCAATACAGATAAAATTTACAACGAAAAGACTCAAATGGACGTATCATGGGTACAAAATAATTTTGAATCTATGCCTGCAGTAGCTGTAATAACAATGTTATCTAAATATCAAGTAGATGTTCGTTCAACAGAAACTGAGTTGATGCAATTATTTTTAACTAATACAGATGCCGGAGACTTCCGTGTAAATAAAATTACAGCGAAATTAATACCAAGTACTAAACACGTAATTCAAGGTGGTAAATTTCAAGCTGAGATTGCATTAATGGCAATTGATACAACGAAAGCACCTACATATTATATTGGCGACCAAAAATTAGATTCTGGATTCTTAAATATAAGTTGTAGTAGTATTGGAACGTTCCCTATCAAGGGTAGATTAGAGATAACAGACCCACAAGGTGATATTCAATCGTATGAATTTGAAGATGAGTACACTGTTGGAGCTCCTTCTGCAACTATTGCAAATATCGATATGAACGTGGTATACCGCGGTTATAACAATAGAATGGAAATTTCTGTACCAGGTATCGCATCAGAAAAACTTTCTGTATCGGCTACAGGTGCAACTTTAACTAAATCTGGGAATACATGGGTATGTAAACCAGCAGCAAACTCGGGCAAAGAGATTTCAATTGTTGTTTCGGCTCAAGTTGATGGTAGAAGTCAAGTAATGGGAACAAGCAAATTCCGTGTTAAAACACTACCTAGTCCGACTGCATTCTTGTCTATTAAAGGAGAATCATGGCAGCCAAATAAAAGTAAAGTTAAACGTACTGATATAATTGGCGGTACTATGATTGCAGAATATGAAGATGGTATGTTGAATGCAAACTTTAGTGTTACAGAATTTACACTTTCTGTTTCTGATGGTCGTGGTGGTTTCTTATCATCAAAATCAAATGGTAATAAATTCTCAGATGCACAACAAAAACAGTTGCAAAATTTAAAACCAGGTACAAAAGTACTTATCGAAAACGTAAAATATACAGGGGCTAAAAGTGGTACACTTTCATTCCCATCAATATCATTACCTTAACGTTTAATAAAGGTTAGAATAAAGAAAATAATATGAAAAGTAGAAAGTTTATTTTATCAATCATTGCTATAACAATATCATTGATTGCTGTAGCTCAAAAAGAGATACCAGATAGCACTGACTTGCTATTCGACTCAAATGGTAGCTTTACACGTGTTGTATCAACACCAACAGAAGTGGATGCTAAACTTATTAAAGTAAACCCACAAATTGATGATGTGGTTTGGCGTAAATCTGTTATGCGAGTTATCGATTTAAGAGAGCAACAAAATAGACCACTCTACTACCCATATGAAGATATAGAAGAGGTATCTCAAAAGAATCTATTTTCTATAATTTTCACTAACTTTTTAGAGGGGAAACTTAAAGGATATAAATCTCAAGTTAATGTATCTCCGACATACGTGCCTTTCTTTAACGAGGAGAATGAAATAAACCCAGATAGTTTTAGCATTCTTTCTCAGGGATATATGCCTGACCGTATAAGTATCTATGATAAAGTTAACTGGATTACTCCAGGTATAATAAAATATTATATTTGGGAAGTATGGTACTTTAATAAAACATCATCTACATTTCATAACAAAATTATTGCTATTGCTCCCGTATATGATGAAGAGTATGGTCAAGATTCTGACATAAGATCCGGATCGTGGTTCTGGTTCCCATTTGATAACCTAAGACCATTCTTGCAGGAAGAATTTATAAAACTATCAGGTAGAAATATATCACCATTAGTAAATTTTGATGATTTCTTTATAACAAGAAAATTCTATGCATATATAGTTAAAGATTTTGATATGGAGAGTCGTGATATTGACGCTGGGTTAGAAGATCCTATTTTGATTAGACAAGAACAAGATAGAGTGGAAGATGAAATCATTGATTTTGAACAAGATCTATGGAGTTATTAACCTTCGGGTTAATAACTTTTCATAGCACAACTATAATCGAAAATTTAATGCTTTAAAATATGAAAACAAAACTATTTTTAACAATCTTCAGTTTAATATTTACTTGTTTTACTATATCAGCAAATACAACAGACGTAACAGCTAGTAATACAACTAATGCAGAAGAGCAATCAAGTGTAGATAATGTGGAAGATAGTAATAATGGAACCACTGCAACTGTTTACAACAAATGGTCTATCGCATTTAGCGCAGGTGCAGCACTTATAGATTCAGATCAAAGTCAAAATGCATATTCTATAATCCCAAATTCAGATTATAACTTCGCTTTCTCAGGGAGAGTTGAATATGCTATAAATCCAATTTTTTCTGTTTTTACACAATATTCATACTTACCATATTCTGGTTCAAAAGGTGGATATGATTTCAGCGGGTTAAGTCACGAAGTTACACTTAATGGTAGCTTTGATATATTAAATGTATTTAATTATATCAACAAGAAACCAAAATGGAAGTTCAATGTGAACGTTGGTGCTGGTGTAGGCATGTATGATGGTACTCTAACGAATACTACAACTAACACAGAAACTACAAATGATAACGCATATTCATTTGTAATGCCTGTAGGTTTTTCTTTAGAATATTCGCCGATTAATCCTCTCGGTATCTTCTTAGATACTCGTTATACAATTTACAAGGAAGATGACCTAGATTGTTTGGTATCTGGAAACTCAAATGACCATATTATGTATGCTGGTTTGGGTTTAAGATACATTATTGGAGCAAAAAAATCGACTACTCCAGTGCAGTTTATGCCTACATCTGAATATTTGAATAGTACTGCTACAAGCCAATCTGCACAAAATCAACAAGAGATTGAAAATATAAATAGCCAAATAGACGATTTGACTGAACTAATCAATAATAGTGTAGTACCAAATGTAGATAAACTTAAAAAAGAGTCATCTGAAAATAATCTTGATTCTGATGGTGACGGTGTGCCAGATAGCAGAGATAGACATCCAAATACTCCTGCTGGTTCATTCGTAAACTACTACGGAGAACCACTTGATGCTGATAAAATCAATAAAATACTAGGTCAATCTGGCAATGCAAGAAATGGAGTTCCTTCAGTATACTTCAATACTAACGAAACTGCTTTAACAGCTATTGGCGAAAATATAGTGGTTGATATCGCAAAAGATATGTTTAATGATAGTAACCTAAAACTTCAAATTGTAGGATATTGCGATAATACAGGAACTGAAGCATACAATACTGAATTGAGTATCAAACGTTCTGAGAATATTAAAAACATTCTTGTTAAGAAATATGGTATAGCAGAAAGCCGTATCACTATTATCGGTAAGGGCAAAGTTGAAAGCGAAAAGAAGAGTCTTACACTTAACAGACGTTGCGACTTAATATTGTCGAAATAATAGGACAATATATATCATAAAATAGAGATATCTATATTATAAAAAAGGAGAGCAAATTGATGTTGCTCTCCTTTTTTATGATATGTAATGTGCCGAAAATATTTACCTACGTCTAAACTCGCTACAAATTATTGCAGTTGCTACTGCAACATTCAAAGATTCAGAGGTAACTACTCCTGTTGGAAAATTAGGTATTAATAGACGATGTGTAAACAGATGCTCCAAATCTGACGATATACCACTACCCTCGTTACCCATCACCACTACTCCATTATTAGGCAAATCCGCAGAATAAATAGTATCTCCATCTAGAAAAGTGCCAAATATCTCAACACCCTCCTCTCGGAGACTCTCTAATACATCTTGTAAATCACAGTAATGTACACTAACTCTAGCAAGCGCACCCATTGTGGCTTGCACTACTTTTGGATTATATATGTCAGCTGTTCCGTGAGCAGATATAATATGCTTGATACCAAACCAATCCGCTATACGCACAATAGTACCTAAATTACCTGGGTCTTGTACTCTATCTAGAGCTAAAATAAGCTCATTCTTCAAGCAAGAGATAGAGATATCACTATTATCTCTTTTGGCAAAAACCGCAAAAACAGGTGCTGGTGTAGTCAGAAGAGATAATTTCTTCATATCATCAGAAGATGATAACTCATAACACTCTGTACCAGACTTAATTATTTGCGCAAGTTCTTTAGCATTTTGATCATACCAGTTTAAATCAGCAACCAGATATTTCAGTTCAAAATATGGCAATAAATCTAAAACCAATTTACTACCTTCTGCTATAAAAACCCCCTCTGCATCTCTATTTTTTTTTAGTGATAGCGAGCGGAAATATTGTATTTTGTTTTTGGATAAAATCATAAATAAATTATTTTCGATAACGATAGAATTTTGAGTGCAAATATAGTCAAAAAATCGCATTTTTTTTGTATATTTGCACCAAAATATTACATAGAAAATAGTTTAAATAATTGATGATAAAAATCGGGTTAAAATATATATTTCTGATAGCTACAATACTGCTACTGGCGAGTTGTAGTGTAACTAAATATGTACCAGAAGACCAAACATTATTAAACAAAATACACATAACATCTGAAATCCCAGATATCACTCCTAGCTACCTAAATAGTTATGTAAAACAAAAACCAAATAACTATCTGTTAGGCATTTGGCGTATGCAATTAGGAC
Source organism: bacterium (assembly GCA_044433285.1). Taxonomy (GTDB): domain Bacteria; phylum Bacteroidota; class Bacteroidia; order Bacteroidales; family Paludibacteraceae; genus Aphodosoma. Next base: position 3,717 of record JAWXTU010000091.1, on the reverse strand, counting down.
TGTATAATATGTCAGGGGAGGATGAAACTAAGTGGTACAATAGATGGTTAAGACGCATAGGAGAAGAACCTGTATTGTATGATTCAATCTACACCCAGCAGAGCATTGAGGAGTTGGAAAAGGTTTTATTTAATAGAGGTTATATGAATGCAGATGTAACAACATCCATTAAAGAAAAAAATCAAAAAGTCAAGCTAACATATATAATTGACGAAAAAATACCATATAAATTGGGAAATTATGAGGTAATTATCCCTAATGAAGATGCAACTAGAATAATAGAAAAAAGGATAAATATACCCAAAAGAGGTATAATTTTTGACATAGACGTTTTAAATGAAGAGCGAACAAGAATAGCAACCAGATTAAGAAATCAAGGGTACTACAATTTCCAAAAAGAGCTATTATATATTTCGGCAGATAGCACTGTTGGAGATTATAATATTGATGCTAAACTTTCACTGCAACCTCAATTTGCAAATAACGATTCTGCACTAAATATCATCTTCACGAAAAAAACAGTAGAAGAGGTAACGATTATTGCGATAAAAGATGCTGCCCTCAATACAAATTTACAGGCAATGAATTTAGACACTGTATACGTGGAAGGCTTTAGAGTTATATACGACCCAGAGAATGAAACATTTCGTCCTAGAACCTTGATCAGCAAAACGTATATTCAGCCTAATAGCGTTTATAACGAACGACTTGTCGACCGCACATACTCGCAAATGACATCGCTAAATGCTGTTAAGTATGTAAATATAACATTCAATGAAAATGCAAACGGAAATATCAATGCACTAGTGCTAGTTACTCAAGATAAACCAAATTCAATATCTTTAGATGGTGAATTTACATATTCATCTGGCGATTTAGGTGTTGGAGGGGGTATCGGTTATAAAAATAACAATATTTTCAACGGAGCTGAAATTCTCAGCATTGGTATTGACGGAGGATATGAAGCATTGGGAGGTAATTTGACTGATATACAATCATCTACAGATATTGGTGGCGAAGTATCTCTAACATTTCCACACCTACTTATTCCATCAAGAAAGGAGTATTACCGACGTATGATTGGGTCTACAGTAATCTCTACATCGGTAAATTTTCAACAACGCCCAGAGTACGACCGAAATATCGCTAATGCAGGTATCAAATACAACTGGACTTGGAAACGCATAAACTTCACATACAATTTGGTAGATATTAGTTATATCTACCTCCCTCGTATGAGTGAGGCATTTGAGGAATTGTATATGCAACCGACATCGAGCATACGCTTCAGTTACGAAGATCAATTTATTATGCAGATGGGGTTGGGTGTCAGTTACTCATCAAAAAGAAACTACTCTATATTAGGTAATTACTACACAATAAGAGCAAGTGTGAAGAGTGCAGGTAATTTATTGTATGGACTTAGCAACCTGTTCAACCAAGAGAAAAATGAAGATGGCTCATATGAATTATTCAACATTAGCTATTCGCAATATGCCAAAGCCGACTTTGATTACGCCTACAATATGGTATTTAGCGAAAAGAGTCGCCTTGTTTTTCACACCGCATTAGGTGTGGGTGTACCATATTGCAACGCTTCAATTCTACCGTTTGAAGAGCGATATTACAGCGGAGGGGCTAATAGTATGCGTGGTTGGTCGGCACGTACGTTAGGTCCAGGTAATTTCTATAATAGCTCAGGGTCAATAGATTATATGAAACAATCTGGAGATATAAAGCTAGATTTAAATTTAGAGGCACGCTTTAAACTCATCTGGAAACTTGAAACAGCATTCTTTGTAGATGCTGGAAATATATGGACTATACAGGATTATGAAGAGCAACCTACAGGATATTTTCAATGGGGCGAATTTTACAAACAGATTGCATGCAGTTACGGTATGGGCTTACGTTTAGACTTCAGTTTCTTTGTTATTCGTGTAGATTTCGGGATAAAACTATACGACCCAGGTCAGGCAAATATATCTGATCGTTGGCGGACTAACCTCACAGCCGATGATTTTGCGTTTCACTTTGCTGTAGGATATCCATTCTAAAAAAAAATCTAATACTAAATATTAAGGGGCACTCTATAAACTCCCCGAATAAAAACATAAATCAATAAAATGGGAAATAAAAAATCCCCTTAACAACAAATTAATTAACAAACAATTATGAAAAAAACATTTTCAATTTTACTTGCACTTACACTACTTAATGTAGGAGTGATAAATGCATGTACTAATCTTTTAGTGGGTAAAAATGCCTCAACAGATGGCTCAACAATGATTACCTATGCTGCTGACTCATATTGGCTATTTGGCGCATTATATCACTACCCTGCTGCTACATATGCAGACGGTGAAATGCTAAAAGTATACGAGTGGGACACAGGTAACTATCTAGGAATGATAGACCAAGCCAAAGAGACATATAGTGTAATTGGCAACACAAACGAATTTCAGGTAACAATTGGTGAAACTACATACACTGGTATCCCTGAGTTGCAAGACACAACTGGTTTAATTGACTATGGTAGCCTTATTTACATATCGCTACAACGCTCAAAAACAGCGCGCGAGGCACTATATAATATGGTTACTCTTGTAGAAAAATATGGATATTACAGCACTGGCGAATCATTCTCAATTGGCGATCCAAATGAGATTTGGATTATGGATTTGATTGGTAAAGGCGTTGGAAATAAAGGTGCTGTATGGGTAGCACGTCGTCTTCCAGACGATTGCATCTCTGCACACGCTAACCAAGCAAGAATTACAACATTCCCACGCGAATCTAGAAAAGACAAAACTACTATCTCTAGCAAAAACCTAAAGAGATTATTCAGTCCAGAGGTAACAACTGTATATGCTCACGACGTAGTATCATTTGCTCGTGAAAAAGGATATTACACAGGCACAGATGCAGAATTTAGCTTTAGCGATGTATATAACCCACTAGATTTTGGTGGTTTGCGTTTCTGCGAAGCACGTGTATGGTCATTCTTCCGCACATATAATCCAGAGATGGAGAAATATATCAGCTACATCAAAGGCGAAACAAAAGAGCGTATGCCTTTGTGGATTAAACCAGTAGCAAAACTTTCAGTAGCAGACGTGCGCAATATGACTCGCGACCACTACGAAGGCACTGAGATAGATATGACAACTAGCATGGGTAACGGAGCATACAACTCACCTTATCGTATGACTCCACTTACATACAAAGACAAAAATGGTGTAGAGTATTTCCACGAGCGTCCGATTGCAACACAACAAACAGGCTTTACATTTGTATCTCAAATGCGTGGTTATGCACCAGAAGTGGGTGGTATCTTCTGGTTTGGTGTAGACGATGCTACATGCTCAGTATACGTGCCAATCTACAGCAAATGTAATATTGTGCCAGAATCATTTTCACAAAACACAGCATCTATCCTAGATTTCAGCTGGAACTCAGCATTTTGGGTAAACAACTGGGTGGCAGAAATGACATACAACCGCTACAATGCGCTACATCCAATAGTTCAAGCAAAACAGATAGAGATAGAGACATATTTCGAAAATCAAGTAAAAGAGATTGACAGAAGAGCTAGCGGAATGGCGCAAAATAACCCTGAGGGAGTTGTAGAATATCTTACAGCACAATCAAACGCCGCAGCTGCAAATGCTATTGATACTTGGAAAAAATTGGGTGAATATCTAATGGTTAAATTCT
>JAWXTU010000090.1:0-8931 GCA_044433285.1 bacterium | reverse complement strand
TTCTGCCTGATAAATGGGGCATAGAAGATGTTCAGTAAACAAAAACCTTGAAAAGTTCTCAATACTTTTCAAGGTTTTTATTTGCCAGACTATATGGTATCGCGGAGACGCTTACGTTGAATTGTAAAATTTATATTATCTTTGCCGACGTATTTATGATAAATTAATTCAAATTAAATCAATTCGAAATTTATTAAAATCAGACAATTATGGAAGCATTATTAGCATTAGGTGGTGTAGCATGGGTTCTTATCTCTATTTTTTTAGGGTTATTACCATTAATAGCAATGTGGAGAGTTTTTGAAAAAGCAGGACAGCCAGGTTGGGCTATCTTAGTCCCAATTTATAATATTATTGTAATATTAAAAACTGCGGGTAAACCAGGTTGGTGGTTTTTCCTTTTTCTTATCCCAATTGTAAATGTTATTTTTTTAGTATTAACTTTTCATGGAATTTCGGTACGTTTTGGACATGGTGCTGGTTTTACAGTAGGTATGCTCTTCTTGCCATTTATTTTCTTACTTATACTAGCATTTTCAGATCAAGTTTATACTCCAATTGCGGAGAATAAGTAATATTTCAAATACAATTTATCATATTTATCTATATCCTATACATCGTATATGTATAGGATATTTTTGCAACTATATCACACCTTTTCTGAGAAAGCTTCAAGTTTTATCTCTTAATTTAATTTCTTCTCCATAGTGTTTAGCTTCCCACATTACTAATTCTTATTTTATTCTCCCCAAATATTTGTATGAATAAGCTTTTTGTCGTATCTTTGCCACATTATTATATAGGGGACTTTTAAAACTGCTTTGCTGATTTTATACTTCTCATTTTATAAGTTTAATTTTTAGTCAGGAGTTTGTTAAACTCTTGTATAACCTAATATGGAAAATATAACTCTAATAAAACCTAAATTTGATACCTGCTTTTTTGAACGATATGCGCAAATATCGTTAGAAACTCTTTTAGGTAATAGATATGCAGGATTGGAAAACCACGATAGACCTGATTTGCAGGATAATACTATTGGTCTTGGTATTGAAGTTACCAGAGCTATACGGGAGTCTCGTGTAGAAGCTATTAAGTTAATCAACGAAATGGCTGCTGATGAGATAGTTGATGTGCCAGATTACTCACATAAAGAACTTACTAATTTTGGCTATGTATACGGATTGGTAGATAAGAATTTAGTAGGTAATACCGAGTATCTGTACTGGTTAAATGCTGCCCCCCTCAGAGATATTATTGCTAATAAGGTACGAAAAGTAGCAAATGATTTTTATGGCAATTTTAATGAATTTGGTCTCTATGTTTTCTTTAAAGATGATATAAAACCTGCTGATATCTATTCTGTTATGGAGTATACTATTAATTTACAACAGGATGCTGCGAGCAAATTTAGTACTCTGTTTATTTCGGCAATTGATAACTTATATGTCTGTTACCTAGAAGATTTTGAATTTAAGCAATACCATATTTCAGACGAGTTATGTCGCAAATTTTTTATGGAGGCACTCAGCACAAACAGTGGAGGTGAGTGAGTCTGATAGAGATAATAATATAAATAATAATCCACTAAAGAGGGGTTCTAAAAACCCCTAGAAGCATAAAAATTGTTATTTTTTTGCCATTTGTAATATCTCTGTAATTATTAATCACTAACTTTGCACACAAATAAGATATTTAGAATCTCAATAAACATTTTACGTTATGAATGAATACAGAATTTTAGTAGTAGACGACGAAGAAGATTTATGCGAAATATTGCAGTTTAATCTTGAATTAGAGGGTTATAAGGTAGATGTGGCTCATTCGGCAGAGGAGGCATTGAAATTAGATATTACGCAATATTCATTGATATTGCTCGATGTAATGATGGGACAAATCTCTGGTTTTAAAATGGCGCAAATGCTTAAGAACAACGAACTGACTGCTGCTATACCTATTGTTTTTCTTACTGCGCGCGATACTGAGAATGACCTTATTACAGGTTTTAATCTTGGTGCAGATGATTATATCTCTAAACCATTCTCTATTAAAGAGGTGTGTGTGAGAGTAAAAGCAGTAGCTCGTCGTACTGCAAAAAATACCAAAGAGTCCGAAAAGGCAATTCTCGAATTTGAAACATTAAAAGTAGATTTAGTAACTAAAAAAGTGCAACTTGATGGAGTAGATGTGCCATTTACAAAAAAAGAGTTTGAACTTATTAAACTTTTCCTCGAAAATCGCAATAGAGTATATTCGCGCGAGGAGATTTTGAAATATGTTTGGAGCGATGAGGTGTGTGTACTCGACCGCACGGTTGATGTAAATATCACACGCATCAGAAAAAAGATTGGACGATATGGTTCAAATCTTGTGGCTAGATTAGGTTACGGGTACTCTTTTAATGAATAGCAGATATGCGCAGAATTGGGTTCAGAATAGTTTTATATTTCAGTATAATTTTTTTGGTTGTAATGATAATTTTATCCTCTCTTCAGTATCGAAGAGAGATGAATTTCCGTCAAGAGCAACTAGAAAATAAGCTATGTGGATATAATTATATTATCGAGAAGAATTATACTGTGTTAAATATTAGTATGGATAGTATCACAATTCTTGTTCCTGATACTAATGTTCGTATCACGATACTCGATTCTGTTGGGTCGCTACTTTACGACACATATCCCTCTGCCAATCAATCCAACGAAAATATACTCAATTTGCCTGAATTTCAAGAGGTAAAGGGCAATCCGTACGGCAAAGATGTGCGTAAATCTCAAGTGAATAATCTTGATTACTACTATGTTGCGCAATATTTTGATGGATTATATGTGCGTTCGGCACTCCCATTTACTCACAAACTTACCGAATCGCTAAAGGTAAATCTCTTCTTCTTAGATATCTTTGCTTTAATTATTATCATCGTTATAGCAATAGTTTTTATCATATCTTATAAGTTAATCGAGTCGATGGAACGTCGTGAGTCGCTGCTAAAAAAAGACCTTACTCAAAATATATCACACGAATTAAAGACCCCTGTGGCTGCAATTTTGGGCTATATGGAGAGTATTATCAACAATCCAAATTTGCCTTCCGAAAAGCAGCAATATTTTATCGAGCGCACTTATCATCAGTCGCACCGTCTGGTTAGTCTTTTGCAGGATATTTCCACGCTCAACCGCCTCAATGAGCGTCATGAGGTATATGAGATAGAGACCGTGGATATTGTTACTATTATATATGATATAGTGCACGATACGGCAGAGGCAGCTGCTCAGCGCAACGTAAAAATATCGCTACAGCTACCTGCTGATTTGATGATTGAGGGTAATAAATCTCTCATATATTCGATATTCAGAAACCTTACGGATAATGCCATATCGTATGCAGGTGAGGGTACAGAATTAAAAATAGTTTTTACTCATTCAGACCCATATAACTACTATTTCTCTGTGCGAGATAATGGAGTTGGGGTAGAAGAGGAGCATTTGCCACGATTGTTTGAGCGATTTTACCGTCTGGATAAAGGTAGAAGTCGTAAGATTGGAGGCACAGGATTAGGGCTTGCAATTGTAAAAAATGCAATCTTATTTCACCGTGGCAGCATTTCAGTGAAAAAATTAAATAATGGCGGGTTAGATTTTCTGTTCAATTTGCATAAATAATACAATCTTCAATTATAATTAACACTTTGCAATGATATGAAACATAGGGGACTATAGTGTCTCTTATGTTTTTTTATGCCAATTTATGGCAAGATAATTTGCCTATTACATAAATAATGTGTAACTTTGCAACGAAATTAAAACCATATATTTATGTCTTTACAAAAGAATATAGAAGAGCTACGCGAATTGAAAGCGGTAGCAGAGAAAGGCGGTGGCGATGTAGCCATCGAAAAACAGATTTCCATGGGTAAATTAACAGCCCGTGAACGTATTTTAGCTTTGTTAGATCCAGACTCGTTTCATGAATACGATCTATTCGTTGAGCATGAAGAACGCAATTTTGGTATGGATAAAAAAGTATTGCCTGGTGATGGTGTTATCACTGGTGTGGGTACAGTAAATGGTCGTCCTATTTGTATATATGCGCAAGACTTTACCGTAATGGGTGGGTCGTTGGGACTTAAACACGCGCGTAAGATTACAAAAATTATGGACCACGCCATAAAAATGAGAGTACCATGTATCGGTATCAACGATTCGGGTGGTGCTCGTATTCAAGAGGGTATTGGTGCACTTGCTGGTTATGGCGAGATTTTCTATCGCAATACAATGGCATCTGGTGTTATCCCTCAAATTTCAGTAATTCTCGGTCCTTGTGCCGGTGGTGCTGTATACTCTCCAGCTCTTACAGATTATGTATTTGTTGTAGAAAATATCTCTAAAATGTTTATCACTGGTCCTGGTGTAATCGAGTCTGTATTAGGCGAGAAAATCACACAAGAGGAGCTTGGTGGCGCACGTGTTCACGCCGAAATCACTGGTAATGCTCATTTCTTTGCAAAATCAGAGATGGAGTGTTTCGAGCAGATCAAAACTCTTTTGAGCTATATCCCTGCCAACAACTCAAAACGTGCAGAGCATAACGAGCCTAAAAAACCTTCAATAGCTAAAAAAATTGAAGATATTATCCCTTCTGACCCTAAAAAACCTTACGATGTGCGCGATATTATACGTGCTGTCTCAGATGATTCTGAATTCTTTGAGGTTCAAGAACTTTTCGCTCGTAATATAGTTATCGGTTTCGCTCGCCTTAATGGTGAAACAATTGGTATCGTTGCCAATCAACCGATGTATCTTGCAGGTGTACTTGATTGTGATAGTGCAGATAAAGCAGCTCGTTTTATTCGTTATTGCGATTCATTTAATATCCCTATCGTTACATTAGAGGATATGCCAGGCTATTTACCAGGTGTCGATCAAGAGCACGCAGGAGTTATCCGTCACGGAGCAAAAGTGTTATATGCATATTCAGAGGCAACAGTGCCAAAAATCACAGTTATTTTGCGTAAAGCATATGGCGGTGGATATATCGCAATGAACTCACGCCACCTCGGTGCTGATTTCGTATTTGCTTTGCCATCAGCCGAAATTGCTGTAATGGGACCAGAAGGAGCCGCAAATATCATCTTCGCTCGTGAGATTAAAGAGGCAGAAGATCAAGCAGCTATGCGCCAAATCAAAGTTAAAGAGTATACAGATAAATTTGCTAATCCATTTGTGGCAGCCTCTAAGGGTTACATCGATGCGGTTATCGAGCCATCAGAAACTCGCGAATTGCTTATTCATACATTGGCTATTTCAAAAGAGAAAGAGGACTATCGTCCTGCTAAAAAACACGGTATTCCTCCGTTTTAATCGTTAGATTTGTTTTTTATTATTCTCATAAAAAGGATTTTATTAATCCCCTAAAATTAAAGAAAATATGTCAGAAATAGAACAACAAGAATTTGTAGGTTTCGCGGTAGAGGCTCGCAAATATGATACATTGCTCACGGAGAAATACAAGAGTCGTCAGCCTTGGGCTGCACCAGACGAAAAAGAGGTGCGTGCCTATATCCCAGGCACTATTGTAGAGATTTGTGTAGAGGTGGGGCAGTTTGTAAAAAAGGGCGAATTACTTCTTATTCACGAAGCAATGAAAATGCAAAACCGCATCGTTATGCCTTTTGATGGCGAAATTGCCGAAGTAAATGTTACCGAAGGCGAGCGCATTCCAAAACGTCACATAATGCTCAGAATCAAATAGTAGAGTTTTACACTCAGCTAATAGGGAGTTTTAGCTCCTCTTCAAATAAACCGCCCTCTGCTGAAGTTTAATCTTCAAAGCAGAGGACGGTTTTATTATTTATGTAAATAAAAAAACCTAGCCCGAATGACGATAGAAGTTATTCGGGCTAGGTTTTATGATATAACTAAAAATCTCTAATCCTCTTGTGGATAGCGATACGAAGTAAAGATATCAATAAATGCAGCTATTGTAAGTGTAATAGCCCAGATGTTATTATTGATTATCAGTAGATATGCAGTGGCAATAAGCAACAATGCACCAATAGCAAGCATACCGTTTAATCGTTTCACTCTAAAGTCATTAGCTGATGGCAAAAGAAAACTCCTACTAGCAGTCAAAATAACTGCACATACGGCAAATGCATACGATGCAATGGTTGCCACATTTCCACCTGTACATATTATATAGGTGAATACAGAGCCAATTAAGCCAATATAACTAATGCCAAAAAGCACTTTAAGGATTGATTTTTTATCTCTCATTCTTTATTAATTCCCTATTCTAAAAATTTTAAAATAGTTGAGTATTAGAATACGTATGCAATACCAGCACCAAAACTATATAGACCAGCCCAGTTAAATCCTAAGCCACTACTAGAGATTGTAGGTCCAACAGCAGGACGAAAATCCGTAAATAATTTCATAGGAAATTCAAATTCATATTCAACACCGATACGACCAGCTGCACCAACTGTAAAATAGTTAAATAAATAACCTGTACCAAGGTAGGCACCTACACCATAATACCAGTTCCAGCTACCATAAAGATTCCAAGAAGAGATAGGTTTAATCCAATCATAAGTAGCAGTTGCACCAATACCAGCTACGCTCCAACCCAAATCAAGTTGAATCATATTGCTTTCCCCAAGTGAGTGTTGGTAGTTAACCTCTCCATTGTGTAAACCAATAGATCTAGGACCATTTGCCATTGCAACTACAGAAATGCAAGTAACTGCAAATAAAGTAAATAATAACTTTTTCATAAGAATAAGAATTTTGTTGTTAATAAATTATAAATTTTGCCGCAAAGGTACGACATATTTTTCATATGTGCAATATAAATATTAATTTTTTTCAATAAAAAAATCGTTGTTTTATATGTTTTTTTTTGTAACTTTGCACATTCTTTGATAATACAATTTATGCGTATAGATATTATAACCGTTTTGCCTGAAATGATGCAGGGTCCGCTCACTTGTTCAATACTCAAACGTGCACAAGATAAGGGACTTGTAGAGATATTCGTGCATAATTTGCGCGATTATTCTACCGATGAGCGTCATCGCAGAGTAGATGATTATGCTTTTGGTTTTGGTGCTGGTATGGTGTTGCAATGCGACCCAATTTTCCGTTGTGTCGAAGAATTAAAGAGCCAACGTCACTATGATGAGGTGATTTTTACCGCTCCAGATGGTGAACAGTTTTCGCAACCAATAGCCAATCGTATGAGTATGATGGAGAATGTTATCATACTTTGTGGACATTATAAAGGTGTTGATCAGCGTGTGCGTGATACTCTTATCACACGCGAGCTATCTATTGGCGATTATGTATTGACAGGTGGTGAGATGGCTGCCGCTATCATTTCAGATGCTATTGTGCGTCTGATTCCAGGTGCAATTGGCGATGAGCAGTCAGCCTTATCTGATACATTTCAAGATAATTTGCTTGCGCCACCAGTCTATACTCGTCCTGCCGAATATCGTGGAATGAAGGTGCCAGAGATACTGCTCAGTGGGCACGAGAGAAAGATTGCCGAGTGGGAACATGAAATAGCTATGGAGCGCACTGAGCGACTTCGTCCAGATTTATTAGCAGAGTAAATTATCTAGGTTTTTGAGAATATTTATAGATATTAGATGACACAAGAGGAGATAGAGAAGAGAAATAAAAGGCATTTTAAGCGCATAAGTCAAATCGCCAACAAGGCGATGAAAGATTATTTAATGCTTGAAGATGGCGACCGTATATTAATAGGTCTATCTGGCGGAAAAGACTCTTTGGCATTAGTGGAGGTGTTGGCTGCTCGGCAACTCATATTCAAACCTAAAATCGAGGTTGTAGCGTGCCATATAAGCGTGGATAATGTGCCGTATAAATCTCGTATAGAGTATCTTGAAGAGTTTTGCAGCGAGAGAGGCGTGGAGTTTATACATGCGCGCACTTCGTTTGCTACCGATGAAAAAGAGGGTAGAACACCCTGTTTTCTCTGTTCGTGGAATAGAAGAAAAATGCTTTTTAAAGTGGCAGAAGAGCAGCGATGCAACAAAATAGCGTTTGGACATCATAAAGATGATATTGTGGAGACGCTGTTGATGAATCAGATTTTTCAGGGAGCTATGGCAACGATGCCCCCGGTGCTGAAAATGACTAAGATAGATGTGTCGATTATTCGTCCGCTGGCTTTGGTGCGAGAGAAGGAGTTGGAGCTTTTGGCTGACTATCATAACTATGAAAAGCAGGTAAAGAGTTGTCCGTACGAAAAGGTATCAAATCGCCCCAAAGTGCGAGAGATATTAAAGTTGATGGAGGAGTTAAACCCCAATGCAGTAGGTAGTTTGTGGGGAGCGATGACAAATATACAAAAGGAGTATTTACCGTAAAGAGATCGTAAAAAATCGTAGAGAGACCGTAAAAAACCGCTCCAATAAATAGTAGAAATATTAACAATAAAATATAATAGTATGCTTACACTAAAAATGATTACAGAGAACCGCGACGAGGTGGTTCGTAAATTAGGACGAAAATATTACGCAGATGCAGAAAAGTCAATTGATCAAGTAATTGCACTTGATGCAAAACGTCGTGCAACACAACAGGAGTTAGATACAACATTGGCGCAAGCTAATCAGTACTCTAAAACTATTGGACTATTGATGAAAGAGGGTAAGCGTGATGAGGCTGAGGCTGCTAAAGCTGATGTAGCAGCTCTTAAAGAGAGAAGTAAAACATTGCAAACCGAGATGGAGGCTGTTGAGATTGAGATAAAGAATATTTTGCATCAGGTGCCAAATTTACCTAACGACACAGTACCAGAGGGTAGACATGCCGAAGATAATTTGGTGGAGCGTGAGGGTGGCGTAAATCCTGTTTTTGAGGGTTTTGAACCGCTACCTCACTGGGATTTGGCAAAAAAATA
>JAWXTU010000089.1:0-9006 GCA_044433285.1 bacterium | reverse complement strand
TATTAAACGAAAGATACAACAAGAAATAGTTTTTTCTGTTGTAGATTAATAAAAGCCGCCGCTCTATTAACAATATTGTTAAGTGAGCGGCGGCTTTTTCGGTATTTAAGACTTTAAAAAAGTTCGATTAATTTCTAATTATTAGTCGAACTTTTTTACGACCTTATCTGTAGTAGAAATTTGAATTTTCCTATTGTTGGTCTTTTGTTTTGAGTTTTTTAGTAATAATTAATTAAAATATTTTGTTTTGTAGGGGAAATGTATTATCTTTGCAGTTGAAAAGTTTTGGTAGTTCTATACTGTGAGTTTAGATTTAACAAATAAATTAAACAGATTAGTTTATTACTAAAGATTTTAACTTTACTATATACGGGTCTAAATCCGTGTTTAAAATATTAAGAAGCGTTATGCTTATCTTGTAATTGAAAACCTGAGAAATTTTCTAAAGAAGTACAAAGATTGCATAGTGGTTTCCATGCGTTTGCGTGGGCTACTGTTCTATATCTGTACTTCGGGTTTCTCAGGACCTTCAATTCGGAAATAGTATATGTAGTTCCACGTTTCGTTATTTATTAAAAATACCTTTAGGAACTCAAGGGCTAACTCTTATAATCTATGAGAAGCGTAGAAATTCCTATTGTAAGACTTGAAAATGATAGATTTCAAGTTACAGTTGATTATCGTATATATCCTAAAGAAACGATAGTCGCAGCGAGTTATAAGTTCTCGCATCTATTTTATATTCACCAATCAATTGATTCTAACTCAGATTATTTACTGCATGTTATCTTTGAATCAAAAGATGATAATGAAGTTTCAGAGCTAATTCCTAAGCAATTTTGCAATGAGTTGATAGACCAGCAACTACGATATAATACCAATCAACAATTTGGCAAGATACGTGATATGATAGTAGAAGAGGCATTTAAGCCTATAAACTCTAAAAAATAATTTTATGAGTTATCAACTATTGCCATTCAGATTTGAAAGGTTCAATGATGAGGAGTATTTGCTAACTAATGAGGTTGGTGAATATATATTTTTAAGAAATGATGATTTTTATGATTTTGTTAATAATGAATTAGATACTACTAGTGAACTTTTTTATAATATCGCATCTAAACAGTTAGCAACAACAGATGATGTTGAGTCTGTTGTTAAGATGTTGGCAACAAAATATAGAACTAAGAAGAGTATATTGCGTGATTTTACGTCGTTGCATATGGTAGTGCCTACCTTACGCTGTAACTCAAGTTGTATATATTGTCAAGTTGCAAGAAAGAATTTAAATGATCATTCTGCAGATATGACAAAACAAACTGCAAAACAGATTGTTAAAACAATATTTGAGTCTCCATCACAGTATATTAAAATAGAGTTTCAAGGAGGAGATCCATCAACAGACTTTGGTATGGTTAAATATATTATTGAGGAGGCTGAGTGGGTTAACTTATTTAAGAAACGAAATTTGGGCTTTGTTATTTGTACAAATTTATGTTTACTAGATGAGGATATGGTGAAATATCTCAAAGAACACAAATGTGATATATCAACTTCTCTTGATGGTCCTGCGGATCTTCATAATACTAATCGCCCTTTACAAGATACTACGTTAACTCATGAGATTTTCGAGCAGCGTCTGGAAATGATACGTGGGATATGGGGTAGTGGAGATAGTGTATCGGCTCTTATGACTACGTCAAAGTACAGTTTAGGGAGATTTAATGAGATTATAGATGAATATATTCGTCTTGGATTTAATAGTATATTCTTGCGCTCTCTTAATCCATATGGTTTTGCAAAACAATATAAAGATAAAATAGCATATCCTATTGATGATTTTATAGCAAATTTTCGTGAGGGTTTTGATTATATTTTAGAACTTAATAAGAAAGGGGTTGTTTTTGTAGAGGGATATGCTGCTTTACTTTTAAAACGTATACTTACACCATTTGCAACAGGATTTGTTGATCTTCAATCACCAGCTGGGGTGGGAATTGCAGGTGTTATTTATGATTATGACGGGAATGTGTATGTGTCCGATGAGGCTCGCATGTTGGCTCGTTTTGGCAATACTCATTTTTGTTTAGGAAATGTTTCTAACAATAGTTACGAAGAGATGTTTAATGGTGAATTGCTACATTCTATTATAGCGTCTTCTTGTACTGAATGTTTACCTCAATGTGCAGAGTGTGTATTTCAACCATATTGCGGTGCTGACCCTGTACGAAATTTTTCAGAACAAGGTGATATGATTGGTTTCAGACCAACTAATGAGATGTGTCGTAAGACTAAATCTATCTTAAATTATCTTTTTGAACTTATCAAACTTAATGATCCAGAGATAAATAAAATCTTCTGGTCATGGATAAAATAATTACATTATGAAAAATATTAAATCAATAACTTCAAATGTAAGGAGTGAAATATTAGGTATAGTTACGACAAAAGAACTCAATATATTTAATCGCTCAAAGTATATATATGTTGGATTCGATCCTATTAATAATAGGTGTGGATATCAAGCAGTTATATCAACTTCACAAATTAATTCATCTAAACCAACTATTATTGTTGATGATATATCTGAATTTAACGATGGTGATGTAATACTAGTAAACACGAAAGGAGAAATTAGTTTTTTATACGAAATCAATTCTGAACATAATGCAATTATGGCAACTGAGAGATGTAATCATAGATGTATTATGTGTCCTCAGCCGCCAATAACGCATGAGAGTGATAAAACAGATTTTAATCTTAAGCTAATATCGCTGTTTGATAAAAAGACAAGAGAGATAGGTATTACAGGAGGAGAGCCAACTTTGATTGGAGATAAATTATTTCTTTTAATTAAACATATTCAAAAACAATTACCTAAAACGGCTATAAGTATATTGTCTAATGGTGTAAAGTTTGCAGATAGAGAGTATACTATGAAATTAGCATCATGTTTACATCACGATTTGCAGATAGATATTCCTTTGTTTTCGGATATTGCAAGTGAGCATAATAAAATAGTTGGTGCAGATACTTTTTATAAAACTATTCAAGGTTTATATAATCTAGCCCAATTTTATCAGCGTATTGGAATACGAATTGTTGTACATAAGTTGAATTATAAGAGATTGCCACAATTAGCGGAATTTATATATCGTAATTTCCCATTTGTTGCACAAGTTGCATTTATGCAAATGGAAACAATGGGGCTTGCAGATAAAAACATAGAGGAATTATGGATAGATCCATATGATTATAATAAGGAATTAGAAGAGGCGGTGTTGTTGCTTACTGACAGATGTATAAAGACATCTATTTATAATGCTCAGTTATGCGTACTACCTGAAAAAATACGCTCATTTGCACCTCAATCTATTTCTGGTTGGAAGAATATATATATAGATGAATGTGAGGGTTGTATTTTAAAAGGAAGTTGTGCAGGTTTTTTTGAATCAAATAGAAATCGTCATAGTTCTCATATTGTAAAAATAGAGAATGTTGATATATAATAGTTCACGGATTGTTTAACTAAAAATGGAGGTATTAATGAAGAAGATTATGTTTTTAGTTGTTTCTGCACTTATTGCGGGGGCAAGTTTCTGTACTTCTGTTGGTGAAAGGGTTGTGTCTAAAGTTGCAAACGGCAATAGTGTTGCACACCTTATTAAACAACAGCAAGATCAGCCATTAATTTTGGGACAGTTTTCTGCTGAAAGTGATTTGTTGGCTGCGCATTATTCGCATAGTTCGCATTCATCTCACAGTTCTCACAGTTCACATGCCTCACACAGTTCTCACTATTCAAGTAGTTAGTAATGTGTGTTATAGGGGTATATTTGTAGGCTAAATAGTCCTATACATGTACCCCTAATTTATTTTATTTAAAAGATATGTTTTAATCCATTGAGGGTATTCACTGTGTTTTAAATATACATTTTTACCATCATACTCTGCACACCATATGGGTTTATATAACTCACTATTGTCAAATATATATGCTCTATCAGATACAGTTAGAGCCTCAAATAAGTTTTCTAAGCATCTTTGATATCTACTAGTTATTTTATCTTCTGATACAGTATGCCCACCATTTTCAACGCGTTGTTGAACACGTGCGATATTAATTTGTACATTATCTGTTGCTACAAAATACAAATATACTCTGTATCCTTTGGATTTAGCTAGTTTTATATATTCTATTTTAGATTTATGCGACATTACAGTTTCAATTGTAATAACATTAACAATATCAAGCATTTCAACTCTAATATATTCAGCTATAAAAGCGGTGAAATATGAGTTTATATACTCTTTACTTGTTATAGTTAATTTGTTCTTGTCTGCATGAATGTTATTAATTATATTTTTTCCGTTGCTAAGAATATAGAATTTACTATCTTTGTATGCATTGCATAAATTTTCTATATTAAGATTGATACCAAAGTTAGAAAAATCAAGTATTAAAGAATTTTTTAATTGTTTTTCAATCTCATCTGCATTCACAAATATTCCTAGATTAATATCACCATTTTCAATAAGAATTTTGTGGATACTTGATTTTCCAGATCCATTAGGACCAGCAAAAATTCTTAACCTTTTTGTTGGCATAGCGTATATATTCTTTTTTCTGCTGTAATTTTTTGTGGGGTAGAACCTATTTGAGTTTCAACTCCATCTTTATCTCTGTTATAAAGTTTACCATCTCTAGAATAAACGACTTCGCTATTTCTAGATAAATCACTTAGTTTGTTGAATGATGTCAAACTATTTTCTATGTTTTTGCTTTCCCTTTCATCGGGTTTGAATGTACTATTCATGTTGTCTTTTGTTATCATAGTATCATTTGTTTTAGTGTATATTTAGCAATTGCTTTTACCCTTTCTTCGCAATCCCTACTAACGCATTCCAGAGTGGTTCGTTGGGTAGGGGAGCGGTGATTGAGATTTGTTCGTGGCTGATTGGGTGTTCAAATTCAATGCTGCGTGCGTGGAGCGAGATGCCGCCGTTGGGGTTGGAGCGTGGCGCGCCATACTTCAAATCGCCTTTGATTGGGTGCCCAATAGTCGCCAACTGACAGCGTATTTGGTGATGCCTGCCTGTGTGCAAATCAATCTCTAATAGCGAGTAGTTGTCGCCGCGAGCTAGTACTTTGTAGTCGAGCGATGCAAATTTTGAATTGGGTTTTTCGTTGGCGTAGGCATACGATTTATTCTGTTTCTCCACTCTCACAAGCCAATCTTCCAGATGCCCCTCATCCTGCTTTGGACTCCCCAAAACAATTGCCCAATAACGTTTTTGTATCTCACGATGCGCTGCAAACAGACGGTTCATTCGCTCTAAACCCTTACTAGTCTTTGCAAAAATCACAGCACCCGACACAGGGCGGTCGAGGCGATGCGTAACACCGCAAAACACATTGCCAGGCTTATTGTATTTCTCCTTTAAATATGCTTTGATATATTCGGGGAGCGGCTTGTCGCCAGTTTTATCGCCTTGCACAATATCGCCAACAGCCTTATTGATAGCTATTATATGGTTATCTTCGTATAATACGTTCATCTAAATCTGGAAATTTAAACTCTCTGTTTTACAGCTTCATACACCACGATACCAGTTGCCACCGATACATTCAGTGAGCCAATTTGTCCCAAAATTGGAATAGAGACCATATCATCTACGATGCGCAAAATATCGTGCGAGATACCAACATCCTCAGCCCCCATAATGATAGCAAGCGGACCTTGATAGTTAGCATTTGAGTAGTCATGAGTGGCTTTTTCTGATGCTGCCACCACTCTCACACCGCATTTTTGTAGATACGAAACAGTGTTGTGAAGACTGTTTTCGCGGCATACAGGTATCACGTGTAGTGCGCCTGCCGAGGTTTTAATAGCATCGGCATTTGCAGCTGCTCCACCTCGCATTGGCACCACAATTGCATCTACTCCAGCACATTCGCACGTACGAGCAATTGCGCCGAAGTTGCGCACGTCGGTTACTCCATCTAAGATTACGATAAATGGGTCTTTGCCTTGTTCGTATAGCGTTGGTATAATATCGTCAATGCGTTGATATTCAACAGAAGAGATAAATGCTACCACGCCTTGGTGGTTTTTCATTGTGAGTTTATTGAGTTTTTCAAGCGGCACACGTTGCACAGGAGCCTGCAAGTTTTTCATCTTCTCAAATAGCTCTTTGGCTAGTTCGCCTCCCATCTCTCTGCGCAAAAACACTTTGTCAATCTCTTTACCAGCGTCGATAGCTTCAATCACGGCACGTATGCCGAAAATCATATTTTTCTCTTTTATCTGTTTCATAATGTTGAATATCTGGAGTTTCGAGGGCATCAAAATCCCCTCCGCTCTATATTTTTTGCAAAGATACAAAAAAATTGCGGTATCTGGGTAATTCTAACTCTATTTTTATGAAATTGTTAGATTATTTGGTGAAAATGGGGGAGAGTGAGTGGTAATTTAATATCTATCTAGGGACAATTTGTCCCCAGGTAGGGATGAAAGATTTTGTTCTTGTATATTTTTTTTATGTGTGGGTAATTGGCTGAATCAGTTTAAGTTACAATTTCTTCCCGACATTAATGTCGGGAAGAATACACCGCAATTAGGGCTCTCTAATTTAAGAGTATTTCTTAATATTGGAATGCTTTTGACTGAGAGCGAAAAGAACCTACTACAATTTGTAGTAGCTTGGAATACCAGCACTTTAATAATTTAGTTGATTATCACTTTTTGTAATTTTTATTGCGGTTATAACGTAAAAAATGTGTATCTTTGCAAAGATAAAAATAATGGCGTAGTTGATGTGTCAGCGCGCGAAGATATGATTTGTAATTTTGGGTTGCTTTGGCACTTTATTCTGAGAAATTTAAAAATTATATTACTATAAGTGTGTGAAATAGAATGAGTTATATTTTGCTCTCCTCATTAATGAGGAGAGCAAAATAATGCAGTTAAAATAGGTTGAAGAATTAATTTAAAAAAGTGAATAATGAGTAAAGAATTAACAGTCTCAAATATAGAGAGACAAAATATATTGAATAACAAATATGCGGTCGAAGCTATAAGTAATCATCTTGATGTAAAAGGTGTATTATTTAATGACGAACTATATTTTACACAGAAAATGGTTGCTGAATTTTATGAGATAGATGAGAGAACCATTAGGAGATATTTGAAAAATAATTTTGAAGAAATTTCTTTTAATGGATATTTTTTATGTGAGGGTAAGCAGTTGAAACAGTTTAAGTTGCAATTTGCTCAGGACATTTATGTCCTAAGCAAAACGACGCAATTAGGGCTCTTTAATTTTAGAGCATTTCTTAATATTGGAATGCTTTTGACTGAGAGCGAAAAGGCAAAACAGCTGCGTAGCCTAATACTTGATATTGTTATCTCTACAATTAATAAGAAAATAGGTGGGGGAACGAAATATATCAATCGTAGAGATGCGGATTATCTACCTGCTGCAATGATAGAAGAGAATTACAGAAAAAATTTAACTGTAGCGATAAATAATTGTGTAGATGGTCATCATACAAATAAATATGCGCAGGTTACGGATATGATATATAAGGCTGTTTTTAAGGAAAATGTAAAGGAATATAAAGAGTTACTGAAGTTAAAACCTACTGATTACTCTCGTCATACTATGTATTCGGAAGTTTTGTTAGCTATATCATCATTTGAAAATGGGCTTGCGTATGAGATAAAGAAAGAGTGCGAGAATATCAATCGCAAACTTACATTGCAAGACGTTCAACGGGTTATCAATAATCTTGCAGAACACCCAATGCAATCTCCTTATTTATATGATGCTCGTACAAAAATGTCATCTAGGGATTTATGCTTTAGAGATGCATATCATGGCAATATAGCAGAGTATCTAAAAGCAGTTTCACCCGAGGAGTTTGATCGTTTTATAGGTAATCAATCTGTTGATTTTGACAAGATACTCGAAGAGAATCAAGATACACTTAAACGCCTAAAACAAGCTGAAGATGAGTAACAAAGAGATAAAATATTTCACTTATGAAGAGGTGCTTGATGTATACGCTAAAACGATAAAAAGGAGCGGTGGCGGTTTGTCTGGAGTAAAGCACCAAGAGCGTATAGAGAGTTTTTTGGAGTTTGTGCAAAATGACGATTATTATCCAGATTTTGTAGCCAAATTAAATTATATAGTATTCAAATTTTGTTCGGGGCACTGTTTCGAAGATGGTAATAAACGTATTGCCTTGACTATTGGTGCCTATTTTTTGCATAAGAATGGGCACCATTGGGCTGCACTTACATTTATGCAACGACTTGAGGCTATAATATATCATATTGCAGCAAGCCATATCGACGACGAACTTTCGTATCGTATAATGGAGCACATCGTTGCATGTGATGATTTTGATGAGGGGTTAAAGATTGATATTGCCAATGCTATGGCGCAAGGATTAACTTTTGATATGAGTATTAAAGGATAGTATATAAGTGTTTCCTCTCGCCATCAACAAATTCCGATTATATCCTCTAACTTTTCGATATTTAGCGACTCCATTAATATCGGCAACTCTTCGATTATCTCTTTGCAGATGTATGGGTTTTTGAGGTTCATTGCGCCAATTTGTACTGCGGTTGCGCCTGCCATCATCATCTCTATTACGTCTGATGCTGAAGCTACACCCCCGCACCCGATTACTGGAATTGAACACGCTTTGCTCACCTGATGCACCATGCGCACAGCGATTGGGAAGATGCTTGGACCCGAAAATCCACCCATCACGTTGGCTATTACTGGTTTGCGACGTTTGATGTCTACTCGCATACCTAGCATCGTGTTTATTAAGCAGATACCGTCGGCTTCTGCCTCTTCACACGCTTTGGCAATGGCTACAATATCTGTTACATTTGGCGACAGTTTGATATATACTGGTTTGGTGGTTACGGCTTTTACGGCACGGGTTACCTCTGCTGCTGCTTTTGGATCGGTGCCAAAACTCAT
>JAWXTU010000088.1:0-9157 GCA_044433285.1 bacterium | reverse complement strand
ATGATGGATAGTATATATTAATAGTAATAGGTGAGGTCATAGCCCCACAGAGTGTATCTGTAAGCGTTAAATCAAATGTATAGATATTTGGTTTAACGTCTGCTGGTGGATATATCGTCAATATATCATTTTCGTATGTAACAGAATCATTACTAAACCCTTGAGCCAAAGCATCTTCAGAAAACTCTACATATAGAGAGTCAGCCGAACCACCAGCAATAGAGATTGGTATCATAATTGCACCATCGTCTGCACAAGCGATCAGCTCGTCGGTTGCCAGATATGATAGCACATCAATCACCTCTAAATCAAGAGTTACTGTACTATCGCAACCTAGATAATTTGACAAAGAATCTACATAAGTACCTGCTGTGGTTATAATAGTATCGCCAAATAGATAAGACTCATTTGCACAGATTGTATCAGAAATATAAGTTTCAATATTATCGATTACCTGCAGATTTAAAATCATAATACTATCACAACCAGTATCTGATTTTAAAGAATCTCTATATTCACCAGATTCTGTTAATTGCTCTCCTGCAAAATTAAAATAATCACCTTGGCAGATTTTCCAATTTATTTCAGTAATTGTATCCTGTAAAACAGGAGCTTGCAAGTTTACAGTTATAGTATCCGAACACATACCAGAACCAGAACCCATTCTTGCCACTAGTTGTAGAGATACAGTAGAGCCATCACTAGGCATTGAATACTCAATTTCAGTATTAGTTTCAGTTGTACCATCTGGATAAATCCAATGAGTAACTTCTAACGTCTCAGTTGACACCCCTTCGTATCCATCATTATCCACTGTATAAATATACGAATCATTTTTTAAATACGCAGTGTATTGACAATTTTCTGCTTTATAATCAACTGAAGCCACAGCCCTCGGGAAACGAGGTATTGCACTAGCAGTAAGGGTAAAATAACAACTATTATTTTCTGGAAACATCATATCAACAGCATATGTCTGGATATCATCTTCAGGCACATAAAAAATTCTGTCTGTAGATAGAGTTGTTTTGCTGGCATCAGATAATAAATACCATTTATAATCAAACCCATCTGGAGCTACGAATGAGTCGGTTGGAGTATCACCACAATTTACACCCTCAAGTTTACCTTCAGAACAACCTAATGTAAAATAACCATATGAATAGTGCCCACCAGCAGTACAATCTAGATTTATTAACCTAATTTTTAATGTCTGACCGTGATAAATAGCCAAATTAATACCAACTGTTGTCCAATCCTTCCAAACAATATCGTTTGTACCTTCATTACTCTTATACCATCCATTACTACCAACATTAGAAGTTGTACCAGTAAAAGTAGCTGATGTACAAGAACCCAACTCTTGATTAAATTGATTTAAAAACTTAATTTGAAATTCAGGGTCTATACCAACTCCATGACCTGGAGCCTCTAACACTAAAGCATATTTCAGCATCAACACCGGTGCAACTGTAGAATCAACTGTATACTGATACGTAACTGTCTCTGCCATTGCATCAGAAGCCATATTACCTATACGAACACTTGCCACTTCTCCTTCTGGCACAGTGGATAATTGGTAACCTGTAATTTCATCTATTGCATTAGCATCAAGCTCACCTGGTACAAAATGGACAGTATGACGTGAGGAATTACTATCATAACCATAATCAACAACACCTTGAGATGCATACGGATTACCTGTTGTACCAGTTGTACATACAACTGTACTCGCTTCTAAATCAATATAATCAATACAAAGAGCATTATAAATTAATATCTTATCGAAATAGACCCAAACTCCAGTATCACCATCATTACAAATTGATCTTACCGCAAAATCATAGACTCCACTAGCAAGGTTATAAAAGGTAGCAGATGTGGTAGTTGATGTAGTCTGAGTCCAAGTCGCATCTGTGTATGCTTTATACTTTATACCATATTCATAATCGGCTATACCTTCCCAGCTTACATTGGCGGTTGTACCAGAGGCATCGACTTCTAAATTTGCAATACGGGTGCAATTCCTTGATGTAATAGAGATATTATCTATAGCTCCTGGAGGATCTTTTACTAGACTAGTACTAGGATTATACCATGCAAATACTAATTTGTACTTCTTACCTTCTTTTACCTCAATCTGCGTTATCTCATTTTGCCATACAGATGAGAGCTGCATAGCAGTTGCCCCGCTCTCTGTAGTTAAATTGTTGTTAGCTATTATTGATATAAGTGAATTGCTATTATTACACACTACATACTCCGTTTCATCGTCAATCCAAGCAACATAAAGGGCACTAGTACCCTCACCCAAAGCCATCCAATCAAAAGAGAGATCGTAAGTACCTGGCTCTGCAATATCAAACACACGATAAGCAAGAATAGTATTAGCTTGTGTTCCTTTAATACTATGAGTCTCCCCTTCATCAAGACTCATATACATACTTTTACTACCATCACTAGACAACGCATCACCCACACACCAAAAATTGTACAACGTTATATTAGCAGGATTCAACACCCAATTAGCATTTTCAGCTACCTGTGAATCCTCGAAGCTATGGTAATAGGGTATATTATCTGCTGCCTGCAATCCAACTACTGCACACACTAAGGTTAGTATTAAAAAAAATCTCTTCATAAATAACATATTATCAATCAACTATTTTACAATGATTTTTGTAGTAGAATTTACCATTCCATTTACAATTGTCTCCATAATATACACACCGCGAATTGATGGAGCTTGCACTGAACCACCACCAGCAGGAACAACTTGTTGGCTGACTACTCTACCAAGAACCGACCAGAATCTAATTGTAACATCACTATCAACCTCAAGATATTCAGTTTCATTTGGTTCGAAAAGCGTACGAGTAGTGGCAACAGACGATACATTTACATTGTCAGATCCAGTAAAGCTACTAGGAATCAGTTGACAAGTGTATTGAGCAACACCATCCGAAGATCTCACCAAACGCACTGTGTAATACGAACTTAAATCTAATCCTTCTGGCACATATAAGTTTGACCCAGTAGCTCCTTCAATCACATTATCATTTTGATACCATTGAAACTCTGAGAAATTAAAACTTGCACCTAAGCCGCCACAATCATTATAATTTTCATTTTTCACACCAATTACGTCTAACCATCTTTGAGCCAAAATACAAGTATCATAGCGAACATCAAAAGTGAGAGTTTGAGTTACATCTGTATCAAACTCCTTAACAAAGTCAATCAAATCTATAGTAACATCATACGCACCCGGTAATATATTTTCGGGCATCGGTATCACATATACACCTGATGTATCGAAATTTTGATGAAAATCAACATCAAACATATCAACAAACCCTGCAAGTAGAGCCTCTTGAGAGTATGTAAATATAATAGTATCAACTGAACCTGCCATTATATTAATAGGTATAGCAATTGAATCATCTAAGTGACAAATCTCACCCATTTGGGTAAATACAGCATCAAGAGCGTCAAACATATTTATTGTAATAGTAACAGTACTATCGCAACCATCTACCGTTTGATAATAATAAGGATAATCGCCTGGTTCTGATAATATTTCAGATTCCCCTTCGTGTTGATACGTCTCTGTGGTTTTCAACGAAATTTCAATAGTTTCATTATATGTTGGCACCACAACCACCCTTAGCGTTAGCGTGCTATCGCAACCAGAATATGCAGATTTGGTAGAATAAGAATAATCGCCAGAAGTAGTTATGATAGAATCATTATCAGCTACATAATCCGACACAAATACAGAATCACCTTGACATAGAATTATCTCGGTTATTTCAGTTACACTACTAATAGCAGGAACATATATATCCACCGTAATAGAGCTATCACACATTTGATCTGCCACATATGCGGTCAAGGTTACAGAACCCCGATACCCCTCATCAGGATAATCTACCACTAAGGTACTATCCATACTATAAAACTCAGTACCACCACCAAAATTCCAATAACAATCCTCTACCAGATCGTCTGATTTCACACCAAACAACTCTATGAAACTTTCGTTATATATTGTAATTCTGTTTTGACAGTTTTCTGGTGTGTGATCATAAGAAAACTGAGCTACAGGGAAACGAGGAATTGCTTGAGCTTCGAGTGTAAATTGACAACGAGAATCTGTAGGATAAATAACATCAACACAATATGTTGCAGTATCATTAAGATCTTTAAGATAATAAACCCTATCATAACCTAGAGCTGTTTGCGATGCATCACTTTTCTTGTACCATTTATAGTAGAAACCTTCTGGAGCAACAAACGAGTCGTTAACCTCAGCACCACAAGCTATACCTGCAATAGCATCAACGGTACACCCAAGAGTAAAGTAAGCGTAACCATAGTGAGCACTCATATCACAGTCGTAAGTAGTAAGACGAATTTGCAGAGTTCTACCATGATAATCGTTAAGATTAAGACCTACTGTTGTCCAATCTTTCCAATAGACTTCTGTAGTTCCTGTATAAGCGACCGACCACCCATTCTCGCCTGCTGTAACACCTGTTGCTGTAAAATCAGCAGTACCACAAGTAGCATCTAGCAAAGTTCCGTCTTCATCAAGAATCTCCAACTCAAATTTAGGATCTTGGTCTGCTCCGTGACCTGGAGCCTCAATCACTACGGCATATTTCATAAGCATAATAGATGCATATGCTGTATCTACAACATAGTCATAAGTAATAGACTCCGCTTGTGCTTCAACCTCCCAGTTACCCAAACGAACAGATGCGACTGCATCATCTGGCACCGTTTTTAATCCATAGTTGGTACGAGGGTCATACTCAGTTTGATCGTAGTGAAGAGTATGACGGCTATATGATGACTCATATCCAAAATTGACACGACCTGATGAACTATATGGATCACCAAAACTACCTGTAGTACAATATGCATTATCAAGTTTTATATAATCCACACACTCTTTTTCATATACAAAAATCTCTGTAAACGAAGCCCATACAGAAGTATCAGAAACCAGAGGGTCATCTGTGTTACAAATCGACCTAATTTTAACATCATAAATACCATTAGGCACATTACTCGCAACATATTTCTGCACACTAGCAGTGGGATCTCCTGGAATACCAGGTATCGTAGTCCAATTATAAGTATTAATTATAGAGTATTGCAATTCGTAAGAATCGGCGGTACCTGTCCAAGTAAATGTAGCCTCATTATCCAAACTATAAGCATCTGCATCTTGCGGCATACCGCACGATGCTTTAGCTATCTCAATATTATCTATAGAACCACCTGGAGGGTAAGCTGTAGCCTTTTTATTAGCCCACACAAAAACAAGGCGATAATTACCAGTACTACCCTTTCCTATAGACATCTGAGAGGTAGCATGTGTCCAATCAGCGCAACCATAAAGAGATTTGTTTAGTGTATCACCATTAAAAGTTAGTTTACACATAAACGAAAAAGGCTCAACATCTGTATATGACAACTGAGATTTTAAGTCAACTACACCTATCAACGACTCAGGATAGAACAATACAAATAACTCTGCAGTTGTGTTTCCGACGACAGTTTGCTCTCCGGTCTCTGGATCTGTTGTTACATCACGAGCACCTAACGCTCTCCAATCAAACCCCAAATCATATGTACCAACCTCATCAAAATTGATCGTGCGGTATGACATTACTATATTCGCAGTACCATCGTACGAATTGGTAAGTCCGCCATCGCTAGACATATACAAAAAGTTGCCATCTGCAACACCATCTGCATCAGCCTCACCAGGGTTACCAATATACCACAAATTAGGATATGACGAGGTGCAATTAAGATTTAGCAACCAATTGGCGTTTTCTGTTGGATCTGAGAAATCACACGAATACGGTATTTGCGCTACTACCTGTTGCATTGATAGCATCAAAACAGAGAGGAACATTAAGCGTCCTAAAATAGACGAATAAAATTGGTTTATTAGATTTTTTTTCATTTTCAGAAAATTATAGTTTGAACATTCTACATTACACTGCAAATATACATATTTTTTCTTTCACGCCAAAGCAATATGAAATATAAATACAAAAAATAGCCCCGAAAAGATAATTGGCTGATAAACAAATAATTGAGTCGGATATACAATAAAATTATCATATATCCGACTCAATTATTATCAAAAAAAATCATTTTTATAGTGATATTAGCTTTTTTGTCGAATAAAAAAACCTTAAAAACAGAAAGATATAACAAAAAAAATGACAAATGTATTTCGCCTAACTACCCCCAATATTGCTGGGTTATTTGGTCTATTTTAGCTCGCTCTTCTTTACTAAAATCAACGCTAGATAGCGATCCGATAGCATCTCTAATTTGGTCTGACGAACTTGCCCCCATAACAATCGAGGTCATACGTTTATCGCTCAAAAGCCAACTTACAGACATTTGCGCAAGCGATTGATTGCGTTCTTTAGCAATATCGTTTAATTGATTCAGCAGAGCAATCCTCTCAGCTGTTATATCATTAGCATGCAAAAAGGGGCTAGAACTTGCAGCTCGAGACGACTCTGGAACACCATTGAGATATTTGTTGGTCAGAAGTCCTTGAGCAAATGGCGAATAGGCAGCATAACCACAGTTGTTTTTAGCCACACTCTCAATCATATCAGTTGCATCATCTTGCGCCAGCATAGAGAATTTGCCTTGATATACAACAGGCACACGACTTAATGATTTGAGAATTTTGCAAGCCTTTTCAAACCCCTTTTGAGAGTAGTTGGAGAGTCCGATATATAGAGCCTTGCCCTGGTGCACGATATCAGCTAGAGCCTGCATAGTCTCCTCGAGCGGTGTGTTTGGGTCTTCGCGGTGCGAATAAAATATATCCACATACTCAAGCTGCAATCGTCTGAGAGACTGATTGATACTAGCCATAATATACTTACGCGAGCCCCACTCGCCGTATGGTCCTTCCCACATTTTAAATCCAGCCTTAGAGGTGATAATCATCTCATCGCGATGCCAAGCAAAATCGCTCTTGAGTATCCTCCCAAAATTCTCTTCGGCAGCACCTGGTAGCGGTCCGTAATTATTGGCTAGGTCAAAACTAGTTATACCATTATCAAAGGCTGTATGTAACATATCAACCATATTGTGATAATTATCATTAGTACCAAAATTGTGCCACAACCCAAGAGTAACCACCGGCAAGAGCAAACCGCTCTTGCCTGATCGTCTATATTCCATAATTTTTATAATTAAATCATTAAAGGGGACTTCTAAAACCCTGAATGCTATACTCCTAACGAAGCACGCACTGCATCTATCTTAGCCACAGCCATTTCGTCGCAACCAGCATACTCATCGCGACTATTCATCTCGCCGCGCACCTCTATATAGAACTTAATTTTTGGCTCAGTGCCCGAAGGACGAACACTAACTTTTGTACCATCTTCGGTAAAGAATTGCAATACATCAGATGGACATGGGAAATCAAGCGTAGATTTCTCGCCTGTAACAACATCCAAACCAACTAGTGAGTCATAATCCTTAACAAAAGTAACCTTAGAACCAGCTATTTCGACTGGAGGATTAGTACGGAAATTATTCATCATAGCCTTAATCTCATCTGCTCCACTTTTGCCAGTGCGCACAACAGAGATACCCTTTTCGCGACTATATGTAAATTCCACGTAGATATCTTGTACCAATTGGTAGATAGATTTTCCATTATCAAGAGCCCAAGCAGTCATTTCGGCAACCAATGCACAAGCAGAAACGGCATCTTTATCGCGCACAAAATCAGCAGGTAAATAGCCATAACTCTCCTCGCCACCACCAATATATTTCATCACACCTTCGCGGTTGCGAATTTCGTTTGCAATCCACTTAAATCCAGTATAGCAATCGAGAAGTGGAGTTACAAATTTCTCGCAAATATCCTTGATAAGTTCCGAAGTAACAATAGTTTTTACCATAAACTCATTGCCAGTAAGAAGTCCTAACTCTTTGCGACGACGAAGGATATAATATGTGAACATTATGCAAAGTTGATTACCATTGATGAGAATCCACTCGCCCCTATCATCTTTAACAGCAATACCCAAGCGATCGGCATCTGGGTCGCAAGCCATAACAATGTCAGCATCAATCTCTTTCGCCTTGTTTATTGCCATATCAAGCGCAGCTGGTTCTTCTGGGTTTGGAGATTTAACAGTTGGGAAATCACCACTAATAACTGCTTGTTCCTCAACAACGGTAACATTCTCAAAACCAATCTCTTTAAGACATCTAGGGATAAGAGTTATACCTGTGCCGTGAATTGGAGTGAAGACAATTTTCATATCCTTATTGCGCTCGATGCTCTCAGGCGACAAGAATACAGTTTTTACATTTTCTAGGAACACCTTATCAACATCCTCACCGATTATTTGAATTAGACTTGGATTAGCGTCAAATTTAATCTCTGTTGGGTCGGTGATTTTTGTAACCTCATCGATAATATTTGTGTCGTGTGGAGCGATAATTTGCGCACCATCAGCCCAATAGGCTTTATATCCATTATACTCTTTAGGGTTGTGAGACGCAGTAACCACTACTCCACTTTTGCAGCCGAAATGGCGTATTGCAAATGAAATTTCTGGAGTAGGACGCAAATCTTCAAACAAAAAAACCTTAATACCATTAGCCGAAAATATATTAGCAGTTGTTTCAGCAAACAAACGACTATTATTACGACAGTCGTGACCAACTACCACACTAATTTCTTCACCTGCAAATTCACGATTAAGATAATTACTAAGACCTTGAGTTGCTGCACCAACAGTATAAATATTCATACGGTTAGAACCTATACCCATGATACCACGAAGACCTCCTGTACCAAACTCTAAATCTTTGTAGAAACTTTCGATTAATTCAGTTTTATCTTCAGCCTCAACCATTCTTTTAACTTCTGATTTAGCCTCGTCGCTATAGTTTCCGTTAAGCCATTTTTCTGCCTTAACCATCACCTCTTGTAATAGATTATTTTTTTCCATAGTTATATAAATTTATTAATTTAAGGTGGGTTCTATTTTCTATATTTACGCCTCAAAATTTAGTATAAGAACCCATTATCTACTAAATTAGAGATATTGCTTAAATTTGACAAACCACAAACCATGGTCTG
>JAWXTU010000087.1:0-9291 GCA_044433285.1 bacterium | reverse complement strand
CAACCTGAAGTTGCAAAACCAGTTGTAGCAGAACCAGCTCCTGTTCCTGCCTCTGTAGAAACAATTACTCCTCAACCTGAAGTTGCAAAACCAGTTGTCGCAGCCCCAGTAAAACCAGTTGCGCCTGTTACTCCAATGCCAGAGCAAGAAGAGATTAAAGTGGTTGTGAAAGAGGTTGTTGAACCAGTAATAGTTGCAGAGCCAGAGGTTATAGCAATAGAGGTTAAACCAGAAGAGGCTCCTGCCGAAATAAAGACAAAAATCAAATCTCCTGCTATCGAAGAAACTCCAACTGCTGAAGAAACTCCTGCTGTAGAAGAGGCAGCTCCAACTGCTGCTCCAACAACAGCAACAGAAACAGAAACAGCAACAGCAACTCCAGTATCAGATATCAATGTAGTAGAGATACCAGATAATATTGATGTAACTGAGCTCATCGATCCAGAGTTGAGAGTTGTACCTCGCGAAAGAGAGGTAAAACCTAAAACAGCTCCAAGAAAAAAAGTAGAAAATAAAAATCAATCGTCATTAGACTTATAACCCAGATAGATAATATGAAAACGTTTTCGATTGGGGGTGTTCACCCAAATGATTCAAAATTCTCGGCTAATATGGCTATTGAGAATTTACCGTTACCAAAAAAAGCAATCTTGCAACTTAGCCAACACATTGGTGCACCTGCTGTGCCAGTAGTAGCCAAAGGCGATAAAGTGCTTGTGGGACAACTCATTGCTAAAGCAGGTGGGTTTGTAAGTGCTAATGTTCACTCGCCATATAGCGGTACGGTTGAAAAAGTAGAGAATAGTGTAGACTCGTGGGGACAACCAGCTCCGTCAATCTTTATCAAAGTAGAGGGCGACGAGTGGATGCCAGAAATTTCGCGCACCGATGATTTAGTGCGTATCTGCAAATTAGAGCCAAAAGAGATAATACAAAAAATTAGCGATGCAGGTATCACAGGTTTAGGTGGTGCATGTTTTCCAACTCAAGTAAAACTATCTATTCCTCCAGGCAATGTAGCTGAGGTGTTGGTAGTCAATGCAGTAGAGTGCGAACCATATCTTACTTGCGACCACCGCTTGATGCTCGAACATGCCGAGGAGATTTTTGTGGGTATTATGCTTTTGATGAAAGCCGTAGGCGTGGAGCGTGCAGTAATTGGTATCGAGAACAACAAAAAAGATGCTATCGAGCTATTCCAAAGTGTTGCTACTCGCCATTTCGGCATCGAAGTGTGTCCGCTAAAAATGTGTTATCCACAAGGTAGCGAAAAACAACTCATTGAGGCTGTTACAGGCAGACAAGTGGCTAGCGGTGCTCTACCAATTTCGGTAGGTGCTGTAGTGCAAAATGTGGCAACTTGTTATGCAGTATATCAAGCAGTACAAAAAAACAAACCACTTATCGACAGAATTATCACATATACAGGTGCAACACTAGAGCAAACACACAATTATCGTATGCGCTTTGGTATGCCAGTTACAGATATTATAGAGGCGGCAGGCGGTATGCCAGAGGATATTGGCAAATTGATTATGGGCGGACCAATGATGGGGCGCGCAATCAATACGCTAGAGGCAGGTACCACCAAACGTACTTCGGGTCTGTTGTTTATGTCTACAAAAGATTCTACTCGCCAACAAGAGGAGAACTGTATTCGTTGCGGCAAATGCGTAGGGGTGTGTCCTATGGCACTAGAACCTTATCTATTGTCTACACTTACAGAACTCAGAGAGTGGGACAGACTAGAGCGTGAGCAGGTGATGGATTGTATCGAGTGCGGTAGTTGTCTATTCACATGCCCTGCTCACAAACCGCTGCTCGACTATATCCGCTTGGGTAAAGCAACAGTGGGAGGTATAATGCGTGCGCGTTCGCAAAAATAATATCAATAATAAACATAATAGGGAGCTATAAACTCCTCTAAAACAAATAAATCAACAATAGTATGCTTAAATTATCACCATCACCCCATATTCATAGTGGCGATAGCGTTAGGCGCAATATGCTCAATGTAATCATTGCACTTATTCCAGCCCTTTTGGCTTCGTTCTATTTCTTTGGCTTCGGAGCTTTATGCGTTACGCTTATCTCCGTTGGGTCGTGCCTTCTATTCGAGTTTCTAATCCAGAAATTTTTACTCAAAGGCAGTTGCACACTTGGTAACTGGTCGGCAGTAGTTACAGGTCTCTTGTTAGCGTTCAACCTGCCCTCTAATCTCCCTTGGTGGATTATCGTTATCGGTGCATTAGTGGCTATCGGAGTTGGAAAAATGACCTTTGGCGGTTTGGGTAACAACCCTTTCAACCCTGCATTAGTGGGTCGTGTATTCCTGCTCATCTCATTCCCAGCACAAATGACCACCTGGCCCCGTCCGATAGCAATGAATAGCGTATTCAACTATTTCGATGCAGAGACAGGTGCAACCACATTATCTATTATAAAAGGTGCGCCAGATGCGCTACCAACAGCAATGGATATGGCGATGGGAAATATGGGAGGTTCGCTCGGTGAAATAAGTGCCATTGCACTGCTCATAGGATTTATATATCTCCTTGCCACACGCACCATCTCTTGGCATATACCAGTAGTTACAATACTTACAGTGTTTGCAATTACAGGTGTTTTCTATCTTATCGACCCAACAGCATATGCCTCACCAGTAGTGCATATCCTCAGCGGTGGTTTGATGCTTGGTGCAATATTTATGGCAACCGACTATGTAACATCGCCGATGACTATTAAAGGACAGGTGATATTTGCATTTTGTATTGGTGCAATCACTAGCGTAATCCGTTTGTGGGGTGCCTATCCAGAGGGTATGTCGTTTGCAATTCTTATAATGAATGCAGCCACTCCGCTCATCAACAACTATGTGAAACCTACCCGATTTGGTAAAACTAAAAAGGCTAAAGCGTAATAAGAACAATGAAAAAATTAGAATCAACATTCCTTAATATGACTCTAGTGCTCACCACTATTGCTCTTATTGCAGCAGGTGGTTTGGGTGCGATGTACAAAGTTACAGAAGAGCCTATAAGCGCAGCAAAACTTGCTAAACAAGAGGCTGCAATCAAATCGGTATTGCCCGAATACGATCGTATCGACGAGGCAATAGATATCAACGGGCATGCTGTAGTTGTTGCTTACAATGCAGTAGGCGAAAAAGTGGGTATGGCAGTTGAGACCTCAGCACTTGGTTTCTCTGGCGACCTAAAAGTGATGGTAGGACTTGATATGCAAGGCAATATCGTTGAATATTCAGTATTGCAGAATATCGAAACTCCAGGACTTGGTACCAAAGCCGACCTCTGGTTTAAAGAGCGTTCGGACGTGCGCGGACGAAATGCTGCCAATGGCGCATTACGTGTGAGTAAAGATGGTGGCGATATAGATGCTATTACAGCTGCTACAATCTCTTCTCGTGCATTCCTTGCTGCTGTTTCACAAGCATTTGAGGTGTTTGCAGCAATTGATGGTAATATCACCACTGGTGCAGAGGTAGATACAATGTCGGGCGCTACATCTGTTGTCACAGATACTACCGAAGTAGACACTATATCGGGCGCAACAGCAGTGGCAGGAGGAGATGCTGAAGTAGCTCCAGAAATAGAGCCTGAAACAGAAACTGTAGTAGAAGTTGATACGTTAAACACTCAAAATATTTTAAGCAATGAGCAATAATTTAAAAACCCTTTTCAACGGACTCATCAAAGAGAACCCAATCTTTGTGTTGCTGCTCGGTATGTGTCCTACACTTGGTACTACCACTTCAGCTTTTAATGGTTTGGGTATGGGCTTGGCAACTACATTTGTGCTTATCTGTTCAAATGTGGTTATCTCGTGCCTTAAAAATGTAATTCCCGACAAAGTACGTATTCCATCGTTTATCGTGGTGATTGCAGCATTCGTAACTATAGTTCAAATGTCGATGGAGGCTTATGTGCCTGCGCTTTACGATGCGCTCGGACTCTTCATTCCGCTTATCGTAGTAAACTGTATCGTGCTCGGTCGTGCAGAGGCATTTGCAGCTAAAAACAACCCATTTTTGTCGATGCTAGACGGTATCGGTATGGGACTCGGTTTTACGTTCGGACTAACACTTTTAGGTGCAATCAGAGAACTATTCGGTACAGGCGTGGTATTCTCGTTCCGCCTATTTCCAGAAATGTATGGTATGCTAGTCTTTGTACTTGCCCCTGGTGCATTTATCGCACTTGGATATCTAATTGCAGTAATCAATAAATTGAAAAAACAATGACCTACTTCGTATTAATTATCTCAGCTATATTTGTGAACAACATAGTGTTGTCGCAATTTCTCGGAATTTGTCCGTTTCTTGGTGTATCAAAAAAGATTGATACCGCACTTGGTATGACTGCTGCCGTTGCGTTCGTAATGATTATCGCAACAATATTTACATATCTTTTGCAGCACTTCGTGCTCGATCCACTAGAGATTGGTTATCTCCAAACCCTATCGTATATTTTGGTGATTGCCACATTGGTGCAACTCGTAGAGATTATCCTTAAAAAAATCTCTCCTGCGCTCTATCAAGCACTTGGGGTTTTCTTGCCGCTTATCACCACCAACTGTGCCATACTTGGTGTGGCAATTATGTGTGTGCAAAAGGATTATAACCTGCTCGAGAGTGTTGTATTTGCCTTTGCCACCTCTATTGGTTTTGGACTTGCGCTTGTGCTCTTTGCAGGCTTGCGCGAGCAACTATCTCTCACCAAACTCCCTAAGGGTATGGAGGGTATCCCAACTGCGCTAGTAGTAGCTGGTCTACTTGCTATGGCATTTATGGGCTTCTCTGGAGTGGTGTAAACCGTAAAATTTTTCATAAAAAAACGCATTTTTCTCAAAGAAAATGCGTTTTTTTTATGAAAAATTTTCTCACTTCTTTGCACTAAATGGTGTTTTTCCTGTTTGATATCTAGGTTTATATTGTTTGATGAGCTTGTTTTTGATTTTTATGGTGCTGTAAGTTGTTGGTAATCAGTATTGTATCTTTGAG
This sequence comes from bacterium, assembly GCA_044433285.1. Classification (GTDB taxonomy): domain Bacteria; phylum Bacteroidota; class Bacteroidia; order Bacteroidales; family Paludibacteraceae; genus Aphodosoma. Next base: position 4,271 of record JAWXTU010000087.1, on the reverse strand, counting down.
CTCTGCTAGATGCGAATAGTTTAAATTAAATGTAACAAAACTGTAATTTTATCTCAGAATTATTTGGGTATTTTGTAATAAATTATTAATTTTGTCGATTGAAAAATTATGCTTAACTACAAGAGCTCTTTATGTAGCTCAAAAATACTATAAAGATATGAAAAAGATTTATACATTTATCTTGGCGATGCTGTTCGCTCTGCCAAGTTTTGGGGACGAAACAACTATTTATTTGAATGTAGAAAATTGTTGGTGGACTGGAGATGGGAACCTTTTTGGTGTTTATTATTATGGCGGTACTAGCGGTGATGGTTTTTCTGACATTATGGAATTAGTGCAGGGTGAAGATTATGTGTATAAAACTACAATAAATGCTGATTTTGAAAAAGTGATTTTCATACGTTTAAAGAATGGTGCTACTTCTGTTTCTTTTTCTAATATATGGAAGCAGACTAGTGATCTTTCAGTTGATGGAAATTATTACATTATGACTTCTTATGATGGTGGAGGCTCATGGAACACATATACTGAAGTAACATACAGTAGTATAACAGTTGATGCTCCAAGTGCAGCTTTTGTAAACGAGTCTCTTACTATCACTGCTACTCCTGATGGATTTACCAATCCCACCATTACATTTGAGGTGAAAACTCCTAGTGCGACTAGTACTACAACATGTACTATGCCATATACTCCAACAGAAACTGGTACATACTCTTTTACTGTAACAGCTACTGAGGAATCAAATTCTGTATCTGAAACTGTTGATATTGAAGTATTTAAAGTGTCAGAGCCGATAACAATCAAAGCCAAATGTACAGAAGAATCGTGGGGAAATGTTGGTATTTATTGGTGGGATGATTACGGTACCTCTGTAGGCTCTTATCCTGCTGAAATGATTCAAATAGATGATAGTGATTGGTATACATATGATATATCGGGGTATTATGGTGATGATGTTTCTATTGTATTTACTGATGGTGACTCTTGGAATAATGATGCAGCAGCAAAAAAAACTGTAGACATTACTGGTGTTAGCTCGTCAAAAACATATGTGATATATGATGGTGATGATGATAACAATAATTTTACCTACTCTGAATTGGAAATTTCTGAGCGTAAAATGACTTTCTATTATTTTCTTAGTGGAGAAGATTACCAAACATTATATGTATGGCAAGAGAAGTCGGGTGACTCATATGACTATAAATTAACTGATACTTGGCCTGGTGATATAAGAGATAGTGAAGAGACTTACGATGAAGTGTCTTGGAATAAATTAACTCTTCAAAATGAGTTTGCTGAGAATTACACTAAAATTGGTGTAATTATAAATAATGATAATGGAACTGCTTCAGAATCTGTATATACAACAGATGCGATAGATATAACTTCTTATTTATATAGTTATGGTTGGTTATATGATAATGTAGAACTTTGGGTTAATGCTTCAGGTGTGAGGTTAGAATATGAAGATGATGGCACAGCAAATACAACATCAACAATCACATTCCGTGCGGAATTAAGAGATATGCTTGAAGGTGCAGATTATACAGCAGCATATAATGATGGTACTAATCCAGTGTTTGATACTAATAAAACATACTCAGCTGCATCGTATGAAGCATATGTTGAGGTATACGAGAGCGCATACGAAACTTTTGCAGCGTATGCATCGTCTCAAGATGAAATAGATGAAACGAAATCAGCACTAGAAGAGGCTTATGATGCACTTGAACAAATTACATATACAGAAACAGTGGAGGTAAGTGCTGAAACTGAGATAACAGAATCAACAGTTGTTTCAGACTTAACAATCAGTGAAGATGGATCATTAATAGTAGCTGATGATGTGGAAATTATTGTTGATGAACTAACTCTTAATAGCTACATCAATGATGTAGCTACAATTGATTTCTCAACAGGTTCAATCACTGCAAGTACATTAAAATTTGTAAAAACTGTTGATGATGAAATATTCTACTATTTCTCTCTTCCTTTTGATTGCGAATTTAGTGATATTACCGCAGTGGATGCAGGTGGCAATACATTAACTAGTGATATGTACGGTACTGATAACTCTAATTGGGTGTGGGTAATTCGTGAGTATAATGAAGCTACATATGCGAATAATTGGAATAATACATCTGTAGCCAATAGCTGGACAGATGTTGCATATGGCTCTGAATTAAAAGCGAATAAAGGTTACGCTATAGGATTTGGTTATTATGGTACTTCTTACACTGAGAGAGAAAATATACTTGAATGTACTTTCACATTCAATGGTTATGATGTGGAGTTGAAAAATGATGAGTCTTTGGCGGTTACAGCTACTGTAGTAACATTAGATGATGAGGATAACCGTGAAAAAGCTAATCTACGCAAGGGGTGGAACTTAGTTTCTGTGCCTAACTATGCTGTCTATAGCAACTCGATATCTTATACATCTTCTGTTAATAGCGAAAATAACAATAGTTATATGTCTGTCTCTTATCCTAATGCTGATGGATATGGATATTATCAATTTAATACTGCTGAAGGCGATTTTGGGTTCACTCCATTCTATGCTTTCTTAGTGCAAGTGCCAGATAATGGTACAATAAGTTTTGATTATACTGCAAATCTTTCGAAAGCTCCTAGCGCACCAATGTTGGCTGCCTCTGCTGCTACAGAAGATTATATCGTGGTGAAATTGATGCAAAACGATGAGGTGGTGGATAAAACTACTGCGATATTTGTAGAGAAAGATATGCCAAATTATACTGTTGGTTGCGACTTAGAGAAAATCTTCACTAGCGAGATACCTCAAATTTATATCCTCGATAAAGGATATGATTTGGCTGTGAACACTCGCACTTATAAGGCATCGGATATTATCTATCTTGAAATTTATACTCCATCGGCAGGTGAATATACTCTATCGTTGGAGTCTAACCAATATATGATTGAAGATGTTAACAGTTCTGAGGTGTCAAATAGTGTTACATTCACCACTGAGGCAGCTGGATATATCACTGGCGAATATCGCGTGATAACCTCTTCGTATGTTACTACTGGTAATGATTGTGTAGATACTACATCGGATAACTTGTCTGTCTATACTCAAAGCGGTTCTATCGTAGTAGAAAATGTTAATAGCAACGCTCCAATTTATCTATATACTACTACAGGTCAGTTAGTAAATATATATAAATCAGGACAATCAAATATCACTATCAATGGTTTAAATAGTGGTATCTATATATTGAGTGTTGAGGGTCAATCGTATAAATTAATAGTAAATAATTAAAAATAAAATATAGTTTATGAAGAATACTGTAATCGGATTTTTATCGGTATTATTGGTAGTTGTAGTCTTATTTGTCTCTCTTGGGGTATTTAAAGGTGCAAATACAGTTCAGCCCGGTAAGATATCTTATGGTAAAGCAAGTTTTGGTGCAACGCTGAATGGCAAGTCAGTAGGTGGGGATAATATAATAAGAGCTGAATCTTATTATTCTCCAATAGATCGTGTGTATAGTAATAATACTCAAAAATCTGCTAATACTTATGGCTTTAATTCAACTTCGGGTGCAGCAAAATCTGTGAGCATTTTGGGTGGTGGACATAATAACTCTACCTTGTCGGGTGCAAAAATTAGTACGGTTAGTGGTGGTACTAGTAGTGGTAATATTGTTTCATCACATAACACCTCTTCTGCGTCAACTTCATTCTCTGCTCAAACGGTTAGTGGCTCTTTTGATAGCTACAGCTCTACATCGGCAGGTGAACAAGCTGCAACTCGTGCGGTAAGAGATGACAATCTTGTTGATGGTCCTCTAGGCTCTAACTTGTTGTTGCTATTATTGCTTATACCATATATTATCTATAAATTTAGATAAGAAACAGTTTGAGGGTAAGAGATATACCTGGAATATAAAAGTATAAAGCTGAGCCTTACTCGACAAATTTTGTAGAGTGAGGTTTTGCTGTTGAAAATAGACCTTAATCGAAAATCTTTTTTAATAGAGAAATCTTAACGATTTTCTATTAAATATTTTACCGTGGAATATGAAAAAATTATCTATTCTTATTGTGGTGATATTATCTATATTGCCAATCTTTTCGCAAACCACTGAGGAGACTATATATCTTAATAGTGGTGGGTCATCGTTATGGAGCGCAGATAATGCCCAATTTGTTGTTTGGTATTGGTGCTATAAAGAAGATGGCGATGGTGTAGATGGTCAGGCGTCTGATTTTATGGCTATAGTGCCTGGTGATGAAAATGT